>NZ_JBEXGM010000018.1:85115-165258 GCF_040607335.1 Streptomyces sp. NPDC005303 | reverse complement strand
CTGGAAGTCCCCGGCCAGCTCGGCGCCGTACTCCTTCAGCCGCCGCGCGTGCGCGTCGCTGATCAGGACGCGCGCCCCACTCCGACGAAACCGACGGTTACTGGTCGCGGTACATCTCCGCCACCAGGAACGCCAGGTCCAGCGACTGGCTGCGGTTGAGCCGGGGGTCGCAGGCCGTCTCGTAGCGCTGGTGCAGGTCGTCGACGAAGATCTCATCGCCGCCGCCCACGCACTCGGTGACGTCGTCACCGGTGAGCTCGACGTGGATGCCGCCCGGGTGGGTGCCCAGACCCTTGTGGACCTCGAAGAAACCCTTGACCTCGTCGAGCACGTCGTCGAAACGACGGGTCTTGTGGCCGGAGGCCGCCTCGTAGGTGTTGCCGTGCATCGGGTCCGTGATCCAGGCGACGGTCGCGCCGGAGGCGGAGACCTTCTCGACCAGCTCGGGCAGCTTGTCGCGGACCTTGTCGGCGCCCATGCGGACGATGAAGGTCAGCCGGCCGGGCTCGCGGTCGGGGTCCAGGCGGTCGATGTACTGCAGCGCTTCCTCGGCCGTGGTCGTCGGGCCGAGCTTGATGCCGATCGGGTTGCGGATCTGCGACGCGAACTCGATGTGCGCGTGGTCCAGCTGCCGGGTGCGCTCACCGATCCACACCATGTGCGCCGAGACGTCGTACAGGCGCCCGGTGCGCGAGTCCACGCGGGTCAGCGCCGACTCGTAGTCCAGCAGCAGCGCCTCGTGCGAGGAGTAGAACTCGACGGTCTTGAACTCCTCCGGGTCGGTCCCGCAGGCCCGCATGAAGTTCAGCGCCTGGTCGATCTCCCGGGCCAGCTGCTCGTAGCGCTGCCCGGACGGGGACGACTTGACGAAGTCCTGGTTCCAGGCGTGCACCTGGCGCAGGTCGGCGTAGCCGCCGGTGGTGAAGGCGCGCACCAGGTTGAGCGTGGAGGCGGACGCGTTGTACATCCGCTTCAGGCGCTCGGGGTCCGGGATACGGGCCTTCTCGTTGAACTCGAAGCCGTTGACGGAGTCGCCCCGGTACGTCGGCAGCGTCACGCCGTCGCGGGTCTCGGTTCCCTTGGAGCGCGGCTTGGAGTACTGGCCGGCGATGCGGCCGACCTTCACGACCGGCACCGAGGCGGCGTACGTCAGCACGGCGCCCATCTGGAGCAGGGTCTTGAGCTTGTTGCGGATGTGGTCCGCGGACACGGCGTCGAAGGCCTCGGCGCAGTCGCCGCCCTGGAGGAGGAACGCCTCTCCCTTGGCGACGGCCGCCAACCGGGCGCGCAGCTGGTCGCACTCGCCCGCGAAGACGAGCGGCGGATACGACTCGAGGTCCGCGATCACTGCGCGCAGAGCCTCGGTGTCGGGGTACTCGGGCTGCTGCGCCGCGGGCAGGTCTCGCCAGGTGTTGCCAGCGCTCGCGCTGGTCTTAGCGTTCACGGTCACGGCATCAACATTACGGGGTCGTGTCGGGGCTCCAGCGCCTTGCCCAGCAAATGAGACACGAGGTACGAGGGTCGGACATGGGGTAAGGTGCGGCGCATGTTCGCGCTGACGACCCAGAACTGGTGGTGGACCGCTCATCCGGCGGCCCACTGACTGCGCGTACGCAAGACTTCGCGAAGGCCGCCCGAGGGGCGGCCTTCGGCGTTTCCGGGGCCGTTCCTCACCGACATCGAGTGATCGGGAGTTAGAGGAACCATGGACCTGACAGGCCTGCTGAACGACGACCGCCCCTTCGCCCTGCTCCGCCGCCGTACCCCCGGCCACGACGGGAACACCGTCGAACTGCTCGTCGGCCCGGTCAGCACCTGCGACCGGCTCGCCGACCTCCCCGACGAGGGCCTCGCGCTCGTCCCCTACCGCCAGATCCGCGAGCGCGGCTTCGACGTACGGGACGACGGGACCCCGCTCGCCGTCCTGACCCCCGAGGAGACGCACACGCTCTCCCTCGCGGAGGCCCTCACCCGGCTTCCCACCCATGACGTCCGCGTCGAGAACGGCGGCTTCGACGTCCCCGACGACGAATACTCCGGGATCGTCGGGCGTGTCCTGCACGAGGAGATCGGGCGCGGCGAGGGCGCCAACTTCGTGATCCGGCGGACGTACCAGGGGCAGATCCCGGGATTCTCCCGCGCGGACGCCCTCGCCCTGTTCCGGCGGCTCCTGGTGGGCGAGCGGGGCGCGTACTGGACCTTCGTCGTCCACACCGGCGAGCGCACCCTGGTCGGCGCGAGTCCCGAGGTGCATGTGCGGATGACCGGCGGGACCGTCGTCATGAACCCGATCAGCGGGACCTACCGCTACCCCGCCGAGGGCCCCACCCCCGAGCATCTGCTCGGCTTCCTGGCCGACGGCAAGGAGATCGAGGAGCTGTCGATGGTCGTCGACGAGGAGCTCAAGATGATGTGCACCGTCGGTGACATGGGCGGCGTCGTCATCGGGCCCCGGCTGAAGGAGATGGCACACCTCGCGCACACCGAGTACGAACTGCGCGGCAGGTCCTCGCTGGACGTGCGGGAGGTCCTCAGAGAGACGATGTTCGCGGCGACCGTCACCGGCTCTCCGGTGCAGAACGCCTGCCGGGTCATCGAGCGGCACGAGGTCGGGGGCCGCGGCTACTACGGGGGCGCGCTGGCGCTGCTCGGGCGGGACTCCGGCGGGGCGCAGACCCTGGACTCCCCCATCCTCATCCGCACGGCGGACATCTCCACCGAGGGACACCTGAGGGTCCCGGTCGGCGCGACCCTCGTGCGCGGCTCGGACCCGGTGAGCGAGGTCGCGGAGACCCACGCGAAGGCGGCGGGAGTACTGGCGGCTCTCGGCGTACGACCGTCCCGGCCGCGCGCGGAGCACGCGCGCGTGAGCCTCGGCGACGACCCACGCGTGCGGGCCGCGCTCGACGGGCGCCGCGCGCACCTCGCCCCTTTCTGGCTGCGGATGCAGGAGCGGTCCGGGGAACTCACCGGACACGCCCTGGTGGTCGACGGCGAGGACACCTTCACGGCGATGCTCGCGCACGTGCTGCGGTCGAGCGGCCTGGAGGTGACCGTACGGCGTTACGACGAGCCCGGCCTCGAGGGCGCGGTGCTCGCGCACGAGGGGCCCGTCGTGCTCGGCCCCGGTCCCGGCGACCCGTCCGACCCGCACGATCCCAAGATGCGGTTCCTGCGGGAGCTGACCGCGCTGGTGATCCGCGAGAACCGGCACGGCGTGCTCGGCGTCTGCCTCGGCCATGAGCTGATCGCGGCCGAGCTGGGGCTGGAGATCGTACGGAAGGAAGTGTTGTACCAGGGGGCGCAGACGACGGTCGACCTGTTCGGGCGGCCGGAGACGGTCGGCTTCTACAACAGCTTCGTGGCGCACTGCGACGACGAGGCCGCCCGGGAGCTGGCCGCGCACGGCATCGAGGTGAGCCGGAGCGCCACCCACGAGGTGCACGCCCTGCGCGGGCCGGGCTTCGCCGGGGTGCAGTTCCACCCGGAGTCGGTCCTGACGCTGAACGGCGCCGCCGTCGTACGGGAGCTGGTCGCTCAGCTGCGGGGTACCAGCACGTTCCCGGAGCGGCGGCCCGCCCTGTAGTCGAGGACGTTGCGCACCGTGGCGTCGATGATCTGGCCGACGGCGTCCTCGGTGTAGTAGGCCTGGTGGGAGGTGACCAGGACGTTCGGGAAGGTGACCAGGCGGGCCAGGGTGTCGTCCTCGATGGCCTCCAGGGACCGGTCGACGTAGAACAGGCCCGCCTCCGCCTCGTACACGTCGAGGCCGACGCCCGCGAAGCGGCCGGCGCGCAGTTCGGTGACGAGGGCCGCGGTGTCGATGAGGCCGCCGCGGCTGGAGTTGACCAGGATCGCGTCGTCCTTCATGGCCTTCAGGGCGTCGGCGTCGAGGAGGTGGGTGGTCTCCGGCATCAGCGGGACGTGCAGGGTGATCAGGTCGGACTCGGCGAGAAGCTGTTCCTTGGGGACGTACTTCATGCCGAGTTCCAGGCAGCCGGGGTTCTCGGCGACGTCCCAGCCGAGCAGCCGCATGCCGAAGCCGTGGGCGATCCGGGTGAAGGCCTCGCCGATCTTGCCGGTGCCGAGGACGCCGACGGTACGGCCGTGCATGTCGCGGCCCATCAGGCCGTCGAGGCGGAAGTCGAAGTCACGCGTACGCGTGGAGGCGCGCACGACACGGCGGTTGACCGCCATGGCGAGGGCCCAGGCGAACTCGGCGACCGAGTACGGCGAGTAGTACGAGACCCGGGCGACCGTCAGGCCGAGGCGCTCGGCCGCCTCGAGGTCGATGTTGTTGAAGCCGGTGGAGCGCTGGGCGATCATCCGCGTGCCGCCCGCCGCGAGGAGCTCCAGGACACGGGCGCCGAGCTCGGCGTTGACGCTGGTGGAGACGGCCTCGTAGCCGGAGGCGATGGGGGCGGTGTCCTCGTTGAGGAAGACGTCCAGGCAGCGGACCTCGTGGTGGCCGGCGAACGCGCTCTCGATCAGGGGCTTCTCGTCGGCCTGCACACCGAAGGCAAGGATCTCCAAGACGTCTCCCTTTGGTCGGCCATGGGCCGAATATACGACCCACGGCCGACTCTCGCCGGATCAGCCGAAGAACACCCCGACCTCGTCGTACAGCTCCGGATCGACCGTCTTCAGCTTCGCCGTCGCCTCCGCGATCGGCACCCGCACGATGTCGGTGCCGCGCAGCGCGACCATCTTGCCGAAGTCGCCGTCGCGGACGGCGTCGATGGCGTGCAGGCCGAAGCGGGTGGCGAGCCAGCGGTCGAAGGCGCTGGGGGTGCCGCCGCGCTGGATGTGCCCGAGGACGGTGGTGCGGGCCTCCTTGCCGGTGCGCTTCTCGATCTGCTTGGCCAGCCACTCGCCGACCCCGGACAGCCGCACATGTCCGAAGGAGTCGAGCGACTCGTCCTTGAGGACCATGTCGCCGTCCTTGGGCATGGCCCCCTCGGCGACGACCACGATCGGGGCGTACGACGCCCTGAAGCGGGAGGTGATCCAGGCGCACACCTGGTCGACGTCGAAGCGCTGCTCGGGGATGAGGATGACGTTGGCACCGCCGGCGAGACCGGAGTGCAGGGCGATCCAGCCGGCGTGACGGCCCATCACCTCGCAGACCAGGACGCGCATATGGGACTCGGCGGTGGTGTGCAGGCGGTCGATGGCCTCCGTGGCGATGCCGACCGCGGTGTCGAAGCCGAAGGTGTAGTCGGTGGCGGAGAGGTCGTTGTCGATGGTCTTCGGTACGCCGACACAGGGCACTGCGTGCCGGTCGGAGAGCTGCGCCGCGACACCGAGCGTGTCCTCGCCGCCGATCGCTATGAGCGCCTCGATCTCCCGCGCGGCCAGGTTCTCCTGGATCCGGCGGATGCCGTCCTGCTGCTTCAGCGGATTGGTGCGCGAGGAGCCGAGGATGGTGCCGCCACGGGGCAGGATGCCGCGCACGGCCGGGATGTCGAGACGCACGGCGCGGTCCTCCAGTGGACCTCGCCAGCCGTCCCGGAAGCCGGTGAAGTCATAGCCGTACTCCTGTACGCCCTTGCGGACTATGGCCCGGATGACGGCGTTGAGGCCGGGGCAGTCGCCGCCTCCGGTCAGTACTCCGACACGCATGGACAGTTCCCTTCGCCGCAGGTGCCTGCCGAAGGGTCAGTGTGACGCGCGTCTCACTCGTCGTCGAGGCCCCGTTCGATGGCGTAGCGGACGAGCTCGACCCGGTTGTGGAGTTGCAGCTTGCCGAGGGTGTTCTGGACGTGGTTCTGGACCGTGCGGTGGGAGATGACCAGACGCTCGGCGATCTGCTTGTAGCTCAGGCCCTTGGCGACCAGGCGCAGGACCTCGGTCTCCCGCTCGGTGAGCTGCGGGGCCTTCGGCCGGTCGGGGTCGGTGGTGGGCGCGGGGTCGGAGGCGAGGCGGCGGTACTCGCCGAGGACCAGCCCGGCGAGGCCGGGTGTGAAGACCGGGTCGCCGACGGCCGTACGGCGGACCGCGTCCAGGAGTTCGTCCGTCGACGCCGACTTCAGCAGATAGCCGGTCGCACCCGACTTCACGGCCTCCAGGACGTCGGCGTGCTCACCGCTCGCCGACAGGACGAGGACGCGCAGGGCCGGGTTGTGGCCGACGAGTTCCTTGCAGACCTGGACGCCGGGTTTCACCGGCAGGTTCAGGTCGAGCACCAGCACGTCGGGCCCGGCGGCCTTGGCCCGGCGTACGGCCTGCTCGCCGTCGCCCGCGGTGGCGACCACGTCGAGACCGGACTCCGCCAGGTCCCGGGCGACCGCGTCGCGCCACATGGGGTGGTCGTCGACCACCATGACCTTGATCGGACCCTTGTCACTCATCGCTGTCCTGCCTTCCCCCGTGAGATTTTCGGTACCTTCAGCTCGACCTCCGTGCCCTGCCCCGGAGGCGAGATCAGCTCGGCGCTGCCGCCGAGGTCGCGCAGCCGGCCCCGGATCGACTGGGCCACCCCGAGCCGCCCCTCCCCCTCGGCCTGCGCGAGCCGGCCCTCGGGGATGCCGGGCCCGTCGTCCCGTACGGTCACGATCACCTCGTCGGGCTCGTCCTCGACGAGGATCCACGCACGCGCGTGCTCACCGGCGTGCCGGTGCACGTTGTCCAGGGCGGCCCCCACGGCCGCGGCCAGCTCGCGCGCCGCCGGCGGGGGCAGCGGGACCGGGGCGCCGGGCTCCACGAGGGAGACCTTCGCCGAGGCGTACGGGGCGAGCAGCGCGCGCAGGTCGAGCGCCCCGTCGACCGACTCGTCGTCCGGCTCGTCGTCGACGACGTGGACGACCGCTCCCTGGGCCGCGTCCCGCGACACCCGGGAGACGGACGTCAGCCCGCCGGAGACCAGGGTGCGCAGCGCCACCTCCTGCTCACCGGCCATCCGGCCCAGCTCGGCCGCCTCGCCGCCCATGACCGCGCCCCTGCGCTGCACCATGGCGAGCACCTGCAGGACGCTGTCGTGGATGTCCCGGGCCAGCCGCTCGCGCTCCCGGGTCGCCGCCTCGATCTCCAGGGCGCGGGCGAGGGTGCGCTCGGAGGCGCGGGCGACCTCGACGACGTAGCCGATGGCGATGGAGGCGACCCAGACGAGGATCACGTTGTGGACGGTGTCGCGGGCCGGCTGGCCGCGCTCGAACAGGTTGGCGGCGGCGACCGGTGTGGAGGCGAGCGCGGCCCAGCGCCAGCCGCCCTTGATGGCGAACGCGAGGACGGAACCGGCGGTCCATATCGACGGCAGCGTGGGGCCGCCGCTGTCGATGTGGTGCTGGTCGACGACCAGCGGGGTCAGCACGATGCCGGTGAGCGCGATCGCGAGGTCGACGGCGAGGAAGCGCTTGGTGCACGCGGCCGCGTTCTGGACGCGGGGCAGCGTGGCCAGCGTCCAGACGCACAGGACGACGTAGTAGGCGATGGCGATGCCGGGCCGGTCGAAGTCGTCGTACTGGCTGGCGAAGAGCCCGACCGCGTACAGCATGGTGAGCACCCGGTATCCGGTCAGCGCGCGCCACAGCGGCTGCTCGACCGACATGCGCATGACGCGTACCTGCTTGGCCATGTCCCCCACCCCCGGCCCCGACCGCCGTGTCCCAGGATCCTAGGACGTCGGCTGCTGGGGCTTGTCCTTCTCGGCGGCCGCCTTGGCCGCCTTCTCCGCCTTGGCGGCCTTCTCGGCCTTGGCCGCTTCCGAGATCTGCCGCTTGGCGGCGGTCGCGTAGATGTCGACGTACTCCTGGCCGGAGAGCTTCATGATCTCGTACATGACCTCGTCGGTCACCGCGCGCAGCACGAAACGGTCGTGCTCCATGCCCTGGTAGCGGCTGAAGTCCAGCGGCTCGCCGATGCGGATGCCCGGCCGCATCAGCTTGGGCATGACCTTGCCGGGCGGCTGGATCTTCTCGGTGTCGATCATGGCGACCGGGATGACCGGGGCGCCGCTGGCGAGCGCCACGCGCGCGAGGCCGCCGGGCTTGCCGCGGTACAGACGGCCGTCGGGCGAGCGCGTGCCCTCGGGATAGATACCGAACAGCTCGCCGCGCTCCAGGACGTCGAGGCCGCTCTTGATGGCTGCCTCGCCCGCGCCGCGCGCGCCGGAGCGGTCCACCGGAAGCTGGCCGACACCCTTGAAGAAGGCGGCCGTGAGGCGGCCCTTCACCCCCGGCGTCGTGAAGTACTCGGCCTTCGCGATGAAGGTGACCTTGCGGTCGAGCACCGCGGGCAGGAAGAAGGAGTCGGAGAACGAGAGGTGGTTGCTCGCCAGAATGGCGGGGCCCTCGGCGGGAATGTTCTCGAGGCCTTCCACCCAGGGCCTGAAGGCGACCTTCAGTGGCCCTCCGATGGCGACCTTCATCGTGCCGTACAACAACCGAGTGCCTCCTGTGTTCGTCGAACAGACCTTAACCCGGAGCCCTGTCAAACAGTCCGACGGCCCTGGTCGGTGTCAGTGCGGTCGCGTACGGTGAACCACACCTGGACTTGCTCACGCTTCTTTCATGAACAGGAGACCTAGGTGCCGGTCCTCCCCGGAGCCGAGCCGTTCCGCCATGAGGGCGGGGAGGCCGGTGTCCTTCTCTGCCACGGCTTCACCGGTTCCCCCCAGTCGCTGCGGCCCTGGGCCCAGTACCTCGCCGAGCGCGGCCTGACGGTCTCCCTGCCGCTTCTGCCCGGGCACGGCACCCGCTGGCAGGACATGGCCCTCACCGGCTGGCAGGACTGGTACGCCGAGGTGGACCGCGAGCTGCGCACCCTGACCGAGCGCTGCAGCTCGGTGTTCGTGGCGGGGCTGTCGATGGGCGGCACCCTGGCCCTGCGTCTGGCCGCCAAGCACGGGGACGCGGTGCGCGGCGTCGTGGTCGTCAACCCGGCCAACCGCATGCACGGCCTCGCGCCGTACGCCCTTCCGGTGGCCCGCCACTTCGTCCGTACGGCGCCCGGGATCGCCAGCGACATCAAGAAGGAGGGCAGCGTCGAGCTGGGGTACGACAAGGTGCCGCTGCACGCGGCGCACTCCCTGCGCACCTTCTTCCGCCAGGTCGACGGCGAGCTGCCGCAGGTCACCCAGCCGCTGCTGGTGCTGCGCAGCGCCCAGGACCACGTGGTGCCGGCGGCCGACTCCGCGCGCGTGCTGAGCCGGGTGTCGTCGACGGACGTAACTGAGATCGTGCTGGAACAGAGCTACCACGTGGCGACGTTGGACCATGACGCGGAGCGGATTTTCGACGAGAGCCTCGCGTTCATCGGCCGGCACACCACCGGCATCGGCAGTGAAGGGACGGCCGCCCGTGGCTGAGCACGACTCCGACCGCGAGGACCGCGAGCCGGACGAGCAGGGCGTCCCGTTCGACGAGGAGGCCGCGTGGGCGGCCATCGTCGCCGGGTATGGCGAGGAGCCGGCGGACCCGCCGGGCACGAAGCCCTTCAAGTCGGTCGAGGACCTCGCGCTGCTGGAGACCGAGACGAACGACGAGCCGACGGTGACGGCGGAGAAGACGGAGCCCAGACCGAAGACGGACGAGAAGCCGGCGAAGCCGCTGGGCGGTTCCGTCTCCTTCGCGCCCGGCGTCGGGCCGCGCGACTACAGTGCGCCGGAGCCGTCCGAGGACGACTTCGAGGAGGACGACGAGGGGCATTTCGTGCCGCCGGAGCCGCCTCCTCTGCCCGCCGCCGACACCACCGCCAAGTTCGCCTGGCTCGGGGTGCTCGGCGGGCCGGTGCTGCTGCTGGTCGCGGTGCTGCTCGGCTGGGAGATGACGTGGTGGCTGGCCACGGTGGGCATCGGCGGGTTCCTGGGCGGCTTCGTCACGCTGGTGACGCGGATGCGGGCGGACGACGAGGACGACGAGGGTCCCGGCCGGGGGGCCGTCGTCTAGTCCGGCTCAGGTCGCGGGAATGTCGAGGGTGGCCAGGACCGGGAGATGGTCGGTGGCCGCCCTCAGGTCTGCCTCGGTGATTCCCGGAAGGTCCGTGGGGACCCCGCAGCCGACCACCTCGATGCCCTTCGTGGCGAAGATCGCGTCGATGCGCCGGTGGGGTTCGGTGCGGGTCCAGGTGGGTTCGCCGCCGGTGGGGCTGGTCGCCCAGCAGTCCTGAAGGCTGTCCGCGATGCGGGTGAAGGCGGGGCCTGCGGGGTGTTCGTTGAGGTCGCCGCCCGCGACGGCGTGCTCCACGCCCATACCGGCGAGGCGGTCGAGGAGCATGCCCGCCTGGTCGTAGCGCTCGTCCTTCCGCAACGACAGGTGACAGCTCAGGACGCCGAGCCGGGCGCCGCCGAGTCGTACGACGGCTGTGGCGAAGCCCCTTCGGTGCTGGCCGGGGGTCAGGGGGAGGAGGACGTCCTCGGTGCGTTCGACGGTGGCACGCAGGTCGCAGAGGATCGCGGGGCCCGCCGCGGTACCGCCTCCGGTGAGGACGACCAGTCCTGTGGCTGACGCCAGCCTGGCGAGTTTCTTGCGCCAGCGGAAGAAGCGGGGGGCTTCCTGGATGAGGACGAGATCTGGTTCGCAGGCCCGGATGACTCGGGCCAGCGCGTCTGTGTCGTCCCGCATCGAGCGGATGTTGTAGCTCAGGACTTTGACCGGAACCATGTGGATCAATCTACGCCCCATGGGGGGCGCGAGGACCGACTGCGACAGCCCCGCGCCCCTGAGCAGGCGACGACACCCCTACATGATCGGGTCCGGCTCTCTCGCCAGGTCCGCCGCGCCCACCAGGCCCGCCTTGTTGCCCAGTTGGGCCGCGATGACGTCGGCCACCGGGCGCCAGTTGCCGCCCACCAGCCAGCGCTTGTAGGACTTGCGGATCGGGTCCAGAACCAGTTCGCCCTCGTCGGACAGGCCGCCGCCGACGATGAAGGCGGACGGGTCGAAGAGGGAGGCCAGGTCGGCGAGGCCCGCTCCGGCCCAGCGGGCGAGCTCGCGGTAGGAGTCGACGGCGACCGGGTCGCCCTGGCGGGCGGCCATGGAGATGTGCTTGCCCTCGATGCCGTCGGGGCTGCCGTCGCCGAGTCCGAGGAGGATCTCGGCGTTCTCCGGGGTGGCGTTGGCGCGCTGCTTGGCGTACCTCACCAGGGCACGGCCGGAGGCGTACTGCTCCCAGCAGCCCTGCGAACCGCAGCCGCACAACAGCCCGTCCGGGACCATCCGGATGTGGCCGAACTCGGCCGCGACACCGAAGTGGCCGCGGCGCAGCTTGTTGCCGATGATGATGCCGCCGCCGAGGCCGGTGCCGAGCGTGATGCAGATGACGTTGCGGTGGCCCTTGCCCGCGCCGAACTTGTACTCGCCCCACGCGGCCGCGTTGGCGTCGTTCTCCACGACGACCGGAAGGCCGACACGGGTCTCGACCTTCTCCTTCAGCGGCTCGTTGCGCCAGTGGATGTTGGGGGCGAAGTAGACCTCCGAGCGCTGGCGGTTGACGTATCCGGCCGCACCGATGCCCACGCCCACGATCGCGTGCCCGGCGCGCGCGCCCTCCACCGCCGAGGCGATCGCGTCCACGATGCCTTCGGCCGTGCCCGGGGTCGGCACCTTGTGGGTCGAGAGGATGTTGCCTTCCTCATCGACCACGCCGGCCGCGATCTTCGTGCCGCCGATGTCGACGCCGATGGTGAGTCCCATGAATCCCTCAGTTTCGGTCGAGCCCCGCTACGGCCAACCGTACCCGAGGCCCTGCCGTCAGGGGGTTTCAGTCCAAGTCGATGCGTTCGGGGCCGGGGTCCTCGCCCTTGTCGCGCAGGGTGTCGTCACGCCGGCTCCAGCGCTGTTCCTGCGCCTGGACCGCGGAGCGGTACGCGGCGAGGAGTTCGCCACCGGCGGCGGCGAGGTGGTCGAAGACGTCGGGGTTGCGCTCGATGACCGGCTCGACGGCGGCCTTGGCCTGCTGGACGACCTGTTTGACCACCTGCTGGGCGGCGGGTCCGGCGATGCCTCCGAGGAGGGGGGACTGGATGCCTGACAGCTTCTCGGCGACGTTGTCGACGAGCTTGCGCAGTTCCTCGGCGGCCGAGCCCGGGGGCGGGCCGTACTGGGTGCGGCGGCGGGCCTTCTCCGCCGCGAGATCCTCCGCGACCGCCGTCGCCCACGCGTCGGCGTCGGTCGCCCGCACCTCGTCCACGGCGTCCACGGGCTCGCGGTCCGCGGCGTCGGGCGGGGGGAGCTCTTCGCTCATGACGACCTCCTGACTACGGTTCGTCTCTACGACGTTACCCGAATGGGCGTACGTGGTTCACGGGGTGCGGGGCCACAGATCCGGGTCCGGCGCGAAGCGGATCCGCAGCTCGCCCTCGCGCAGGGCGGCGCCGGCGACGGTGCAGCGGCGCAGGGCCGAGGGCAGCGGGACGATCCTGCGGAACTGCCCGGCGCTGACGAGGAGTTCGTCGCCGCGCCGGATCAGGTCCAGCTCGTCGCGGACGGCGCCGGGCAGCGGGATGTGCCACACCAGCACCCCGCTGTCGGCCAGGTGATCGGCCACGGGCCACTCGACGGTGGACGTCGTGTCGTTGACCCCGGGGACGGTGAGGGCGCCGAGATCGTCGCCGCCGCGCGGGTCGTGGCCGAGATGCGGGACGGCCTGGACCTCGTACGACTCCTGCCACTCCTCCAGGGCCTTGCGCTGCTGGGCGACAAGGCCTGCGGGCCAGTCCTCCGGTACGACGCGGTTGGCCACCAGGGTGTCGGGGCGCAGGCCGCGCAGGGCGAGGGCGAGGCTCGCGGCCCGTACGGCGTCGGTGCCGGCGGGCCCGGGTTCGGCGACGAGTCGTACGACGGCCCGCCGGTCGGCGAGGACGGCCTGGACCGCGCCGAGTTCCGTGTCCCAGCGGGCGGCGGTCTCGTACAGCCACTCCGAGGGCATGGGGACGCCGGCGAGCCGCCCGAGCACGGGGCGCAGGCCGGCGGCCGCCTGGCGCTCGGCGGGCAGGAGTCGGCGCAGGTAGCGGCGCAGTTCCTCGGGGAGGGAGAGGAGCGCGAGGGCCTGCTGGGTGGGCGGCAGGTCCACGACGAGCAGCTCGTGCCGCTCGGAGAGGGCCGCGTCGCGCAGGGCGCGCAGCAGGGTGAGTTCCTCGGCGCCGGGGAGGGGGGTGACCTCCTCGGGGTCCAGACGGGAGGCGCCGAGCAGGTCGAGCACGTTGGAGGCACGGTCCTGGAATGCGGCGAGATCGTCGCGGAAACCGGCGGTGGCGTCGGGGCGCCAGGCGGTGAGGGTGGGGGTGACCTGGGTGGGGGTGGGGCCCGTTCTCGCGCCGAGGACCGCCCCCAGGGTGTCTGTCCGGTCGGCGCTCAGCACCAGGGTGCGGGTTCCCTCGCGGGCGGCGGCGAGCGCGGTGGCGGCGGCGACCGTCGTACGACCGCTGCCGCCGGGGCCGGTGATCAGGATGGTGCGCATAGGGGTGAACCGTAACGGACGCCGGGGACGTGCCTCGCTGTGCCGTCTTGCGGCTGCGGGCGCGTCGTGGCTGGTCGCGCAGTTCCCCGCGCCCCTGGGTGGGTGCAGTCGCGGCCCATCCAGCGCGGGGAACTGCGCGACCGGCCCCCACCGGCCCGCAGCCGACAGCGAACCGGCGTCCCCCTACTGCCCCGACTCCACCCGCTTCTTCAGACCCGCCAGCGCCCGGTCGATGATGACCTTCTCCGCCTTGCGCTTGATCATGCCCAGCATCGGGATCTTGACGTCGACCGTCAGCAGGTAGGTGACCTCCGTCGCCCCCGCCCCCGCCGGCTTCAGCACGTACGAACCGTCCAGCTGCCGCAGCATCTGGGACTTGACGAGCGTCCAGGAGACCTCGTTCTCGCCGGTCCACGTGTAGCCGAGGACCTGGTCGTCCTTGATGGCGCCCGCGTCCATGACCAGCCGGACCTGCTCGGCACGGCCGGAGGGGTCCGTGGAGAGCACCTCCGCCTGCTTCACCTCACCCGTCCAGTCCGGGTAGCGGGCGAAGTCTGCGATCACGGCCATGACGTCGGCCGGCGCAGCTTCGATCGTGATGCTCGAACTGGTGTGTTCCGCCATCGCCGTGGCTCCTCCAGATAAGGTCCGGTGAGGAAGGGTGGTACGCACGTCTGTGCAGCGTGAAGGCTACCGCGCGGACGGAGTCACCATTCCAGCGCCCACGGCTTGCCGCTCCCCGCGAAGTGCCCGACATTCACGCACTCGGTCGCCCCGATCCGCATCCGCCGGACCAGGGGCTGGTGGACATGGCCGAACAGCGAGTAGCGGGGCCGGGTGTGGCGGATCGCGGCCAGCAGCGCCCGGCTCCCCCGTTCGAACCGCCGCGCCACCGTGTCGTAGACCAGCTCGGGCACCTCTGGCGGGATGTGTGTGCACAGCACGTCCACCTCGCCGACCGCCTCGATCTTCGCCGCGTACTCCTCGTCGCTGATCTCGTACGGCGTCCGCATGGGGGTTCTGAGACCACCGCCGACGAAGCCGAACGTCCAGCCGCCGATCTCCACCCGTTCGCCGTCGAGCACGGTCGTGCCGGGACCGGCGTATTCCGGCCACAGCGGCGGCATGTCGACATTGCCGTAGGTGGCATACGTCGGTGTCGGGAACGCGGCGAACATCTCGGCGTACTGCTTGCGCACCGCCGTCTCGATCACGGAGGCCCGGTCGGCGCCGATCCCGCCCCACAGGCGGGCCCCGAGTTCCCGCGCCTCCTCGAAGCGGCGGGCGGTGCGCAGTTCCACGATCAGGTCGGCGTTCTCCGTCCCGAACAGATCGGGGAAGATGCCGCGCGAGTGGTCGGCGTAGTCCAGGAACAGCACCAGGTCGCCCAGACAGATCAGGGCATCGGCACCCTCGCCGGCTCTGGCCAGGTCACGGGCGTTGCCGTGCACGTCACTGACCACATGTACGCGTGTCTTCCGGTTTCCGGCCGGTGTGGGTGCCATGACGATCAAGGGTAGGCCTGTGGGGCATACGTGAACAGTGCCGACCGGGGCTGCGGTTACTGGCCAGTCAGTAAGCAGGTGGACTACTGTGCCGGAGAACCCCAATCCGTGTGACGCAGCGAACATCTCGCCGGGACCCCCTGTCGAAGAAGCCATACCGGCGGGTAACGTCCGGGCAGTCCAGTCGTGCTCAGCTTTCAATTACTGAAACCCTGAGTACCTGCCCGAGCCTTGGACCGACCGTCGCATCACACAACGTCGTGGCGCCGGCGCCCTATGAGGAGCAGCAGTCTTGCGCGAGTTCAGCCTTCCGGCTTTGTACGAGGTCCCTGCGGACGGCAATCTCACCGACATCGTCCGTAGAAACGCCGCGCAGCATCCTGACGTCGCCGTCATCGCCCGCAAGGTGGGCGGTCAGTGGCAGGACGTGACGGCCACGGCCTTCCTTGCCGAGGTGCACGCCGCCGCCAAGGGGCTCATCGCCTCCGGTGTGCAGCCGGGCGACCGGGTCGGTCTGATGTCCCGTACCCGCTACGAGTGGACGCTGCTCGACTTCGCGATCTGGAGCGCGGGCGCGATCACGGTGCCGGTGTACGAGACCAGTTCACCCGAGCAGATCCAGTGGATCCTCTCCGACTCGGGCGCGACCGCCTGTGTCGTGGAGCTGGACGGTCACAGCGCGGCCGTCGAGTCGGTGCGCGAGCAGCTGCCCGCGCTCAAGCACGTGTGGCAGATCGAGGGCGGCGGGGTCGAGGAGCTGGGCCGCGCGGGCAAGGACATCAGCGACGCGGCCGTGGAGGAGCGCAGCTCGCTGGCGAAGGCCGACGACCCGGCGACCATCGTGTACACCTCCGGCACCACCGGCCGTCCCAAGGGCTGTGTGCTGACCCACCGCAGCTTCTTCGCGGAGTGCGGCAACATCGTGGAGCGGCTGCGCCCGCTGTTCCGCACCGGCGAGTGCTCGGTCCTGCTGTTCCTGCCGCTCGCGCACGTCTTCGGCCGGCTGGTGCAGATCGCGCCGATGATGGCGCCGATCAAGCTGGGCATGGTCCCGGACATCAAGCAGCTCACCGACGAACTGGCGTCCTTCCGGCCGACGCTGATCCTCGGCGTCCCGCGCGTCTTCGAGAAGGTCTACAACTCGGCCCGCGCCAAGGCGCAGGCGGACGGCAAGGGCAAGATCTTCGACAAGGCCGCCGACACGGCGATCGCCTACAGCAAGGCGCTGGACACCCCGTCGGGCCCGTCGCTCGGTCTGAAGATCAAGTACAAGACCTTCGACAAGCTGGTCTACAGCAAGCTGCGGGCCGTGCTGGGCGGTCGCGGCGAGTACGCCATCTCCGGCGGCGCCCCGCTCGGCGAGCGCCTCGGGCACTTCTTCCGCGGTATCGGCTTCACGGTCCTGGAGGGCTACGGCCTGACCGAGTCGTGCGCCGCGACCGCGTTCAACCCCTGGGACCGTACGAAGATCGGCACCGTCGGGCAGCCGCTGCCGGGCTCGGTGATCCGGATCGCGGACGACGGCGAGGTGCTGCTGCACGGCGAGCACCTGTTCAAGGGCTACTGGAACAACGAGGCCGCGACCGCCGAGGCGCTCACCGACGGCTGGTTCCACACCGGTGACATCGGCACCCTCGACGAGGACGGCTACCTGAGGATCACCGGCCGCAAGAAGGAGATCATCGTCACCGCGGGCGGCAAGAACGTCGCCCCGGCCGTGATCGAGGACCGTATCCGGGCGCACGCGCTGGTCGCGGAGTGCATGGTGGTGGGCGACGGGCGGCCGTTCGTGGGCGCGCTGGTCACCATCGACGAGGAGTTCCTGGGCCGTTGGGCCGAGGAGCACGGCAAACCGGCGGGTTCCACCGCGGCGTCACTGGCCGGGGACGCGGACCTGAACGCTGCGATCCAGGCCGCGATCGACGACGGCAACGCCGCGGTGTCGAAGGCGGAATCGGTGCGGAAGTTCCGCATTCTGTCCTCCCAGTTCACGGAGGAGACGGGCCACCTCACGCCGTCCCTGAAGCTCAAGCGCAATGTGGTGGCGAAGGACTACGCGGCCGAGATCGAGGCGATCTACGCGAAGCAGTAAGCCTTCTGACGGTACGTCATGGCGCGGTGTCCTCCACGAGGACCCGCGCCATCGTGCGTTCGGCGAGCGCGGTGATGGTGACGAACGGATTCACCCCGATGTTGCCGGGGATCAGCGAGCCGTCGGTGACGTACAGCCTCGAATAGCCCTTCACCCGGCCGTAGTTGTCGGTTGCCCTGCCCAACACGCAGCCGCCGAGCGGGTGGTAGGTGAAGTCGTCGGCGAAGACCTTGTTGCCGGAGCCGAAGAGGTCGTACCGGTAGATGGTCGAGTTGGCGGAGTTGATCCGGTCGAAGAGCTTCTTGGCCATGCCGGAGGAGACCGCGCTCTGGGCCGCGCTCCAGTCGAGCCCCAGCCCCCCGCTGCCGTACGAGAACCTGGCGCGCTGCGGGTTCTTGGTGATCGCCAGGTACAGGCTCACCCAGTGCTCCAGTCCCGTGGGTAAAGGCGCGATCTCGGCGAAGACGGGGTTGTCGGCGTTGGCCCAGTCGTCGATGCCCATGACCGGCATGGTCGACTGGTTGGCCCCGACGGTGTCCCACAGGTGGTTGGCCCGGCCGAGCATCGTGTTGCCGTTGGGCCCCCAGCCCGCCCCGACGCTCGCGTCCAGCGCCGGGAGGGTGCCCGACTGCCGTGACCGGAGCAGGAGTTCGCTCGTGCCGAGGCTGCCGCCGCCGAGGAACAGATAGGTGCAGCCGTACTGCTTGGTCTCGACGACCGCGCCGGTGTAGTCGATGCGGTCGGCGCTCAGCACCCAACTGCCGTCGCTCGCCCGGCTGATCCCGGTGACCTTCTCCATGGTGTGGATGGTGACGTTGCCGGTGCCGAGCGCGGACGCCAGATACGTCTTGTCGAGGCTCTTCTTGCCGAAGTTGTTGCCGTAGATGACCTCCTGGCCGAGGGCGGACTTGGTGGCGGTGCCCGCGGCCTCGCGCTGCATGTAGCCGAAGTCGTAGACGCTGGGCACGAAGGTGGTCTTGAGGCCGGTGTTCTGGGCGTGCTTCCGGGAGACCCGGGTGAACCGGTACCACTCGGTCGACTCGAACCAGGCCGGGTCGACGGTGTTGACGCCGAGCATGGCGCGGGCGCGCGGGAAGTACGTGCCGTACATCTCCGCGGTGTCGACGGTCGGGAACTGCTCGGCGAAGTAGGACTGGAGCGGGGTGACCGCCATCGACCCGTTGACCAGGGAGCCGCCGCCGACCCCGCGGCCCACGAAGACGGACATGTTGGCGAAGTGCACCCGGTCCAGGACGCCGGGGTAGGGGCTGACGTCCTTGTTGACGACGTCCAGCCACAGGAAGGTGGCCAGCGGGGCCTCGGTGCGGGTGCGGAACCACATGGAGCGCTGGTCGGGGTTGGCGGTGTTGCAGAAGACCTTGCCGTCGGGGCCGGCGGTGTTCCAGAGCCGGCCCATCTCGAGGACGAGGGTGCGGATGCCGGCCTGGCCGAGGCGGAGGGCGGCGACGGAGGCGCCGTAGCCGGAGCCGACGACGATGGCGGGCGCGGACTCGACCGCGGCGGGCTCGTCCGCGTGGGCCGACTGGAGCCCGACACGCGTGAAGCCGAGAGTGGCCGCCGTCTGGAGGGCGGCCATACCAAGGATCTGACGTCTAGTCAGCTGACGCTGCATCAGTTTTACTGTCATGCGCGCAGCATCGGCGGATTATCGGCCTCCGGCTAGAGCAACGTCTTCAACTTCTCCGCCAACAAGTCCCAGCGCCACTTCTCCTCGACCCACTCACGTCCCCGCTCCCCCATGCGCCTCCGCAGTTCCGCGTCGCCGAGGAGGACGGTGATCCGTTCGGCGGCCTCCTCGGGGGAGCCGCCCCGCACCACCCAGCCGGTCTCGCCGTCGAGCACGGCGTCGGGAGCGCCGCCCGAGTCCCCGGCGACGACGGGCAGCCCGGTCGCGGAGGCCTCCAGGTAGACGATCCCCAGCCCCTCCACGTCGAGCCCGCCCCGGCGGGTCCGGCACGGCATCGCGAAGACGTCCCCGGCGCCGTAGTGCGCGGGCAGCTCGGCCCAGGGCACGGCCCCGGTGAAGCGGACGGACCCGGCGACCCCGGTCTCCTGGGCGAGCCTGCGCAGCTCCTTCCCGTAGGGCCCGCCGCCCACGATCAGCAGCACGGCGTCGGGCTCCTCGGCCAGGATCCGCGGCATGGCGAGGATGAGGGTGTCCTGCCCCTTGCGCGGCACCAGCCGCGAGACGCACACGACCACCGGCCGGTCCGTCAGTCCCAGCCGCGCCCGCACGGCGTCGCCGCCCGACCCGGGATGGAAGGTCTTCTCGTCGACCCCCGGCGGCAGCTGCACCATCCGTGCGGCGGCCTGCGGGCTCAGTGCACCGGCGATCCGCGATCGCGTGTACTCGCCGAGGTAGGTGATGGTGTCCGTCGACTCCCCGATACGACCCAACAGCTGCCGTGCGGCGGGCAGTTGGGCCCACCCCGCCTCGTGCCCGTGGGTCGTCGCCACCAGCCGCCCGGCGCCCGCCCTCCGCAGCGCCGGCGCCATCAGGCCGAGCGGCGCGGCCGCCCCGAACCACACCGACGTACAGCCGTGCTCGCGCAGCAGCCCGACGGCCTTCCGGGTGGCCCCGGGGGTCGGCAGCAGCATGGTGGTGGAGTCCCGTACGACGGTGAAGGGCTGCTCGGCGTCGAAGGCGGCGGTGGCCTCGGCACCCTCCCGGCCGCGCTTCCAGGTGGAGGCGTAGACGACCAGGCGCTCCGGGTCGAGCCGCAGCGCCATGTTGTGCAGGAACGCCTGGATGCCACCGGGGCGGGGCGGGAAGTCGTTCGTCACGATCAGGGTCTTGTGCATCGCGGCAGACCCTACCGAACCGGCTGCTCACAGCCGGGCGCGGTCACGTTTATGGCACCCTCACAGGAGAGCGGGACATCATGTTCCCCTCAAGGGCGCAAGAGAACGGCAGGGGATCACGTGGAGACGAGGGCCGTGCGGTGGTCTCTGACCGGACTGCTGCTGACCTGGGGCGTGACCAGGCTCCTGCTCCTGCTGTGGGTCTTCAAGGTGTACGTCTTCCCGGGCCCGGACGTCACGAGTGACGTGTCGGTCATCTACCAGGGCTGGTACGACGTCCTGCGCACCGGAACGTTCCCTCAGTCCGACGTGACCTGGCAGTACCCGCCCGCCGCGGCCCTCGCGATCCTCTCCCCCGCGCTGCTGCCGTTCCTGGAGTACACGCAGGCCTTCTTCCTCATGGCCTTCGCCGCCGACCTGGCCGCCCTGCTCCTGCTGCTGTACGCGGGTCTGCGTGACGGGCGGCGGCTGCGGGGGGCCTGGGTGTGGGTGGCGGGCGTACCTCTGCTCGGCCCGACCGTCTACTCCCGCTACGACGTGATGGTGACCGCGGTGGCGGTCGCGGCGGTGCTCGCGGCCGCCCGGCATCCGAAGGTGGCGGGGGCCCTGGTGGGCTTCGGGGCGCTGCTGAAGGTGTGGCCGGCGCTGATCCTGGTCGGCATCCGCAGACGCAGCGTGTGGGCCTCGGCGGCGGTGACGGTCGTGGTGGTCGCCGGGCTTTTCTCGTCGGCGATGCCCGGGGCCTTCGCCTTCCTGACCTTCCAGCGGGAGCGGGGCACCGAGGTGGAGTCGCTGGGCTCGCTGGTCTTCCACATCGCCCGCCACCACGGCTGGGACGGCTCCGTCATGCTCAACTACGGCTCGGTCGAGTTCCTCGGCCCCGGGGTGACCGCCGTCAGCACGGCCGCGCTCACGCTGACCGGCATGGCCTTCGGACTGCTGCTGCTGTGGCGGCTGACGGCCACCCGGTTCGAGGCGCACACGGCGGCCGACGCGGCGCTGGTGGCGGTGCTGATGTTCACCACCACCAGCCGGGTGATCAGCCCGCAGTACATGGTGTGGCTGGTCGGCCTCGCGGCGGCCTGTCTGTGCTTTCGCGCGAGCCGGATGGGCCTCACGGCCGTCCTGGTGCTGACGGCGTGCTTCGTGACGGTCCTGGAGTTCCCGATCCGGTTCGCGGACGTCGTGGGCAGCACCCCCCTCGGCATCACCCTCCTCCTCGTGCGCAACGGCCTGCTGGTCCTGGCCACGATCACCGGGATGCGCGAGCTGTGGCGTTCGACGGTCCCGAACCGGACCCCACCGACCCCGGCCCCGGACCAGTCCACCACCCCGGCCCGCGAGCCCTCGCCCTCCTCCTGAACCCGGGCATCCGCCCGCAGTGCGGGAACAGCACGCCGTCGTGTCGGATCAGCCGAGCTGACTCCGCAGGTACTCCTGCCAGTCGGTGGTGAAGGTCTTCAGGTCGGTGTCCAGGACCTGCGCCATGGCCTCCTCCACCGCCCCCGGACGCTTCTTGTGCGTGCCCACGGCTCGGTAGAACTCGCCCAGCTTCGCCTCGCCCCACCGGTCCGCGATCATCCGGCAGGCCATCCAGCCGCTCTCGTAGGACACCGCGAGCCCGGACGTGCTGCCGTCGAAGCCGAAATCCGCGTCGGTCGGCAGGGCGGCCGGCATCCGGCCCGCGGAGACGGCCTCCCCGAGTTCCGGCGCGGCCTCGGCCGGGGTGCGCCCGGTGTCCCGGTAGCCGACCCAGTCGGCGTACCCCTCCGACAGCCACAACGGCGTCGCGGCGGTGGTGTCGGCGCGGGTGGCGACATGGGTGGTCTCGTGGGTGAGCACGACCTGTCTGCCCACGGTGCCGAGCAGGCCGTACGCGTCGGGGTTGACGATGATCCGGTCCGCGGGGGCCTGCGCCGGGGCTCCGGTCTCGCCGGTGGTGACGGCCGCGATCCCGCGGTACCAGGAGGCCGGCGAGCCGAGCAGGCCCGCCATCCCCTCCAGGGACTTCGGTACGAGCACGACGACGTGCCGGGACCACCTGGTGCCCCAGGCGTCCGACACGGCGGGCACGGCGTGGTCGGCCAGGTCCGCGAAGGAGTGCAGCCGCTCGCCGGACTGGCCGACACCGAGGACGATGCTGTGCCTGCCGCGGACGACGGCCACCTTGCCCTGGTCCCAGAGCAGCTGCGAGGCCTTGCCGGCGGGCTTCTCACCGACGACGTACCACTGGTCGGCCGCGTCCAGGGAGAGGTCCAGGGTGCGGGCGACGGTGGCGGGGGCCTGGTCGTATCCCCGGACCTGGTAGCGGAGTTCGGCGTCGGCGGTGGCCGTGGCGCCGGTGCGGTGCACGGCCGTGACCTTGTAGGACCAGGAGGCGAGCGGCACCGCGCTGACGTTGTCGAACCAGCTCGCGGTGCCCGTCTCGGCCATCGCCGCCTTGTCGCGGTCGAGGACGGCAGCCGCCCGCCGGTCGAGGACGTGCTGCACGTCGGCCTCGGCGGTGCCGGTGGCCGTCGGCCTGCCGCCGCAGGCCACCAGCGAGGCGAGCAGCAGGCACAGCACCACGACACCGTGTTTCGACGCCCGCCTTCGACCAGCCATGTCTCCCGATCGTACGGGTATCGCCGCCGTCGGTCAGGGGCGTGTGACCGTCGCCCCCGGCATCATGTCCACCGGGTCGTAGCGCACCGGGGCGCCGGGGTACGGGGCGTGCACGACCTGGCCGTTGCCGACGTACATGCCGACGTGGCTGGCGTCACCCCGGTAGGTGACCAGATCGCCGGGCCGCGCCTGGGAGAGCGGTACCTGGCGGCCGGCGTAGCGCTGGGCCTGCGAGGTGCGCGGGAGGGAGACGCCGGCCTGGGCGTACGACCACTGCATCAGGCCCGAACAGTCGAAGCCGCCGGGCCCGTTGGCGCCCCACACGTACGGCTTGCCGATCGCGGACTGCACGGCGGCCACGGCGGCGGCCGCCCGGCCCGAGGGCGCCTCGGCACCCGAGAGGTCGGGCATCTCCGAGCGACCGGAGCGGGAGGCCCGGTCGTAGGCGGCGCGCTCGTCGTACGGCAGGGAGTTGAGCAGCGCGCGCGCTCTGGCGAGCTTCTTCTCGACGGTCCGCTTGTGGGAGGCGACGGCCTTGCGGCTCCTCTCCAGTTCGTCGAGCTGCCGGGCCGCCTCGCTGCGCTCCTGGGCGAGTTCGCGCATGGCGTCCTGGAGGTCCCTGAGCTCGCCCGCCTGGTGGGCGTTGATGCGGTCCAGGACGGCCGCCTTGTCGAGGTAGTCGTCCGGGTCGTCGGAGAACAGCAGCGCCAGGGACGGGTCGAGGCCGCCGGAGCGGTACTGCGCGCCGGCCAGTGAACCGAGCTTCTCCCGCTTGGAGTTGATGCGCTCCTGCTGCCGGGCGATCGTGTCCTGTGCGGTGCGGACCTCCTCGCGCAGCGAGTCGGCGCGGGCGTCGGCCTTGTTGTAGGCCTCGGTGGCCCGCTCGGCCTGCTCGTAGAGGCGGTCCACCTCGGCCTTGGTGTCGGCGGACGGGGCGGCGACGGCCGGTACGGCGCCGAGCGCGGCGGCCGCCGCGGACAGCACGCACAGGGCGGCACCGGCGCCCCGGTTGAACCCGGACGTCTGGACAAGGCGGCGATGGGACCCCACGGGAAGCCGCGCTCCTTCCACTGGCGGACTGGGACGTTCCCCGACGAGGGGGAAACGCGGCCGACAGTAGCCCCGCGGCAGGGGCGTATCCAACGACCTCCGCGGGCACACAACGTCACGCCCCGCCTATGACGCAGGTCATGGGCGGGGCGGGCGGTCAGTTGTGGTTGTCGCGATTCGCCCGAACGGGCGGCAAGTCGTCGCGATCTTGAGCGGGAACGGGGCTCAGGTGAGGAGGCTCAGATCCGCACGCCGAACTGGAACGGCATGTTGTTGATCGACTCGTAGCGCACGACCGTGCCGGTGCGCGGGGCGTGGATGACCTGGCCGTTGCCCGCGTACAGGGCGACGTGGTGCAGGTCGCCGTAGAAGATCACCAGGTCGCCGACCTTGAGGTCGCTCATGCTGTAGATGCGCGTGCCGGCGTTGGCCTGGGCCTGCGAGGTGCGCGGGATGGTGATGCCGGCCTGGGCGTAGGCCCAGGAGGTCAGGCCCGAGCAGTCGTAGGAGGCGGTGCCGGTGGCGCCGTAGACGTACGGCTTGCCGAGCTGGGTCTGGGCGGCGTTGAAGGCCGCCTGGGCCCGGGCGGAGGACGCGGGGGCGTCACCGAGGTCCACGCGCTCGCTGGCGGAGCGGCTGGCGCGGGCGTCGGCGGCGGCGAGCGCTGCCTTCTCGGCGGCCGTCAGCGAGTTGAGGAGCTTCTGCGCCTCGGCGAGCTTGCCCTGAACGGCCTTCTTCTGCTTGGCCAGTTCGGTGCGGGTGCTCGCGAGGTCCTGGAGCTTCTCGGTGGCCTCGGCACGGTCCTGGGCCAGCTCGCGCTGCTTCTCCTGGATCTTCTTCAGCGCCTCGACCTGCTGGGAGCTGAGCTGGTCCGCGGTGGACGCCTTGTCCAGGTAGTCGTCCGGGTTCGACGACAGGAAGAGCTGGAGCGAGGAGTCGATGGAGCCGGTGCGGTACTGCGCGGCGGCCGCCATGCCTATGGAGTCACGGAGTTCGTTCAGGTCGTCCTGGCCGCGGGCCACGTTGTCCTGGATGGTGGAGATCTCCTTCTGGAGCTTCTCCTGCTTCTCCTTGGCGCCGTTGAGCTTCTCGGTGGCCTGCTCGGCCTGCTCGTAGAGGGCGTCGACCTTCGCCTTGACCTCGTCCTTGCTCGGCTTCTCGCTCGGCGCGGCGTTGGCGGCATTGGCACTGAGGGCCACGGCGGCAGCGGCTGCGGTCGTGAGCACGGTCACGCGCGTACGGCTCGGCTGCTTGGGTCGACGGTGGGACGCCACGGAGGTGAACTCCTTCTTTTGAGTGATCACCCGCTCGGAGGTTCGAGCCCAGACCTTAGTGACCTTCCCGTGATCAGTTCAAATCCTCAGGAGCAAAATCTCGTCACGCCATGCATTCTTTACACACAACTCACGTGCAGTGAGACGCGCTTGACGCTACGTTGCGTGACGATACGGCCAATTCGGGCGTTAAACCGCTAACTTCGATGTTTAGGACAGCCGCTTCAGTAGCACCGCAGAAGCGACCGGTCGCGCCCCCGCCTTGGCGATGCCGTCGGCGACCTCACGGTCGGTCGAGGCGACGATCACCGGCCGTCCGGGCGGCTCGGCGCGCACCAGCTGACGGATCAACTCGTCGGCGGTGACGCCCGCCTTCGAGAAGAGCACCCGCACCCCGCGGGGCGGCGCGAGCAGCACCGGCGCGGCGAGTTCGGCCCCGTCGAAGACGCAGGTCACCTCCGCCCCGGTCTGCGCGGCGAGCTGGGAGAGCTGCCCGAGGAGCCTGAGGCGCTGCTTCTCCAGCGGCATCTGGGGATAGCCGGTCTTGGTGACGTTGTAGCCGTCGACCACCAAGTGCGCCTGGGGCAGGGCGAGGAGCTGGTCCAGGATCGCGGGGTCGTTCTCGGACAGCGCCCGCGCGGCGATGTCCTTCGGGGTCATGCGGCCCGGCTCGACCGCGTCCACCGTCTCGGCGGGCCGCACGGAGACCGGCGGCAGGGCCAGTTCCCGGCGCAGTCCCTGGGCCGCGTCCAGAACGGTGTCCAGAAGCAGACGCACGCGCATGTCCTCGACACTGCGCCCCTCCCGTGCCGCTCTGCGCGTGGCCTCCAGAGCAGCCTCCGCCTCCCCGAGGCGCGCCTTCAGGCGCCGGGACTCGCTCTCGGCGGCGGACACCTGGGTCTGACCCTCGGTGCGTACGGACTCCATCTCGGCCTGCAGCTTGCGCAGGGCCGCCTCACCGCGCTTGACGTCACTGAGTGCCGCGCGCAGCTTCCGGTGAAGCGATTCGGCTTCCTTCTTGGCCGACTCCAGCTCGGTGCGCAGCCGCTCGGTCTCGGCGCGCGTCTGGTCGCGGGCGGCCGTGAGCTCCTCGCGCAGCCGCTCCAACTCGGCGCGGCTCTCCTCGTCGGCCCGCTCGGCGTCCGCCCGCAGGGCCTCCTCGCCGGCCGCGGTGACCAGCTTGACCCAGCCCGTGGGACGCAGGACATAGGCCGCGGCCGCCACGTCGAGCGGGTCCGCGGCCGGGGGCGGGGCGCCGGAGTCGAGCGCGCCGGCCAGCTCCGGCTGGACCTCTCTGAACTTCTCCCCGATGCGCTGGCGGAACAGCGGATCGGTCTCCAGCGCCGCCGCCATCGCGTTGCCCGCGAACTTGGCCCGCCGGTTGGGCGCGAAGCGCGCGTACTGCCTGAGCTGTGCGGGCAGTTCACCGACGGTCAGCCCGCCGAAGCCCTCGGAGACGATGTGCACGACCCTGCGCCGCACACCGTCGGGCAGCGGACGGTCGAGCACCTCGGCGGCGCCGTCGCCCGGCTCCCCGCCTTGTGTCTCCACCATCCGTCACACCCCATCACTGTGCGGGGCCGGCCCGGTCAGGAACCGGCGCCCGGCCTGTCCACGAGTTCCACCTGGTCCACGGCATTGCACCAGCGGCACCGCACCGACTCGATGCTCTCACTGACCACCTCGCGCTCCTCGACCTTCGGCTCTCCGGCCAGATCGAGGTGGACGTACTCGACGACCTTCGACGAGCGGGTCACGTCGAAGCGCGTGAGGTTGCCGCAGAGGGTGCAGCGCCACCGCGTCGAGGCGGTCGGGAGGGGAACCGTCATCGTGGCTGTGCTCTTTCCTACTAGCCATTGTCAGTGACACACCGGCGTCCCGGTGCGTGTGGCTCGTAACCCTACGGCCTGGCGGGTACTCGCCGCTCGGGCGTCCACGGGACCTGTCCGGCGGCGAGGCACTCTGTTCGGTTGCGTCCCGTTACGTCATGCTCTGTGTTCATGATCCGCAACTGGAGGGTGACACACGGTGGAGCAGACAGGGCGCTGTGGGGGCCGGCTCCGGTCACCTACGGTCTGATCGCCCTGTGCTCTCTGGTCTTCGTGATCGGCCCCGCCTCGGGTCTCGATCCGGCCTACGGCTCCGGGAACGCGGCCCTGGCCGCCCAGCGGGCCTACTTCCACCGCTGGGGCGTGGTCCCCGCCGAACTGTTCGAGGGCTCGCCGGGTGCCGCCCTCACCCCGGCCACCGCACTGTTCGTGCACGGCAGCTGGGTGCACCTGCTGGGCAACATGCTCTTCCTGTACGTCTTCGGGGTGATGACCGAGGAACGGATGGGCCGACTGCAGTTCCTCCTCTTCTACGTCGGCTGCGGCTACCTCGCCCTGCTGGGCTACGCGGCCGCCAACGCCGGCTCCGAGCAGTCCCTGGTCGGCGCCTCAGGGGCGATCTCGGCGGTCCTCGGCGCGTTTCTGTTCCTGTTCCCCGGGGCCCGGGTGACCAGTCTCCTGCCGTTCCTCTTCTTCCTGCCGCTGCGCTTCCCCGCCTGGGTCGTCCTGCCGTTCTGGGCGGCGCTGCAATGGCTCGCGGCGGGCCGGGCCTCCGACGGCCCCGGCGTGGCCTATCTGGCCCACCTGGTGGGCTTCGGCCTGGGCCTGGTCTTCGCCTGGGTGCGTTTCGGCCGTACGACTGCTGTGTCTTCCCGGGGGCCGGCCCCCGGACCCGCGGCAGAAAAACCAGGCCGGCTGGACCGCGAGTAGGGTGAGAGCCCCGCCACCGGCCTCCGAGGGAGAGAACCAGCCGTGATCACCGCGATCGTCCTCATCAAGACCAGCGTGGACCGGATCCCCGAGATCGCGGAGCGGATCGCCGCGCTGGAGTCCGTGAGCGAGGTCTTCTCGGTCACGGGCACGTACGACCTGATCGCCATGGTCCGGGTCAAGCAGCACGAGGACCTCGCCGAGGTCATCCCCGGCAGCATCAGCAAGATCCCGGGCGTCGAGGCGACGGACACCCACGTGGCCTTCCGCACCTACTCCCAGCACGACCTGGAGGCCGCGTTCGCGATCGGCCTCGACAGCTGAGCGGCCCCGAGGGCTAGGAGTCGAGCGCCAGCACCGTGATGCCGTCGGCGTTCGCGGCGTACACGCGGCCGTCCCGGACGACCGGACTCTGGGTGCCGATGGACGCGCCGCCCTCGACGCGCCGGTGCCAGGTCTGCTTCCCCTTGCGGTCGATGCCGTAGAGCGTCGAGCCGTGGCGCACGTAGACGGTGTCGCCGAAGACCGTGGGGTCGCTGTACTGGTTTCCCTCGTCGGTGAACCGGAAGGACCACACGGTCGATCCGTCCGCGGGGTCCAGGGCGACCAGTTCGTAGTCGGAGGCGGTGACGCCCAGACCGCCGAAGGGCACGCAGGTGAAGTAGCGGCCGCCGTACACCTTGTCGTTGGTCGAGTGCCACAGCGGCTTGCCCTTGCGGCCGATGCCGTGCAGCATCCGCTCGCCGCCCGAACCGACCATCAGGGTGTCCCCGACCAGCGCGGGGCGCCCGGTGTCGAGGCCCGCCGCCGTCGCCCAGAGCCGCTTGCCGGTCTTCGCGTCCAGGGCCTGGACCTGGTCCCCGAAGGTGCCGACGTACACCACGCCGTCCGCCACCATGGGCTCACCGGTGGGCGCCGGTCCGGTCGGGGTGGCCCAGCGCACGCTGCCGTCGGGGGCGTAGGCCCGCACCCCGCCCGCGTCCGAGCCGTCACCGTAGGACACCAGGATCAGTCCGCCCGCGGCGACCGGGAACTGACTGTTCGCGGCGAACGACCTGGTCCAGCGGACCTTGCCGCGCCGGCCGAGCGCGCACAGCTTGGAGGCGCCCTCCTGGCCGTCCTCCAGCAGGCAGTACACGCCGTCGGCGGTCGCGAGCGGGGACATCACCTCGGCGCCGAGCGGGGTCCGCCACACGAGCCGCCCGTCCAGGTCCAGCGCGTGCAGCGCGCCGTCCGTGCCGCCGACGTACACGCGCGTGCCGTCGGGCGAGACGGCCGCGCAGGGGCCGCGCCGCCCGCCGAGCCCCTGGACCTTGAACTGCCAGCCCGTCGCGGGGGTGCCCGTCGGGGACCCCGCCCCGGCCTGCGCCGTTCCGCCCGGCGAGTCCCGCAGCCACAGCCACCCGCCCGCGCCTCCGGCCGCCACGACCCCGGCACCGCCCGCCACGGCCCGCAGCAGCCGGCGCCGGGAGGGCCGGACCGGGACCGGGGTCGCATCGGTGACCGCGGGGACGTCCGTGACGGTCACGGGTGCCACGTACTCGACCCGGCTGCCCCGCTCCCCCGAGTCGTGCCCGGGAACCCAGAGCGCGCCGCTCCGGGCGGCCTCGGGCTCTTGCGCGGCCCCTGGCGCGTACCACCCGGGCCGCAGCCCCTCGCGAAGCGACTCCGCGGTGTGTCCCGCTGCCGCGACCAGTTCGGCGGGCGTCGGCCGCGCGCCGGGGTCGTCCCGCAGGCACGACTCCACCAGCGGCAGCCGCTCCTCCGGTACGGCGGACAGGTCCACGTCACCGGTCAGGATCCGCAGCAGAACGACCGAATCCTGTCCCTCGCCGAAGGGTTCCTTGCCGCCCGAGGCGTAGGCGAGGACCGCGCCCAGGGAGAAGACGTCACTGGCCGGCACCACCTGGGCGCCGTTGCGGATCTGCTCGGGCGACAGGTAGCCGACCGATCCGACGACCACGCCGGTCCGGGTCAGGGCGGTGCCCTCCAGGGCCCGGACGATCCCGAAGTCGATGACCCTGGGGCCGTCCGGCGCGAGCAGGATGTTGGAGGGCTTGAGGTCGCGGTGGACCAGGCCCTTGGCGTGGATCGCGGCCAGCGCCTCGGCGAGCGCGGCCGCGAGCAGTCGTACGGCGTCCGCGGGCAGCGGCCCCCGGTCGAGCACCGCGTCCCGCAGGTTGGGACCCTGCACGAACTCGGTGGCCATCCAGGGCCGCGCGGCCTCGGTGTCCGCGTCCACGACCCGCGCGGTGTACGTGCCCGCCCCGCCGACGGTCTGCGCGGCCCGCACCTCGTGCCGGAACCGGGCGCGGAACGTACGGTCCCCGGCGTGCTCGGTCCGTACGACCTTCACGGCGAGGCGCAGCCCGCCGCGCGCCTCGGCGAGGTACACCTCGCCCATGCCGCCGGCCCCGAGTCTGCCCAGGACCTCGTAGGGCCCGATGGTCCGCGGGTCCGTCTCGCGCAGCTCCTGCACCCCGTGCTCCCCCTGCATTCCGTACGGCTGCTGAGGGGGAGCGTATACGCGCGCCGGACGTCCGTACGTCAGACGGCCGGGACGCAGCGCCCGTCCTCGGTGCGGTACGTCCACTTCGCACCGTCCGTGACCAGTTCCTTCACGGCCTTCACGAACCGCTCCACGTGCTCGTCCGGCGTGCCCGCGCCGAAGCTCACCCGGATCGCGTTGAGGGACTTCTCGCCGGGCGCGGCCTCGGGGGCACCGCACTCGCCCTGGGACTGCGGGTCGCTGCCGAGGAGGGTGCGGACGAGGGGGTGGGCGCAGAACAGGCCGTCGCGGACGCCGATGCCGTACTCGGCGGAGAGTGCGGCGGCGAAGTGGGAGCTGTTCCAGCCCTCGACGACGAAGGAGATCACGCCGACCCGGGGGGCGTCGTCACCGAAGAGGGACAGGACGCGGACCTCGGGGACGTCGGCGAGACCCTGGCGGACCTTCTCGATCAGGTACTGCTCGCGGGCGACCAGGCTGTCGAAACCGGCTTCCGTCAGCGCCTTGCAGGCCGACGCGATGGAGTAGGCGCCGATGACGTTCGGGGAGCCGGCCTCGTGGCGGGCGGCGCTCTCGTGCCACTCCACGTCCACTCCCCCGTCCTCGCGCCGGGTGACCTTGCGGCTGGCGCCGCCGCCCGCGAGGTAGGGGTCGGCGGCCCGCAGCCAGTCGGCGCGGCCGGCCAGGACGCCGGAGCCGAAGGGGGCGTACAGCTTGTGGCCGGAGAAGGCGACCCAGTCGACGTCGAGGTCACGGACGCTCACCGGGTGGTGCGGGGCGAGCTGGGCGGCGTCGAGGACGATCCGGGCGCCGTGCGCATGGGCGGCGGCGGCCAGCTCGCGGACCGGCCACAGCTCGCCGGTGACGTTGGAGGCGCCGGTGACGCAGACCAGGGCCGGAGCGTCGGAGTCGCGGTCGGCGAGGGCCTTCTTCAGGGTCTCCACGGCCTGGCTCGGGGTGCGCGGGGCGTCGAGGTAGCTGACCCGGGCGTCCTGCCAGGGCAGCAGGCTCGCGTGGTGTTCGGTCTCGAAGACGTAGACCTGGCAGTCGGCGGGGAGCGCCGCGGCGAGGAGGTTGAGCGAGTCGGTGGTGGAGCGGGTGAAGATGAGCTGGTCGTCGTCGCGGCAGTCGAGGAACTCGGTGACGGTCCTGCGGGCGCTCTCGAACAGGTCGGTGGACAGCTGCGAGAGGTAGCCGGCCCCGCGGTGCACGCTGCCGTAGTAGGGGGCGTACGCCGCCACGTCGTCCCAGACCCGCTGGAGGGCCGGTGCGCTGGCCGCGTAGTCGAGCGCCGCGTAGGTGACCTCGCCGCCGGTGACGAGCGGGACGGTGACATTCCTGCCCAGAACGGGCAGCTGGGCACAAAGGGTCTGGACGGAGGCAGCGGTGGAGACGGACATGGCGGGGCTCCCGTGAAAAAAGTGAAAGGTGAGATGGGTATGCGGAGGCGGGGCTCGGCGCCCTATCGCATTCGCTTGCTCACGGAAGACTCCCTCGACGACCAGGACCCCTGGTTTCGAGAGGGGCCCGCGCTTGCCGTAGACCTCGCTGCCTACGGCCTGGTCCTCACCCGGGGCACCCCGCCACGGACGGAGGGTTGCCGGACAGTCGGCCGGGGCCTCATGACTGTCACTCATGACCTGGTACAGGAACGTACGTGAAGTGATCGCGGTCCCGCAACTCGTGTCCGAACTACGGGACCGCGACCGGCTGCTAGGCGTTGCTCGCGGCCACCCAGCGGGCCAGGACGCGTTTCGCCGCCCCCGAGTCGATCGACTCCGCGGCCTTGTCCATCCGGTCTCGCAGCTGCTCGGCCAGCGTCCCGGTGCCGGGATTCAGGGCGACCAGGGCGGCCGCCGAGTTCAGGAGTACGGCGTCCCGCACCGGGCCCCTCTCGCCGTCCAGCAGCCGCCGCGCGACCTCGGCGTTGTACGAGGGGTCACCGCCGCGCAGGGCCTCCACCGGGACGAGCTCGATGCCGACGTCCCGGGGGTCGAAGCTCTCCTCGGTGACCTTGCCGTCGCGGACGGTCCAGACGCGGGAGGTCGACGTGGTCGTCAGCTCGTCGAGGCCGTCGTCGCCGCGGAAGACGAGGGAGGAGTTGCCGCGCTCGGCGAAGACGCCGGCGACGATCGGTGCCATACGGGGATCGGCCACGCCGACCGCCTGGGCTCGCACCCGGGCCGGGTTGGTCAGCGGACCGAGGACGTTGAACACCGTGCGGATGCCCAACTGGCTGCGGGCGGCGCCCACATGACGCAGCGCCGGGTGGAACTTGATGGCGAAGCAGAAGGTGATCCCGGCCTCCTCGGCGACCTCGGCCACCCGCTGCGGGGTCAGCTCCAGGTTGACGCCGAGCTTCTCCAGGACGTCGGAGGCGCCGGAGGCCGAGGAGGCGGCCCGGTTGCCGTGCTTGACGACCTTGGCGCCGGTGCCGGCGATGACGATCGAGGACATCGTGGAGATGTTCACGGTCTTCGCGCCGTCGCCGCCGGTGCCGACGATGTCGACGGTCGGGCCCGACACCTCGATGACGTTCGCGTGCTCGTACATCGCGCGGACGAGACCGGTGATCTCCTCGACGGTCTCGCCCTTGGCCCGCAGCGCCACCACGAACCCGGCGATCTGGGCGTCGGTCGCCTCACCGCGCATGATCCGGTCCAGCGCCCAGAACGTGGCGTCGGCCTCCTGGTCCCGCCCGGACAGCAGACCGTTCAGCACCTCGGGCCAGGAACGGCCCGCCGCGGTGTCGCCTCCAGCGGGGGTCACAGCGCTCATGGGGCCGCTCCAGATGTCGAAGAAAAGTGTGCCCACACCCTATCCAGCCCGCGGCACGACACAGGGCCCCGTCCGGCGTTCGGACGGGACCCGTCCCAGCCCGCAGCCACGCGGTGCACAAGCCCCCACCGAGGCCGCGGCTGCGCCGCAGGCATCCAGGGGCGCGAGGAACTGCGCAAAACGCCCGCCCCCACCGAACCGCACCCGCACCCGCACCCGCACCCGCACGGCAAAGGACCCCGTCCGAGATTCGGACGGGGTCCTTTCAACCGCGCCGTGGCGAGCGCAGCGACAAGCAGCGATCAGTGGTGGCCGTGGCCGCTCGTGATCTCCTTGTACTCCTCGACGGTCGGCTTGGGGATCTGGGACTCCTCGCCGTAGTACGCCTCGCTCAGCTTGGCGCGCAGCTTCTCGGAGCTCTTCACCTTGCGCTCGACGCCGTTCTCGTCGACCGTGGCACCGATCGCGGCCGGCTCGTACTGCTCGTGCGCCGTGAGCGTGTGCAGCTGCTCCTGGCTGAGCGGCTCGTGCACCTCGATGAACTCACCGTGCGGCAGGCGCTTGATGATGCCGGACTCGCGACCGTGCAGCACCTTGTCCTTGTCGCGGCGCTGGAGGCCGAGGCAGATCCGCTTGGTGGCGACGAACGCCAGGACCGGGGCGACGAAGAACGCGACCCGCACGAACCAGGTGATGGCGTTGATCGACAGGTGGAAGTGGGTGGCCCAGAGGTCGTTTCCACCACCGATCAGCAGCACCATGTACCAGGTGATCCACGCGACACCGAACGCGGTCCGCGTCGGAGCGTTGCGCGGCCGGTCCAGGATGTGGTGCTCGCGCTTGTCGCCGGTGACCCAGGACTCGATGAACGGGTACACCGCGATCGCGACCAGGACCAGCGGGAAGATCACCAGCGGGATGAACACACCCAGGACGAGCGTGTGGCCCCAGAAGTTGATCTCCCAGCCCGGCATGACACGGATCAGGCCCTCGGAGAAGCCCATGTACCAGTCCGGCTGGGCGCCCGTGGACACCTGGTCGGGACGGTAGGGGCCCATCGACCAGATCGGGTTGATCGAGGCGATCGCCGCGATGGCCGCGATGACACCGAAGACCAGGAAGAAGAAGCCTCCGGCCTTGGCCATGTAGACCGGCAGCAGCGGCATGCCGACGACGTTGTTGTTCGTCTTGCCGGGGCCCGCGAACTGCGTGTGCTTGTGGTAGAAGACCAGGATCAGGTGGCCGACGACCAGGCCGAGCATGATGCCCGGCAGCAGCAGCACGTGGATCGAGTAGAAGCGGGCCACGAAGTCGCCGCCCGGGAACTCTCCGCCGAACAGGAAGAACGACAGGTACGTGCCGACGATCGGCACGGACAGGATCGCGCCCTCCATGAAGCGGACACCGGTGCCGGAGAGCAGGTCGTCCGGGAGCGAGTAACCGGTGAAGCCGGTGAACATGCCGAGGACGAACAGCAGGAAGCCGAACAGCCAGTTGACCTCACGCGGCTTGCGGAACGCGCCCGTGAAGAACACACGCATCATGTGCACGAACATGCCGGCGAGGAAGATCAGCGCCGCCCAGTGGTGGATCTGCCGGATCAGCAGACCACCGCGCACATCGAAGGAGATGTGCATGGTCGAGTTGAACGCCTCGGACATCAGCTGTCCCTGCAGCGGGACGTAGCTGCCGTGGTACTCCACCTCGTTCATCGACGGGTGGAAGAACAGCGTCAGATACACACCCGTGAGGATGATGATGATGAAGCTGTAGAGGCAGACCTCACCCAACATGAACGACCAGTGGTCGGGGAAGATCTTGCGCATGTTGGACTTGGCCAGGGAGTAGATCCCCAGCCGTCCGTCGGCCCAGTCGGCGACGCGCTCGCCGGCCGGCGCCTTCCCGCGTGCGCGGGACTCGGAGGACTCTGTAGTACTCATCCGCGCTCCCAGAATGCAGGACCGACGGGCTCCTCGAAGTCGCCGAGCGCTTCGAGGTAACCCTGGTCGTTCACGCCGATGCGCAGCTGCGGCAGGGCGTGACCGGCGGGGCCGAAGATCACCCGGGCACCGTCGGAGAGGTCGAAGGTGGACTGGTGGCAGGGGCAGAGCACGTGGTGCGTCTGCTGCTCGTACAGGGAGATCGGGCAACCGACGTGGGTGCAGATCTTCGAGTACGCGACGATTCCCTCGTACGACCACTCGAGCTCGCGCTTGTCCTTGATGTTGTCCGGCTGGATGCGGACGATCATCAGGGCGGCCTTGGCGATCTCGGTCTGGAACTCCTCGTCGTGCTCCTCCAGGCCCTCGGGCTTGGCGAAGGTCAGCGAGCCGACCTGGACGTCGGAGGGGCGCAGCGGCTCGTTGGTGTTCATGTTGACGAGCTGGAGGCCCTTGCGCCACATCGTGTGGCGGAGCTTGGTGCCGGGCAGCGGGCCCAGGTCGCGCAGCAGCATGACGCCGGAGAGCGGGAACAGGGCCAGCGCGCCGAACATCGTGTTGCGGATCAGCTTGCGACGGCCGAGCGCCGACTCCTTGGCACCCTGCTTGAAGTCCGCGTGGACCTTCGCGCGGACCTCGGGGGACGCCTCGATCGGGTGACGCTCGTCGGCGATCTCCTCGTCGGACATCAGGGTGCGGGCCCAGTGGACCGCGCCCGCGCCGATCGAGAAGAGGGCGAGACCGAGGGTCAGGCCCAGCGCGAAGTTCAGGGCGTTGATGTGCCCGATCGGGAAGACGTAGATCGACTTGTCGTGGGGGATGCCCACGTACGAGGCGATGAACCCGACGGTGGCCAGCATCGACACCGTGAACAGCATGGCCACCGTGCGCTCGGACCGCCTGGCGGCCCGCTCGTCGATGTCCTGCACCCGGTGCTCGTGGGGCGGGAGACCGGGGTCCGCGAACGGGTTCTTCTCGTCCGCGACGCCTACCGCGCCGTGCGCGTCCTGCTCAGCGGGCAGGTTCTCTTCTGGAATGTCTTGGCTACTCATGACTTCTTGGCCTTTGCGGTCCGAGCGGCGACCCAGACGGCGACCGCGATCAGCGCGCCGAGGCCGAAGATCCAGGCGAACAGGCCTTCGGAGACCGGGCCGAGACCGCCCAGCTCAAGGCCGCCGGGGCTCACGGTGTCGTCGCCGTTGACCGCGTTCAGGTACGCGATGATGTCCTTCTTATTCTGCTCCGACAGCGTGGTGTCGGGGAACGACGGCATGTTCTGCGGGCCGGTCTGCATGGCCTCGTAGATGTGCTTCGGGGAGACACCCTCGAGGCTCGGCGCGAACTTGCCGTGCGTCAGCGCACCACCCTTGCCGGTGAAGTTGTGGCACTGGGTGCAGTTGTCACGGAAGAGCTCACCGCCCTTGGCGATGTCGGCACCGTCGGGGCCGTACTGCGCCTCGGTCGGGATGCTCGGACCGGAGCCCAGCGAGGAGATGTACGCGGCCAGCTGGTCGATCTCGGCCTGCGTGTAGATGACCTTCTTGCGCGGAACCTGCGCGCCCGGCTGCTGGGCCGGCATACGGCCGGTGCCGACCTGGAAGTCGACGGCCGCGGCGCCCACGCCCACGAGGCTCGGACCGTCGGAGGATCCCTGACCGCCGGTGCCGTGGCAGCTGGCGCAGCCTACGGCGAAGAGCTTCTTGCCCTCGTCGATGGCCAGGGACTGGGCGGTTTCATCTGCCTTCGCCTTGTCCGCGGGTGCGAACACGGCGTACAGCCCCCCGGTGCATGCCAGCGCGAGGAGTAGGACGACGAGCGCCGCCAGCGGGTGGCGTCGTCGTGCGGAGAGCTTTTTCACGGATTACCCCGGTGTCAGGATCTTCTGCGTCGATGCTTGCGATGTCGGGAGCGGGCCCGGCTACTTGATCATGTAGATCGTGGCGAAGAGGCCGATCCAGACGACGTCGACGAAGTGCCAGTAGTAGGACACGACGATGGCCGCGGTCGCCTGTTCGTGGGTGAACCTCTTGGCCGCGTAGGTACGCCCGAGAACGAACAGGAACGCGATGAGGCCGCCCGTCACGTGCATGCCGTGGAAGCCGGTGGTCAGGTAGAACACCGAGCCGTACGGATCGGAGGAGAGCGAGAGCCCGTCCTTCTTCACCAGCTCCGTGTACTCGTAGATCTGACCGCCGATGAAGATCGCGCCCATGATGAAGGTGATGATGAACCAGCCCCGGAGCTTCTTCACATCACCGCGCTCGGCTGCGAAGACGCCGAGCTGGCAGGTGAGGGAGGAGAGCACCAGGATCGTGGTGTTCGTCGCCGAGAACGGGAAGTTCAGGCTGGACGCCATTTCCTTCCAGTGGTCGGGACCCGTCACCGATCGCAGGGTGAAGTACATCGCGAAGAGGGCCGCGAAGAACATCAGCTCGGAACTCAGCCAGATGATGGTTCCGACGCTGGTGAGGTTCGGTCGGTTGACCGACGGGTGCGCGTGCCCGGTTGTCTCTGTCGTTGCTGTCGCCACGACCGACATTATGTCGGTCGCTTATCCCGCCCTCACCCCGGGGGGTGCCGTTCGGAGTGTCTCCCTGTTCCGTACCGGTGTTGACGTGGTGTTCAAGGGAGTAGCATCCGGCCCAACGGGCCTGTCCTTACGACGCTGACGTCACGGAGGAACAATGCAGCCGACCGCCACGGTGCTGGTCTACAGCGACGATTCCAACACCCGCGAGCAGGTACGGCTCGCCTCCGGCCGGCGACCTGCTCCGGACGTCCCGTTGGTCGAGTTCCTGGAGTGCGCCACGCCCGCCGCGGTGCTGAAGGAGCTGGACAAGGGCGGCATCGACGTCTGTGTGCTGGACGGGGAGGCCGTGCCGATGGGCGGCATGGGCCTGTGCCGGCAGATCAAGGACGAGGTGTTCCAGTGCCCGCCGGTGCTGCTGCTGATCGGGCGGCCGCAGGACGCGTGGCTGGCCACGTGGAGCCGGGCCGAGGCCGCGGTGACGCATCCGGTGGATCCGGTGGAGTTCGCGGCGGCGCTGGCTTCTCTGCTGCGGGAGAAGAAGGCTCTGAGCGCCTGAGAGCTCGGGGTGCGGAGTCAATGGCGTCTGCGGGCCCGTCGTGGCTTGTCGCGCAGTTCCCCGCGCCCCTAAAGGGGCGCTGCCCCTGAGCCTCCTCTAGACGCTCTCCGGCCTCAGCCTGGCCTGCTCCGCCGCGCTCGGGGCGTCCGGGGTTCCCGCCACCAGGGCGCTGCCGTCGCGCCACTTCTTCCAGTCCAGGTTCCAGTCGCCGAAGCCGTTGCCGAAGGGCTCCATGGTGCGGCCCTCCGAGTTGACGACCTGGACCACGTCGCCCTCGTGGACGGTGTCGAAGAACCACTCGGCGTTGGACGTGCTCATGCCGGTGCAGCCGTGGCTGACGTTGGCGTAGCCCTGGGAGCCGACCGACCAGGGGGCGGCGTGCACGTACTCGCCGCTCCAGGTGACGCGGGTGGCGTAGTAGACCGGGAGGTCGTACGACTCCGAGGAGCCCTCGGCGATCCCGATGCTGGTGCCGCGCATACGTACGAAGTACTCCTTGCCCAGCACGACCTTGACGCCGTTGCGGGTCTCGAAGCCGGGCTTGCCGGTGGTGACCGGGAGCTCGTTGATGACCTCGTCGTTCTTGTAGACCTTCATCGAGTGTGCCGAGGCGTCCGTCACGGCGATGATGCGGTCGCCGGTGGTCAGTTTCAGGGACTTGCCCTTGCCGCCCCAGAGCCGGTCGCCGATCTTGATGCCCTCCAGGTCGCTGCGGACCTGGATCGTGGCGTGGGCGGGCCAGTACTCCTTGGGCCGGTAGTGGAGTTCCTTGTCGTCCACCCAGTGCCAGGCGCCCGGCACGGCAGGCGTGGAGTCGACCCTGAGGGCCCGCTCGACGACAGCCCGCTGGGCCTTGTCCTTGACGGGACGGTCCAGCTTGGCGGTGACGGGCTGGCCGACACCGTACGTGCCCGACTTGGGGCCGAAGGTGACGTTCAGGCGCTTCTTGCCGAGAGGCTTGCTGGTGTCGAAGTCGAGGACCTTGCGGCCGGGCGCCCCGTCGTCGTCCTCGGTGCTCACCCGGACCGTGTAGTGGGCGTTTGCGGCCAGCGGGGAGGTGCTGTGCCAGCGGGTGCCGTCGGCGGAGAGTTCGCCCGCCACATGGCGGCCCGTGGCGTCCGTGGCCGTGACGTCGGTGATGCGGTCGTCGTCGGTGGTGACCTCGAGCGGCTTGTCCGGGTCGGCCTTCTTGCCGTCGCCCGTGGGCGCGTTGAAGGCGACCTGGTCCGCCGCGTCGTACGGCGCCTGCGCCAGCGGGTTCCCGTCGGACCCGCAGGCGGCGGCGCTCGCGCCGAGGGCGATCACCAGCAGCGTGCAGCTCACGACGATGCGGGTACGCGGTGCGTGGTTCATGACTTCACGCTAGGAAGCCCCGTCAAGAACGGCGCGCTGAGTGACTCGTACGAGGGACAAGGATTACGGCAAAAGCAGGAGCCCGGACGCTCCTGACGGAGTGTCCGGGCCCCTGTTGAGCTCCGGTCGTGCTACTGCGTGCGGTTCTCACCGCGGTAGTACTCGAAGACCCAGCCGTACAGGCCGATCAGGATCACCGGCACCGAGAAGTACAGCAGCCACCAGCCGATCGCGACCGACAGGAAGGCGAGGGCACCGCCGAAGCCGAGGGCGAGCGGCTGCCAGCTGTGCGGGCTGAAGAACCCGACCTCGCCGGCGTCGTCCGCGACGTCGGCCTCCTTGTTGTCCTGCGCGCCGGCGTCCACCCGCTTGGCCGTGAAGCCCAGGTAGAAGCCGATCATGATGGACAGACCGAAGGCCAGGAAGAGCGCGGTGGTACCGGCGGGCTCCTTCGACCACACGCCATAGACGATCGCCATGGCGAGGATGAAGATGCTCAGCCAGAAGAACATCCGTCCCTGGATCTTCACTTCCCGGCCTCCTTGCCGCCGTTGCCGGCCAGAGCCTTCTCACCGTGACCGGCGTTCTCGAGCTGGTCGAGAGCGGCGATCTCCGGGTGGTGCAGGTCGAACGCCGGGGATTCGCTGCGGATCCGCGGCAGGGTGAGGAAGTTGTGGCGCGGCGGCGGGCAGGAGGTCGCCCACTCGAGCGAGCGGCCGTAGCCCCACGGGTCGTCGACGCCGACCGGCTTGCCGTACTTGGCCGTCTTCCACACGTTGTAGAGGAACGGCAGGATCGACAGGCCGAGCACGAACGAGCTGATCGTCGAGATCGTGTTCAGGGCGGTGAAGCCGTCGGCCGCCAGATAGTCGGCGTAACGACGCGGCATGCCCTCGGCGCCCAGCCAGTGCTGGACCAGGAAGGTGCCGTGGAAGCCGATGAACAGCGTCCAGAACGTGATCTTGCCGAGGCGCTCGTCGAGCATCTTGCCGGTGAACTTCGGCCACCAGAAGTGGAAGCCGGAGAACATCGCGAAGACGACGGTGCCGAAGACGACGTAGTGGAAGTGCGCCACCACGAAGTACGAGTCCGAGACGTGGAAGTCCATCGGGGGCGAGGCCAGGATGACACCGGTCAGACCACCGAAGGTGAAGGTGATCAGGAAGCCGGTGGCCCAGAGCATCGGGGTCTCGAAACTCAGGGACCCCTTCCACATCGTTCCGATCCAGTTGAAGAACTTCACGCCCGTCGGTACGGCGATGAGGAACGTCATGAAGGAGAAGAACGGCAGGAGCACACCGCCGGTGACGTACATGTGGTGGGCCCACACCGTCACGGACAGGCCCGCGATCGCGATGGTCGCCGCGATCAGACCCATGTAGCCGAACATCGGCTTGCGGGAGAAGACCGGGATGACCTCGGAGATGATGCCGAAGAACGGCAGGGCGATGATGTACACCTCTGGATGGCCGAAGAACCAGAAGAGGTGTTGCCAGAGCAACGCTCCGCCGTTCGCGGCATCGAAGACGTGTGCCCCGAATTTCCGATCCGCCTCCAGCGCGAACAGCGCGGCGGCGAGGACGGGGAAGGCGAGCAGGACCAGCACCGCGGTCAGCAGCACGTTCCACACGAAGATCGGCATGCGGAACATGGTCATGCCCGGCGCGCGCATGCAGATGATCGTGGTGATGAAGTTGACCGCACCGAGGATCGTGCCGAAGCCGGAGAAGGCCAGACCCATGATCCACAGGTCGGCGCCGACGCCCGGCGAGCGGACCGCGTCCGACAGCGGGGAGTAGGCGAACCAGCCGAAGTCGGCCGCGCCCTGCGGGGTCAGGAAGCCGCCCACCGCGATCGTCGAGCCGAACAGGTAGAGCCAGTAGGCGAACATGTTCAGCCGCGGGAACGCCACGTCGGGCGCGCCGATCTGCAGCGGCATGATCCAGTTGGTGAAGCCGGCGAACAGCGGCGTCGCGAACATCAGCAGCATGATCGTGCCGTGCATCGTGAACGCCTGGTTGAACTGTTCGTTCGACATGATCTGCAGGCCCGGCCGGGCCAGCTCGGCGCGCATGAAGAGCGCCATCACGCCGCCGATCAGGAAGAACGCGAACGACGTGGCCAGGTACATCGTGCCGATCGTCTTGTGGTCAGTGGTGGTGAGCCACTTGATGACCACACTGCCGCGGTTCTGGCGCCGGACCGGCAGCTCGTCCGTGTAGTGGGACCCTGCTGCCGCGGCACCCTGGGGTTCGTTGAGGATGCTCACAGGTTCGTCGTCTCCCGGTCCTTCTCGTGGGCGGTCTGCTCGATGCCCGCGGGAACGTAACCGGTCTGCCCCTTCTTCGCGAGGTCCTTGAGGTGCTGCTCGTAGCGCTCGGGGGAGACGACCTTCACGTTGAACAGCATCCGGGAGTGGTCGACGCCGCAGAGCTCGGCGCACTTGCCCATGAAGGTGCCCTCCTTGTTCGGAGTCACCTCGAAGGCGTTGGTGTGACCCGGGATGACGTCCTGCTTCATCAGGAACGGCACCACCCAGAAGGAGTGGATGACGTCACGCGAGGTGAGGACGAAGCGGACCGTCTTGCCCTTGGGGAGCCAGAGGGTCGGGCCGGGGTTGCCGGTCTGCGGGTTCCGCGTGGCGGGCGTCCCGAAGTCGTAGACACCGCCTGCGTTCGCCGGGAAGTCGTTCTTGAACCGGGTCGGAATCGCGTCCAGGTTCTTGTCCGTCTTCGCGTCACCCGTCGAACCCGCGACGGGCTCGATGTAGTTGAACGCCCAGCTCCACTGGTAGCCGACGACGTTGATGGTGACGTCGGGCTGCTTCTTGAGGCTGAGGAGCTTCGACTCGTCGCGGGCCGTGAAGTAGAAGAGCACCGAGACGATGACGAGCGGAACCACGGTGTACAGCGCCTCGATGGGCATGTTGTACCGGGTCTGCGGAGGTACCTCGACCTTGGTGCGGCTGCGCCGGTGGAAGATGGCGCTCCAGATGATCAGACCCCACACCAGCACGCCGACGGCGAGCGCGGCAGCCCAGGAGCCCTGCCACAGGGAGAGGATCCGCGGAGCCTCTTCCGTGGTCGGGGTGGGCATACCAAGGCGGGGGAAGTCTTCCCAGTTGTACGAGCAACCGGTGGCGGTCGCCAGGACCAGGCCCGCAATCATTGCCTGCAGCAGCTTCCGCCGCATCGGGCGCCGCGGCGAGCGGTCGGAGCCGTTGGGACTCACGTAGCGCCTTCCCGAGAGTCTCGCCCGCGCGGATTGGCTGCGGCCTGCCCTTACTCGGTGGTCGGTCGCCGCCCTGCGTCGGGCAGGGGTTTGGATGTTTATGCGGACCAAACCCTAGCCGACGCCCTCCGGGGGTTCAGCGGGAGGGGGGCCTACTGGGTCGGGGGTTCGCTGGTTTGGCGGCCGCGGGTGCGTAGTGGCTGGTCGCGCAGTTCCCCGCGCCCCTAGGGGGTTAGCGTTGCTGTGTGTCTTATTTCGACGCTGCTTCCAGTGCTCCACTCCATCCCGTAGCTCGTCAGGCCCTGTTGGCCTCATTGGATGAAGGGTGGGCCGATCCCTCGCGCCTCTACCGAGAGGGGAGGCGGGCTCGGATGTTGCTGGACGCCGCTCGGGAGGCTGCCGCCGAAGCCGTCGGGTGTCGTCCTGATGAGTTGACGTTCACCTCTTCGGGGACCCGGGCCGTGCACAGCGGGATCGCCGGGGCGATGGGCGGGCGTCGGCGGGTCGGACGTCACCTGATCGTGTCAGCTGTCGAACACTCCTCGGTACTGCATTCGGCGGAGTTGTTCGAGGTGACCGAGGTGCCGGTGGACCGTGGCGGGGCGGTGAGTTCGCGGTCGTATGCCGATGCGTTGCGTCCCGACACCGCTCTGGCGTGTCTCCAGTCGGCCAATCACGAGGTGGGGACCGTGCAGCCGGTGGCCGAGGTGGCCGCCGTGTGCCGGGAGGCCGGGGTGCCGCTGCTGGTGGACGCGGCGCAGTCGCTGGGGTGGGGGCCGGTCGAGGGCGAGTGGTCCCTGTTGACCGCCAGCGCGCACAAATGGGGCGGCCCGTCGGGGGTCGGCCTGCTCGCCGTACGCAAAGGTGTCCGGTTCTCCCCCCAGGGACCGGCCGACGAGCGGGAGTCGGGGCGGGCGCCGGGCTTCGAGAACCTGCCGGCGATCGTCGCGGCGGCGGCCTCGCTGCGAGCGGTAAGGGCCGAGGCGGCGCAGGAAGAGGTACGGCTGCGGGAGCTGACGGCGCGGATCCGTTCGCGTGTGCCGCAGTTGGTGCCTGATGTGGACGTGGTGGGCGATCCCGAGCGGCGGTTGCCGGGAATCGTGACCTTCTCCTGTCTCTATGTCGACGGAGAGACACTGCTGCACGAACTGGACCGGGCCGGTTTCTCCGTTTCCTCCGGATCGTCCTGCACGAGCAGCACCCTGACGCCCAGCCATGTGCTGAAGGCGATGGGGGTGCTGAGCGAGGGGAATGTGCGGGTCTCGTTGCCGTTCGGGGCGGTCTCCGAGGAGGTCGACCGCTTCCTGGAGGTGTTGCCGGGGGCGGTGGCGGCGGTCCGGGAGCAGTTGGGAGCGCCGACGCCCTCGGCCGTGGCGGGGGACGACGCACTTGTCGTGGACGCCCTCGGCAAGCGGTGCCCGATCCCGGTCATCGAACTGGCCAAGGTGATCAAGGACGTGCCGGTGGGCGGGACCGTCCGGGTCCTGTCGGACGACGAGGCGGCCCGGCTGGACATCCCGGCATGGTGTGAGATGCGGGAGCAGGAGTACCTGGGAGAGGAACCGGCGGACCGGGGTTCCGCTTACGTGGTCCGCCGGATCTCCTAGCCGGTCACTTGAGGTGGGTGCGGACCTCGTCGGCGGCCTCGTCCCCGTACGCCTTGGTGAACCGCTCCATGAAGTCGCCGCGCCGCAGCCGGTACTCCTGCGTCCCCACGGTCTCGATGACGAGCGTGGCCAGCATGCAGCCCACCTGGGCCGCCCGCTCCAGGGAGACACCCCAGGCGAGCCCCGACAGGAACCCGGCACGGAACGCGTCACCCACGCCCGTGGGGTCGGCCTTGCGCTTCTCCTCCGCGCAGCCGACGACGATCGGCTCCTCGCCGACCCGGTCGATCCGCACGCCCTGTGCCCCGAGCGTCGTGACCCGGTGGCCCACCTTCGCGAGGATCTCCTCGTCGGACCAGCCCGTCTTGGACTCGATGAGGCCCTTCTCGTACTCGTTGGAGAAGAGGTACGTGGCGCCTTCGAGCAGGATGCGGATCTCGTCGCCGTTCATACGGGCGATCTGCTGGGAGAAGTCCGCGGCGAACGGGATGCCGCGGGAGCGGCACTCCTCGGTGTGGCGGAGCATCGCCTCGGGGTCGTCGGCGCCGATGAGGACGAGGTCGAGGCCGTCCACGCGGTCGGCGACCGTCTTGAGCTCGATCTGGCGGGCCTCGCTCATCGCGCCCGTGTAGAAGGAGCCGATCTGGTTGTGGTCGGCGTCGGTGGTGCACACGAAGCGGGCGGTGTGCAGCGTCTCGGAGATCCGGACGGACGCGGTGTCGACGCCGTGCCGGTCCAGCCAGGCTCGGTACTCGTCGAAGTCGAAGCCCGCGGCGCCGACGAGGATCGGCTTGGTGCCGAGCTGACCCATGCCGAAGGCGATGTTGGCGCCGACCCCTCCCCTGCGTACGTCGAGGTTGTCGACCAGGAAGGAGAGCGAGACCGTGTGCAGCTGGTCCGCGACGAGCTGGTCGGCGAAGCGGCCGGGGAACGTCATGAGGTGGTCGGTGGCGATGGAGCCGGTGACTGCGATGCGCACGGCGAGGCTCTCCAGAGGAAGGGTGTGTTGACGGTTAACGCTATCGGGTCCGTATGGAGTACTGCGAGGCAACCGACGGTGCGGTGAAGCAGGTAAAACTACCCGATAGTAGATCTTTCTTCGCGAGCTCCGGCGTGCTTACGGTTCCGTCATGACGAACCTTGAGCTGTACGCCTCCGCCCCGGCCGACCTGGACGGGGACCTCGCCTCGCTGCGCGGTGACTGTGCCCGGATGGCTCCGCACTGGACGGTTCCGGACCGGATCACCGCCCTTCCGGTCTCTCCCTCGCTGATCCACGGTGTGACGGTTCCGGAGGGGTCCGCCCGGCTGCTGGAGGCGATGTCGGAGTACGGCGACTGAGTCGCTGCGGCTGAATTACGGCGCGTGCCTCGGCGCGAGCCTCGGCGCGTTCGAGGGAACCGCGCGCTCCCCCGCTGCGTCCCATCGCCGTCCCCCGGAAAGGGGATGCGGGATACGACCCGTTTGCCGACCTTTTTGACAGGGTCGGGTCAGGGTCGAGGGACAGTTGCGCAGCAGAAGGAGCGATGCGGTGAACACCGAGCGACCCGACAACAACGGCCCCGGCGAGGCCTCCGGCGGCGGGGACGGGAGCGCTGCGGAAGCGCACGGTGCCGGTGAAGCGAGTGCTGCGCAGGAGCGGGGTTCCGAGGCCCCGGGCGGAGAGAGGACGAGCGGCGCCGGGACTTCCCGCGCGGAGGACACCCACGCCGGGGCCGGTCAGGACGGTGGAGCCGAGGGCACCGAGGAAGGTTCCGGTGCCGCCGAAGGCTCGGCGGGAGAGGCCGGACAAGTCGCCGACGCCGACCCGGACGACCGCCCGGCCCCCGACAGCGGTGCCGCCGTCGAGCCGGACGGAGCCGTCGTGAGCCCCGCCGCCCTTGCCGACGCGGACGCGGCCCGGTCTCCCGCCGAGGCCGACAGCGCTCCCCACTCCGATGCCGCGGCGGCCGCGGACCTGGACGCCCCGTCGGACCGTGACCAGCCAGGGACTCCCGTCGGCACCGATATCTCCGGGCCCGGGGCCGCCGCTCCTGATGAGCCCGTGGGCCCCGGTCAGCCCCGGCCCGCCGTCGGCGCCGACGCCTCCGGCACCCGTGACGAGTCCCAGGCTCCCAGCGGTGCCGATCCCGCCGTACCGGTAGGCCAGGGCACCGATCCCGATGCCGCCCCCGATCCGGCTCCCCCCACTGCCGCTCTCCCCGACTCCGAGATCCCCCGGCACGAGGATGCCGACGCCCCCCGCCCGGCCCGGCATCGCTCCCCCGTCGCCATTGCCGCCGTCGCCGCTGCCGTGCTGCTGGTCGGGGGCGGTGGGGCGTATCTCGCCGCCGGTGCCTCCGGCGGGTCCGGGGACGGCACGGCCGCGGGCGCGTCCGGTGACGACACCCCGCCGCCTCTCGCGCTCGACGGTTACGGCGCGGGCGGTGGGGCGCGGAACGGGATCGCGCCCGGGGAGCCGAATCCGTACGGCGTGACCTATCGCGTCGACGGTGACCTCCCGGACGGGCCCGGCTCGGCGCCCGTCTACCGGGCCCAGGGGCAGGTCACCGAGAACGACGTGACGCGGCTCGCCGAGGCACTCGGGGTCAAGGGGACACCGGTGGCGCAGGGGCAGGTCTGGCGGGTCGGGGTCAAGGACGGTTCGGGGCCGACTCTCCAGGTGAACCGGCAGGCGCCCGGCGCGTGGACCTTCCAGCGCTACTCCCCCGTCATCGACGACTGCGCCGGTGACACCGTGTGCGGGACCGAACAGACCCCCACCGGCCGTCCGGTGAGCGAGGCGGTCGCGGAGAAGGCCGCCGCGCCGGTGCTGAAGGCGGTGGGCCAGGGCACGGCGAAGCTGGACGCGAGCCAGGCCATGGGCGCCCAGCGGATCGTGAACGCCGATCCGGTCGTGGGCGGGCTGCCCACATACGGCTGGGCGACCGGCGTCACCGTGAACGGGCAGGGTGAAGTGGTCGGCGGCACCGGCCAGTTGAAGGCACCGGTGAAGAGCGACACGTATCCCGTGCTGAGCGCCGAGAAGACGCTGGGCCTGCTGAACAAGGTGCCCGCGCCCGGTCACCGCATGGGCATCGGCGGCTGCGCCAGTCCCGTACCGCTGAAGGACCGCCTCGAGGCGCCCTGCGGGGATTCGACGGCGAGTCCGGCGAAGAGCACGCTCACCGTCGAGAAGGCGGTGTTCGGGCTGGCGTCGCAGTTCGTGGGCGGCCGGCAGGCGCTCGTGCCGTCCTGGCTGTTCGAGGTGCGGGCGACGGGCGCGGAGGACCCCTTCACGGTGACGTATCCGGCGGTCGACCCCCGGTACATCGCCTCTCCGGCGACCGCGACGCCGCCCACGCCCGCCTCCCCCACCGCGCCCTCCGACCGGCCCAGCTCCGCACCGAAGACGCGGGATGTCGAGGTGGACGGCTACACGGCCGAGGGCGACGAGCTGACCGTGAGCTTCACGGGCGGGGTGTGCGGGGACTACGCGGCCACGGCGAGCGAGAGCGCGGACGAGGTGAAGGTCGCGGTGACCTATACGCCGTGGCCGGACAAGGTCTGCATCATGATCGCCAAGGAGATCCAGAAGACCGTGCCGCTCGACGAGCCGCTCGGTGACCGCAAGGTCGTGGGCTCGGACGGCAAGGAGATCCCGCTGAAGAAGCCGGGGGCCCGGCTGCCGTAGACCTCAGGGACCCGGTGACCCCGAGGACGCACGAAGGCGGCGGCCCCGTCGGAGGGGGCCGCCGCCTTCTGTCGCTCGAAGCCTGGTCGAACTCCGGGCTCAGCTGAAGGAGTCGCCGCAGGCGCAGGAGCCGGTCGCGTTCGGGTTGTCGATCGTGAAGCCCTGCTTCTCGATGGTGTCCACGAAGTCGATGGACGCGCCGCCCAGGTACGGGGCGCTCATGCGGTCGGTGACGACCTTGACGCCGTCGAAGTCCTTGACGACGTCGCCGTCGAGCGAGCGCTCGTCGAAGAAGAGCTGGTAACGCAGGCCGGAGCAGCCGCCGGGCTGAACGGCGACGCGCAGGGCCAGGTCGTCACGGCCTTCCTGGTCGAGCAGGGCCTTGACCTTCGCCGCGGCGGCGTCGGACAGGATGATGCCGTCGGTGACGGTGCCGGTCTCGTCCGATACGGACATCTACATCTCTCCCGGGTTGTACGGAGACTGCTTGCCGACTGGTGCAACCGGCAAGGCCGCGGATTCATTCCGGGCCGGACGCCGGTTTTTCCGGTGCCTTCTTCATGCTCGCACATGCCACCGGAAGCGGAAAACGCCTCATCGTCCGATCTTCGGGATTCACGTCACATCGACGCAATGACCATCGTCAAAGTGACGTGAACCGGGTTATGATAGATAACGTCAGATCGACGAAAAGTAGAAAGGGTGCGTGTCGTGACCACCGCCCAGACCACGGAGCTCGACGTACAGCCGACTCCGCTCGCCCTGTTGCTGCTCGGCCGCGAGGCCGACCCGAAGAGCGAGCGGGGCGTCGAGTGTCCCGGCGACCTGCCCTCGCCCTCCGACCCGGACCTGGTCGAGCGCGCCCGCGCGGCCAAGGAGAAGCTCGGCGACAAGGTGTTCGTCCTCGGCCACCACTACCAGCGTGACGAGGTCATCCAGTTCGCGGACGTCACGGGCGACTCCTTCAAGCTGGCCCGGGACGCGGCCGCGCGCCCGGAGGCCGAGTACATCGTGTTCTGCGGTGTGCACTTCATGGCCGAGTCCGCGGACATCCTCACGTCCGACGACCAGAAGGTCGTCCTGCCCGACCTCGCCGCCGGCTGCTCCATGGCCGACATGGCGACGGCCGAGCAGGTCGCCGAGTGCTGGGACGCGCTCACCGACGCCGGCATAGCCGAGCAGGTCGTGCCGGTGTCGTACATGAACTCCTCCGCGGACATCAAGGCGTTCACGGGCAAGCACGGCGGCCTGATCTGCACCTCGTCGAACGCGAAGCGGGCCCTGGAGTGGGCCTTCGAGCAGGGCGAGAAGGTGCTGTTCCTCCCCGACCAGCACCTCGGGCGCAACACCGCGGTCCGCGACATGGGCATGTCCCTGGAGGACTGCGTCGTCTACAACCCGCACAAGCCGAACGGCGGCCTGACCGCCGAGCAGCTGCGGGACGCGAAGATGATCCTGTGGCGCGGGCACTGCTCGGTCCACGGCCGCTTCTCGCTGGAGTCCGTGGAGGACGTCCGCGCCCGCATCCCCGGGGTGAACGTCCTGGTGCACCCCGAGTGCAAGCACGAGGTCGTGGCCGCGGCAGACCACGTCGGCTCGACCGAGTACATCATCAAGGCGCTGGAGGCGGCCCCGGCCGGCTCGAAGTGGGCCATCGGCACGGAGCTCAATCTCGTACGGCGCCTCGCGAACCGTTTCGCCCCCGAGGGCAAGGAGATCGTCTTCCTCGACAAGACGGTCTGCTTCTGCTCGACCATGAACCGCATCGACCTGCCCCACCTGGTCTGGACCCTGGAGTCCCTGGCCGAGGGCAAGCTCGTCAACCGGATCGAGGTCGACAAGGAGACGGAGGCGTTCGCGAAGCTGGCGCTGGAGCGGATGCTGGCGCTGCCGTAGAACGGCCGTCAGAAGCGCCGGTCGCCCCGACGGCCAAGTCGTCGATACGCGGAGCACCGCGCAGCGTTGCAGCTGTTCTGCATCAGTCACGCGAACGGGAGTTGAGCCGGGCCGCCTGGCGGGTCAGGTAGTCGCGTTCGGCGAGGTTGGGGGCCTTGTGGGCGGCCTCGGCGTACAGACGGGCCGCGGCCGTCAGGTCCCCGGCGCGTTCGTGGAGATAGGCCGCGGCGGCGGTGCGGCGGGGCAGTGATTCCTCGATCGCGGCCAGGGCGGCCAGGCCGGCGCGAGGGCCGTCCGCCTCGCCCACGGCGACCGCCCGGTTGAGGCGGACGACGGGGCTGTCGGTGAGGCCGACGAGTTCGTCGTACCACTCGACGATCTGCACCCAGTCGGTCTCCTCGGCGGTGGGGGCGTCGGCGTGCAGGGCGGCGATGGCGGCCTGGGCCTGAAACTCGCCCAGCCGGTCGCGGGCGAGGGCCTTCTGGAGGATCTGCACGCCCTCGGCGATCGCCGCGGTGTCCCAGCGGGTGCGGTCCTGCTCGGCGAGCGGCACCAGACTGCCGTCGGGGGCGGTCCGGGAGGCGCGGCGGGCGTGGTGGAGCAGCATGAGGGCGAGCAGCCCGGCGACCTCGGGGTGGTCGATGGCCGCGGCGAGCTGCCGGGTGAGCCGGATGGCCTCGGCGGCGAGGTCGACGTCGCCGGAGTAGCCCTCGTTGAAGACGAGGTAGAGGACGCGCAGCACCGTGGCGACGTCGCCGGGCTGGTCGAAGCGGACGCTCGAGACGGTCCGCTTGGCGCGGCTGATGCGCTGCGCCATGGTCGCCTCGGGCACGAGGTAAGCCTGGGCGATCTGCCGGGTGGTGAGTCCGCCGACGGCCCGCAGGGTGAGGGCGACCGCGGAGGACGGGGTGAGCGAGGGGTGGGCGCACAGGAAGTAGAGCTGGAGCGTGTCGTCCGCTGCGGGCGTGGGACCGGGCGCCGGTTCCTCCTCGATACGTTCCTCCCGCCGGCGGCGGGCGGTGTCCGAGCGGGTCGCGTCGAGGAACTTGCGCCAGGCGACGGTGACCAGCCAGCCCTTCGCGTCCCGCGGCGGGTCGGCCGGCCAGACCCGCACCGCCTCGACGAGCGCGTCCTGGACGGCGTCCTCGGCCGCCGCGAAGTCGGCTCCGCGGCGGACGAGGACGGTGAGTACGCTCGGCGTGAGGCTTCTGAGCAGCGCCTCATCCACCGGCGTGGCACTCCGGGTCGGTGGGCGACGCCGCGTAGAACGGGCGCAGCTCCAGCCACTCGTGGATCGGCTTCCCGCCGGCCCCGGGGGCGGCCGAGAGCTCCCCGGCCAGCTCCAGGGCCCGCTCGTAGCTGTCCACGTCGATCACCATCCAGCCGGCGATGAGGTCCTTGGTCTCGGCGAACGGTCCGTCGGTGACGGGCGGGCGCCCCTCGCCGTCGTACCGCACCCACGTCCCCTCGGGAGCGAGCGCCTGCCCGTCGACGTACTCCCCGGTCTTCACCAGCCGGTCCGCGAAGTCCCGCATGTACTGCACATGCGCCGAGATCTCCTCGGGTGTCCACTGCTCCATGGGCACGTCGTTGGCCGGAGCCGGAGCGCCACGGTAGTGCTTCAGCAGCAGGTACTTGGCCATGATGTCTCTCCTCGGTCCCGATGCGACCCATTCCGGCCGCTCTCACCACGGGGACGGAGCGGGGCACGGGTTCTCGACATCACCGCGAGAATTTGTTCTCGCGGCCCTCGTCGGGTCATTCCACCCTCGGCCGTACCAACCCCGACTCGTACGCGATCACCACGAGCTGGGCGCGGTCCCGGGCGCCCAGTTTGGCCATGGCCCGGTTGACGTGGGTCTTGACGGTGAGCGGGCTGACCTCCAGGCGCTCGGCGATCTCGTCGTTGGAGTGACCGCCGGCGACCTGGACGAGGACCTCGCGCTCGCGGACGGTGAGGGCGGCGAGGCGTTCGGAGCTCACCGGGTCCTTCTCGTCCGCGTCGCCCTGGGCGAGGAAGCGGGCGATCAGGCCCTTGGTGGCGGCCGGGGACAGCAGGGCCTCGCCGCCGGCCGCGACCCGGATGGCGCTGAGGAGCTCCTCGGGTTCGCTGCCCTTGCCGAGGAAGCCGGAGGCACCGGCGCGCAGGGACTGCACGACGTAGTCGTCGACCTCGAAGGTCGTCAGGATGACCACGCGGACGTGGGCGAGCGAGGGGTCCTCGCTGATCATGCGGGTGGCCGCGAGGCCGTCCGTGCCGGGCATCCGGATGTCCATGAGGACGACGTCGGCGCGTTCCTCCCGGGTCAGCCGTACGGCCTCGGCGCCGTCGGACGCCTCGCCGACGACCTCCATGTCCGGCTCCGAGTCGACGAGCACCCGGAAGGCGCTGCGCAGCAGTGCCTGGTCGTCGGCGAGCAGGACACGGATCGTCATACGGGCTCTCCCGGTTGGTCCCTTGCTGCGGTGCGGGTCTTGACCGGCAGGATCGCATGGACGCGGAAACCGCCTCCGTAGCGTGGACCGGTGGTGAGGGTGCCACGCAGGGCGGTGACGCGCTCGCGCATGCCGAGGAGGCCGTGGCCCCCGCCGTTGTCCGGGTCGTCGTCCTTGCCTGCCCCGTCGTCGAGGACGGTGATCTCCACGTGGGGGCCGACACGAACGACGCTGACCTCGGCCTTCGCCTTCATGCCGGCGTGCTTCTGGACGTTGGTCAGGGCTTCCTGGATGACCCGGTAGGCGGCCAGGTCCACGGCGGCGGGGAGGGCGGTGCCGTGGTCGGCGCGGGCGACCTCGACGTGCAGGCCCGCGCTGCGGAAGGTGCCGACGAGTTCGTCGAGGCGGGCGAGACCCGGGGCGGGCTCGGTGGGCGCCTCGGGGTCGCCGGACTGCCGGAGCAGGCCGACGGTGGCGCGGAGTTCGTTGAGCGCGGAGCGGCTGGCCTCGCGGACGTGGGCGAGGGCTTCCTTGGCCTGGTCGGGACGCTTGTCCATGACGTGCGCGGCGACTCCGGCCTGGACGTTGACCAGGGCGATGTGGTGGGCGACGACGTCGTGCAGGTCGCGGGCGATGCGCAGACGCTCCTCGGCGACCCTTCGCCGGGCCTCCTCCTCACGGGTGCGCTCGGCCTTCTCGGCGCGCTCCCTGATGGCCTGGACGAAGGCGCGGCGGCTGCGGACGGCGTCACCGGCGGTGGCGCCGATGCCGGTCCAGGCGAAGATGCCGAGGTTCTCCTGGTCGTACCAGGGCAGCGGGCCGGCGAGCATCGCGGCGCCGGTGAGCACGGTCATGGTGAGCAGGCCGACACGCCAGGTGGTGGGGCGGTCGGTGGTGGAGGCGACCGTGTAGAGGGCGATCACGGCGGCCATGGCGACGGGGGCACGGGGGTCGCCGGTGACGCACTCGATGACGGAGGCGGTGCCGGTGAGGGCGAGGACGGTGAGGGGGGCGCGGCGGCGGAAGACCAGGGCGAGGGCGGCCAGGGCCATGAGGACGAGGCTGAGCGGCTCAGGAGTGCGGATGCTCCAGCTGACGGCGTCCCTGTCATGGGGCTGGACGAAGGAACCGGCCACCATGCAGGCGAGGACGCCCGCCGCGAGGACGGCGTCCAGGGCCAGGGGGTGCGCCTTGAGGTGGTGCCGGGCGCGGTCGAGGGGGCGGCTCACGCTTGAACAGTACGGGGCCGTCGCCGGGGCCGGAACCGGTGGTGGCGGTACCTCGTGAGGTGACCGGGGGCGGGGTGGGTCGCGGGGACCGTGTCGAAGAGCCGAACCCTCGTCCGCACCCCTGCCTCAGCCCGGGATCAGGCCGTCGTCGCTCAGCAGGTCCCGGACTTCCTCCAGGGTCGCGTCCGAGGACGGCAGGATCAGCTCCGAGGGTTCCAGGGAGTCGTCGGGAAGAGGCACGCCCAGTTCCCGGACGCGGGCGAGGAGGGCATGGAGGGTGCGGCGGAAGCCCGGGCCGTCGCCCTTCTCCATCTCGGCCAACAGCTCGTCGTCCAGCTTGTTCAGGTCGGCGAGGTGGCTCTCGGCCAGCCTCACCTGCCCCTCCCCCATGATCCGTACGATCATGTCGCCCTCCTCGGCGTGGGACCTACTGCTTGTCGAAGCGTGGGGTGTCCTGCGGCTGCTGGGACTGCGACTGGCCGGTGCCGCCCTCGATGGCCTGCTGCGACGACGAGCCTCCCGCCAGCTCCGCCTTCATGCGCTGCAGCTCCAGCTCTACATCCGTACCACCGGAGAGCCGGTCCAGCTCGGCCTGGATGTCGTCCTTGTGCATGCCGGACTGGTCGTCCAGGGCACCCGAGGCCAGCAGTTCGTCGATCGCGCCGGCCCGCGCCTGGAGCTGGGCGGTCTTGTCCTCGGCCCGCTGAATCGCCAGGCCCACGTCGCCCATCTCCTCGGAGATGCCGGAGAAGGCCTCGCCGATCCGGGTCTGCGCCTGGGCCGCGGTGTACGTCGCCTTGATGGTCTCCTTCTTCGTACGGAAGGCGTCCACCTTGGCCTGGAGGCGCTGGGCCGCAAGGGTGAGCTTCTCCTCCTCGCCCTGCAGCGTCGAGTGCTGGGTCTCCAGGTCGGTCACCTGCTGCTGGAGCGCGGCACGGCGGGACAGCGCCTCACGGGCGAGGTCCTCACGGCCGAGCGCGAGCGCCTTGCGGCCCTGGTCCTCCAGCTTCGAGGACTGCGACTGCAGCTGGTTCAGCTGGAGTTCCAGGCGCTTGCGGGAGGTGGCCACGTCGGCCACACCCCGGCGTACCTTCTGGAGCAGCTCCAGCTGCTTCTGGTACGAGTAATCGAGGGTTTCGCGCGGGTCCTCGGCCCGGTCAAGGGCCTTGTTCGCCTTCGCGCGGAAGATCATCCCCATACGCTTCATGACACCGCTCATGGGCTTCGCGCGCCCCCTTCTGACGGACTTCCAGCTCAGCTCTGCGACAGAACCCACAGTACGGGCCCTGCATCCATTGACGCACTGTTCCGGGACGGATGCGCTCATCCCCAAGGACGACTGACCGATCCCCTGCTCCGGCGTAAGGAGTAGGTGACCTTCAGGGTGAGCAAGTCACCGGACGTCCCCTCTGTCCCCCTACATGACGACTGGTGTTGCCGGATCGTTCCCCACCGGGCTGGGGTCCAACCCCGGACACCCCTTACCCTTGGGTTTTGTGTTCCGTAGCCGTGCCACCAAGGAAGAGAAGGCCGCCGTCGCCGACAAGGCGCAGCTGACCGACTCCAAGCAGCCCCGCGACCCGCAGGCCCCCAAGGGCCGGCCCACGCCCAAGCGCAATGAGGCCCAGTCCCAGCGCCGCAGCGTCGCCAACACGTCGCTCACCCGCAAGGACGCCGCCAAGCGTCAGCGCGAGGAGCGCCGCTCGGCGCTGGAGAGGCAGCGCCAGGCGCTGGCCGGCGGTGACGAGCGGTACCTGCCCGCGCGGGACAAGGGCCCGGTGCGCAAGTTCGCCCGCGACACCATCGACGCGCGCTTCAACGTGGCGGAGTTCTTCCTGCCGATGGCCGTGGTCATCCTCGTGCTGAGCCTGGTGCGGGTGGGCGCGCTGCAGAGCATCGCGCTGCTGCTGTGGCTCGTCGTGATCGTGCTCATCGTGCTCGACTCGATCCTCACCGGTTTCCGTCTGAGGAAGCGGCTCGCCGAGCGCTTCCCGGACCAAAGCCACAAGGGCGCGGTCTTCTACGCCCTCATGCGCTCTCTCCAGATGCGTCGCCTCCGGCTGCCGAAGCCGCAGGTCAAGCGCGGAGAGCGGCCCTGAGTACGACATCTTTCTCCGGGGGCGCGGCCGATGCCTGGCTGGACAAGCTGGGCGGCCTGCGAAATGTCGTACGACAGGAGCTGGTGGCCCGGCAACTGGACGAGCAGATAGTCGGCCGGTACCCGGTGGGGCAGCGGCTGCGAGTGCTCGACGTGGGAATGGGGCAGGGCACGCAGGCGCTGCGGCTGGCCCGGGCCGGGCATCAGGTGACCGGGCTCGAACGGGACGCCACCATGGTCGCGGCGGCCCGGGAATCCCTGTCCGCCGAGCCCGAGGGCATCCGGGAGCGGATGCGGATCATCGAGGGTGACGGCCGGGACACCGGGGTGCACTTCCTGCCGGGCAGCTTCGACGTGGTGCTGTGCCACGGCGTGCTCATGTACGTCGAGGAGCCGGATCCGCTCCTGGCCGGGCTGGCGCGGATGCTGGCACCGGGCGGGCTGCTGTCGCTGCTCGTGCGCAACGGTGACGCGCTGGCGATGCGGCCGGGGCTGGCCGGGGACTGGGCGGGCGCGCTGGGCGCCTTCGACACCACCGCGTACCGCAACCGGCTCGGGCTCGATGTGCGGGCCGACCGGCTGAGCACGCTGACCGCGACGCTCGCCGGTATCGGGGCGCCGCTCCAGGCCTGGTACGGGGTGCGGGTGTTCACGGACACGGCGGCGGACGACGCCGAGGCACCGGCCGATGTGGAGGCGTTGCTGGCCTGCGAGGAGCGGGCCGGGCGGACGGATCCGTACCGTGGGGTCGCCGCGCTGCTTCACCTGTGCGGGGTGCGGGGCTGAGCCCGTTCGGGCGAACAGCGCAGGCCCGGGCATCGGCCCCGAAGTGAGACTCGGGGCATGAATGCTTCGCGTACCCGTGCTCTGCGGCTGCCGTTGGCGGCGCTGGTGTGTTCCGTCGTGCTCCTGTCCGGGTGCTCCGACTCCGGTTCCGCCGGCTCCGGTTCCGCCGGGCGCAAGGAGGCGTCGACCACGCAGGCCGCGCAGGCGGTCGCGCCCGCCGCCGACGGCGATCTGCAGAGCGACTACCAGAAGGTGATCAAGGACGTTCTGCCGTCGGTCGTACAGATCGAGGCCGGCGGTGATCTGGGATCCGGGGTGGTGTACGACGACAAAGGACACATCGTGACCAACGCCCATGTCGTCGGGGACGAGAAGACCCTCAAGGTGACGACGGCGAACAGCCAGAGCCCGTTGACCGCGACGCTCGTGTACTCCTACCCGCAGCAGGATCTCGCCGTCATCAAGCTGGACAGGGTGCCGGACGGGCTGAGGGCGGCGACCCTCGGGGACTCCTCCAAGGTGCAGGTCGGACAGATCGTGCTCGCCATGGGATCGCCGCTCGGGCTGTCGTCCAGCGTGACGCAGGGCATCGTCTCGGCGACCGGACGGACCGTCAGCGAGGGGGGTGGCGACGGCGAGGCCGGAGCGACTATCGCCAACATGGTGCAGACCTCCGCGGCCATCAACCCGGGCAACAGCGGTGGCGCCCTCGTCAACCTGGACAGCCAGGTCATCGGCATCCCGACGCTCGCCGCGATCGACCCGAACCTCGGGAACAGCGCGGCGCCCGGGATCGGGTTCGCGATCCCCGCGTCGATGGTGAAAACAATCGCCGACCAGATCATCAAGAACGGCAAGGTCACCGACTCGGGCCGGGCTGCGCTCGGCATCACCGGGCGGACGGTCGTCGACGACAGCTTCCAGCCCGCCGGGGTGGCGGTCGTGGACGTGAAGAGCGGCGGGGCCGCGGACAAGGGCGGGATCGAGGCGGGGGACGTCATCACGCAGCTGGGCGACACCTCGATCACGACGATCACGTCGCTGTCCGAGGCGCTGGCCGCCGACAAGCCGGGTCAGAGGACCTCCGTGACCTTCACCCGGGACGGCAGCGCGAAGACGGTCGACGTGACGCTGGGCGAGCAGTAGGGGGACGGGCGAGGGCTCCGTCGTGGCCCTCGCCCCGCCCTGTCACGCTTCCTCTGCCGCCTTCAGGCTCATCGGACCGTAGATCTCGGTGGCGTCCTCGAACAGCCGCACCTGTTCCGCGCCGCCGGCGAGCAGGGGCTTCCAGTACTCACCGAGCCAGGACTCGGCGTCCCCCTGGGTGGTGAACTCCTCCGGCTCTACGGCTGGCTCGGTCTCCGCGCCGTCGGCCTTCTCGAATCGCCAGGTCCATGTCGCCATGTGAGCCTCCCGTGTTTGATCCGTTACGAAGAGCACCCTAAGCGGTAGTTCGCGGACTGCGGGCCGGTGGGGTTGCTCGCGCGGCGCCCCGCGCCCTGTGGAAGCGCCGCTGCGCGCGCTGGATCACCAAGCACCGGCGAGAATCGGTGTCGTGGAACTGACATTGCTCGGCACCGGCGCCCCCGCCGGTCTCCCCCGGCCCTTCTGCCCCTGTGCCGCCTGCGCCACCGCGCTCGGTGTGAACGCCCGGGCCGCCACCGCCGTGCTCGTCGACGAGACCCTGCTGCTCGATCTCACCCCCGGTGCCGCCTTCGCCGCCGCCCGGGCCGGGCAGTCGCTCGCCGGCGTACGGCAGGTGCTGCTGTCGCACCCCCACGACGGGCCCCCCGTCGAAGTGCCCGCCGGGCTTCCGCAGCCGGGCCGGGTGCCGGACGGGCGGGAGTTGGCGTTGTTGACGGGGCATCGGGTGCGGGCCGTGGCGATGGACGCGCCGGGGACCGGGTACGCCGTCACCGGGCCCGACGGGCAGCGGGTGCTGTACCTGCCGCCCGGGGGTGCGCCCGCCGGGCTGGAGCGGGGGAACGTGGAGTCGTACGACCTGGTGCTCGTCGATGTCGTACGGCGGCCGGACGCGCTCGCCCGGCTGCGGGCCGTGGGGGCCGTGGGGCCCACGACCGATGTCGTCGCCGTCCACCTCGACCACGACGTGCCGCCCGGCGCCGAGTTGCGGCGGAGGCTGGCCGCGGTCGGGGCGCGGGCCGTGCCCGACGGGACGACTCTGATCGCCGGGGTCTACGAGGACGTACCGGATGTGCCGCGGCGGACGCTGGTGCTGGGCGGGGCGCGGTCCGGGAAGTCGGTGGAGGCCGAGCGGCGGCTGGAGGCGTCCCCCGACGTGCTGTACGTGGCCACCGGCGGCTCGCGCAACGGCGACACCGAGTGGGCCTCCCGGGTCGCCGCCCACCGGGAGCGCCGGCCCGGGTCGTGGCGTACGGCGGAGACCTGTGACCTGGTGCCGCTGCTGAAGGACGACGGGGCACCGCTGCTGATCGACTGTCTGTCGCTGTGGCTGACGGACGCGATGGACGCCGTGGGGGCGTGGGACGACGCGGTGTGGGCCGACGGCGGGGAGCGCGAACTGCGGGTGCGGGTGAGGGAGTTGACGGAGGCGGTGCGGGAGACCCGGCGGACCGTGGTGGCCGTGTCGAACGAGGTGGGGTCGGGGATCGTGCCGGCCACCGCCTCGGGGCGCCGGTACCGGGACGAACTGGGGCGGCTGAACGCGGCGTTCGCGGCCGAGTGCGAGCAGGTGGTGCTGGTGGTGGCGGGGCAGGCGCTGGCGCTACGGGGCTGAGGTGTCCGCGTCCTTGCGGGCGATCACCCGGTACGCCCTCGCGAACCGGGTGCCGGCGAGGAGGAGGGCCAGGGCGTGGTCCAGTGCTCTCGCGGCACGGGCCGGCAGGCCGGGCAGGGTGGCGGGCAGGCGGGCCGTCAGGCGGGCCGGGACGTGCGCGGATCTGCGGGCCGTCGCGATGATGGTGCAGCCCCGGGACTCCAGTTCGGCGCGGGGGTCGTCCGGGGACTCCACCAGAAGGTGGCCGCCGGGGCGCAGGACGGCGAGGGCCGCCCGGAGTTCGGCGGGGTCCGCGTGCGGGTTCAGCAGGCTGACCACGTCGTAGCGGGCGCGCAGGTGGGCGGTGATCCGCGGGTCCGTCAGCCGCCCCAGATACCCCTCCTCCAGACGCTCGGTCGCCTGGGCGTGCAGGACGCGGGGGGTGGGGTCCAGACCGTCGAAGGCCGTGTAGGGGAAGAAGGCCCTCGCCGCCTCCGGGAAGTCCGCGTCCCCCGTGTCCACGTCCAGCCAGCTCTCGGGTTCGGGGAAGCGCAGCATCACGCGGGCGGTGGAGCGAAGACGCCGTACGGAAGGGGCGGTTGGTGCGGGCATGGGGCCTCCCGAGGATGCACGGCAATTCGTACAAACTGGAACGTATGGGATCCCCATCCCGGGTGCAATGACGTCCTGGCCCCGTGGCGCCCCCGTGTTCGATCAGGGCCGGTACTGTTCGGCGAATGAGCTCGCTTAATCTCGACGACTTCTCCGATCTGATCGAGCGCCCCGACGGCGGGGTGCGTCGCGACGCCGAGGCGCGCCGGGAGCGTCAGATCGTGCCGCCCGGGGCGCTGGGCCGCCTCGACGACCTGGGTGAGTGGCTGGCGGCGGCGCAGTCGGCCGTACCGGTACGGCCGGTCGAACGGCCGCGGGTCGTGCTGTTCGCCGGTGACCACGGGATCTCCGAACTGGGCGTCTCGGGGCGGGCCGCGGGCAGTGCTTCGGAGCTGGTGCGGGAGGTCCTGGAGGGCGGCCGCCCGGTGTCGATCCTCGCCCGGCGTCTCGGCGTGCCGGTGCGGGTCGTGGACATGGCGCTGGACTGCGACCCGGCCGAGCTGCCGGAGGATGTCGTCCGGCACCGGGTGCGGCGTGGGAGCGGTCGTATCGATGTCGAGGACGCGCTGACCCTGGAGGAGGCGGAGGCCGCCTTCCGGGCCGGGGTCGCGGTGGCCGACGAGGAGGCCGACTCCGGGACCGATCTCGTGGTGCTCGGCGATGTGAGCGTGGGCGGGACCACGGCGGCCGGGGTGCTGGTCGCCGCGCTGTGCGGCACCGACGCGTCCGTGGTGACCGGGCGCGGCGGGACCGGGATCGACGATCTCGCGTGGATGCGCAAGTGCGCGGCGATCCGGGACGCCCTGCGGCGAGCGCGGCCGGTGCTCGGGGACCAGTTGCAGTTGCTGGCGGCGGTCGGCGGGGCCGACCTCGCTGCGATCACCGGGTTCCTGCTGCAGAGCGCGGTGCGCAAGCTGCCCGTGGTCCTGGACGGGGTGGTCGTGTCCGCCTGTGCGCTGGTGGGGCAGCGGATCGCGTTCCGCGCGCCGGACTGGTGGCTGGCGGGGCAGAACAGCGGTGAGCCGGGCCAGACGAAGGCGCTGGACCGGATGGCACTGGAACCGCTGCTCGACCATGGCGTGACGGTCGGGGAGGGCGCGGGCGGACTGCTCGCGCTGCCGCTCGTGCAGGCCGCGGCGGCGCTGGCGGCCGAGCTGCCCGAGAGGCCCGAGGAGCCCGAGACGCCCGCGGTCTTCGAGGAGGAGCCGGAGAAGGCGTCCGACGAGGAGTAGTCGCGGACAGACGAGTGCCCTTGCGCCGGAATCACCGGCGCAACGGGCATGATCGCCCTTCATGGGATATGTCCGGGTTGCACCTGTTCGGAATGTCCGGTCCACCGGTGGCTCGCGGCGGGCCGCCGGTTTCGCCGTCTGGTACCTGCGGGTCGTCACGTTCGTCAACTTCCTCAGTGCGGTGTGGGTGACGCTGGGACAGGACGTACGGCGGCACAACCAGCAGGACTACTTCACGCCGTATCTGCTGACGGCGGGCTTCGCCTCCGGGGTGTTCACGGCCTTCCTCGCCATCACCATGCGGCGGCGCAAGCGTGCGGCGTGGATCCTGAACCTGGTGCTGTCGGGGGCGTTCCTGGCGCTGTTCGCCCTCGCGATGGCGTTCCCGGAGATCCGGCGGTACGCCCAGAACTGGATCTCCCTGATCCTCACCGCCGCCTTCGTGGCCGCCCTGCTCGTCGGCCGGCGGGAGTTCTACGCCAAGGGCGACCGGTCCAACCCACGGCTCGCCGCCGCCGTGGCCGTGGGCGGACTGCTCGTCTGCTCCCTGCTGGCCGCGCTGCTGGTGACCGTCACCAACAAGGCGTCGAGGTCCTCGTCCTTCGGGGAGCGGTGGTGGTACGGCACGCTGCGGCTGGTCTCGGTCGCGGCCGACGACTCCCGCTTCGACGGGATCCTGACGCCGAACTGGGTGAACGTCGTCATCAACGTGCTCAGCACGGTCCTCGTCCTCGCCGTCCTCTACGCCGCCTTCCGGTCCCGGCGTGCCCTCGACCCGCTCACCGAGGACGACGAGCGGCGCCTGCGGGAACTGCTGGAGCGGCACGGGGAGCGGGACTCGCTCGGGTACTTCGCGCTGCGCAGGGAGAAGAGCGTCATCTGGTCGCCGACCAGGAAGGCGGCCGTCACCTACCGGGTCGTCAGCGGGGTCTCCCTGGCCTCCGGTGATCCGATCGGAGACCCGGAGGCCTGGCCGGGGGCGATCGAGCCGTGGCTCGCCGAGGCGCGGGTGCACGGGTGGCTGCCGGCGGTGATGGGCGCGGGCGAGGAGGCGGGGACCGTGTACGCGCGGCACGGCCTGAACGCGCTGGAGCTGGGCGACGAGGCCATCGTCGAGGTCGCCGAGTTCACGCTGGAGGGCCGCGCGATGCGGACCGTCCGGCAGGCCTACAACCGGGTCGGGCGGGCCGGTTACACCGTGCGGATCCGGCGCCACGAGGACATCCCCGGCGAGGAGATGGAGGCGCTCGTACGGCGGGCCGACGACTGGCGCGACGGGGCCACCGAGCGCGGGTTCAGCATGGCGCTGGGGCGGCTCGGGGACCCGGCGGACGGCCGTTGTGTGGCGCTGGAGTGCAGCGATGCCGACGGGGAACTGAAGGCGGTGCTCTCCTTCGTGCCGTGGGGGCCGCACGGGCTGTCCCTCGACCTCATGCGCCGGGACCGCGACGCGGACAACGGCCTCATGGAGTTCATGGTCATCGAGCTGCTGAACCGGGCCCAGGAGATCCAGATCACCCAGGTCTCGCTCAACTTCGCGATGTTCCGTTCGGTCTTCGAACGTGGTGCACGTCTTGGTGCCGGGCCGGTGCTGCGGCTGTGGCGGTCGCTGCTCAGCTTCTTCTCCCGCTGGTGGCAGATCGAGTCCCTGTACCGGGCCAACGCCAAGTACCGGCCCATCTGGGAGCCGCGGTTCCTGCTCTTCGAGAAGAGCGCGGACCTGCCGCGCATCGGCATCGCCTCCGCCCGCGCGGAGGGGTTCCTGGAGGTGCCGGGGCTGCCTGGATGGCTGCGGCGGCGGGAGCACCTGAGTACGCACAGATGAGGACCGCAGGATGAGGGCCGTGGGATGAAGACGCTCGCCCGCTGGGCCCGCGCGGAGTGGGGTGAGCTGTACGTCACGGTGCGCGGACGGCTGCTGGGGCGGAGGTGGCGGGCGTTCCCCCTGGCGGCCGTGGCGGCCGTGTGCCTGACGGCGGCCCTGCACTTCGTGCACAACCGGTCGTGGGGCTACGGCTTCGTCCAGGACGTCGGTGCCGTACGTGCGGCGGACCCCCTCTGGCCGGCCCTGCTCCGCACCCCCCTCTCCCTGTTCGTGCCGGCCCTGGACCTGCCGGTGTGGGGTGCGCTCGCGCAGATCCTGTTCGTGTTCGGGCTCGCCGAGATCTGTCTGGGCCGGTGGCGGACGCTCACGCTGGCGTACGCGGCCACGCTCGCCGGGACGCTGTACGCGCGCGTGGGCATCTGGCTGGGCCCCGACAGCCCGCTCGGCCTGCCCGCCTCGGACGCCCACGTCGTCGACACCGGCCCGTCGGCGGCCGTGGTGGGCCTCGCCGTCTTCCTCGGCTGGCGCTACGGGGCCCGGGTCACCGCGGGTGCCGTGATCGTGGCGATGGTGGTCGAGGTGGTGGTGAAGGAGAACCTCGCGGGCAGGGAACACGTGGCGGCGATCGCGGCGATGCTGGCCCTGTGCGGACTCTCGGCGGCCCGTCGACGGCATACCCGGAACCGGCAGCGTGCCGACGCCGGACTCCCACGCCCCGGCCCCTGAGACCGGCCCCTCCGCGCCGCATGAGCTCCCGGCGGCCCGACGCGAGGCCCGCCTCAACGCCCCAGCGGTCGGACCGGGTCCGGTTTGCCGCCGATCAGGTCCTGGAACCTTCGGCGGGGGCCCGACCAGCGTTTGTCGCGGTGGTAGGCGCGGAGCATGGCGCGGGCGCGGGCGCGCGGGCGGCGGACGTAGAAGCGGCGGGCCCAGGGGGAGTCGGGGCGGGCCAGGCGGAACGCCCCGATGAGGCCGACGAGCGGGACGATCACGCTGAAGATCGCCATCCGGGTCTTGCCCTTGAACAGGACGAGCATCGCGAAGAGGAAGTTGACCACCACGCTGCTGATGACGCCGCCGCGGTCCTGCGCCTCGCCCTGCGTCACGTCGTTGACGCCGAACGGCGAGAACCCCGCGAGCACCAGGCCGACCAGCGCCACGGTGAGGACGACGACCTCGACGCTCTTGCGGCCCTCCTCGCTCCAGTACACGTCGTCCAGATGCAGGATCAGCGCGAACTCGTCCAGCACCAGACCCGCGCCGATCCCGAAGACGACCGCGCACAAGCCCGCCCCGAAGCCGTGCCGCCCGCTGGCGACCGCGCCGAAACCGCCGATGACGGTGAGGACGACTCCCGGCACCACGTGGTGGATGTGCACGCCTCCGGAACTGACGTTGCCGAAGGGACCCTTGCCCGCCCGGATGAGCCGGGTGATGACCCGCGTGATCAGGAAGGTCAGCACGAACGCGGTCAGAGCGAGGAGCAGCGGCAGTTTGCCGGGTTCGACGATGTTGCGGTGCAACCAGTGACCCATGGACCCAGTGTCCGTTCGCGAGGGGTGGGCCGCCCGGCGGCCACGGCGTCCGGGCTACCCTGCCGACGTGTCCATGACCCCACCCCCGTTCGACGGCCTCCGCTTCGCCTTCGGCACGCTCAGCGTGCTCCCCGTGAAGGTGACCCGCTGGGACCGGGAGACGGCACGCGGCGGAATGCTCTGCGCCCCCCTGGTCGGGGTGGTACTGGGCGGGCTGTCGGCCGCGCTGGGCCTCCTGCTCCTGGCCCTGGGATCCTCCGGACTGCTCGCCGCGGTCGCCACGGTGGCCGTACCGGCGGTCCTCACGCGGGGCCTGCATCTCGACGGCCTCGCGGACACCGCGGACGGCCTGGGCAGCGGCAAGCCCGCCGAGGACGCCCTGCGGATCATGAAGCAGTCGGACATCGGCCCGTTCGGGGTGATCGCCCTCGTCCTCGTCCTCCTCGCCCAGGTGGCCGCGCTCTCGCAGATGTACGGCGACTCGTGGGCGCGGGGTGCGACGGCCGCGGTGGTCTCGGCGACCGCCGCGCGCCTGGCCCTGACCCTCGCGGCCCGCACCGGGGTCCCGCCGGCCCGGCCGGAGGGGCTGGGTGCCGCGGTGGCGGGGGTCGTTCCGGTACGGGGCGCGGTGCTGACGGCCGCCGCCGTGACGCTGGGGGCGGCCGGAGCGGGGGCGCTCCTCGGGTCGTACGACGTCGTCCGCGCGGTCCTCGCGGTCGCCGCCGCCGTGGCAGTGGCCGAACTGCTGCTGCGGCACTGCACCCGTCGCTTCGGCGGAGTGACCGGGGACGTGTTCGGAGGGCTGGCGGAGACGGCGGCGACGACCGCGCTGGTGGTCCTGTCGTTGAACTTCTAGCAGGCCTCGCGCCACACCCCGAGCTCGTACCTCTTCAGCATCGAACTCAGCTTCAGACGCCGGGACTCGGCGCAGAAGCGGCTGGTGGGGAGCTCGTACTCGACGTGGAAGACCGCCTTGCCGGCCTTGATGAACGGCTCCATGTCCCCGCACTCGTCGTACTGCGCGCACTGCTCGTTGACCGCGAAGTCGAAGTCCCCCACCAGCTCCGGGATCTGGTCGAGGTCGTTCTTCAGGCCGACCGACATGCCGCGTTCGTGGGCCAGTCGCGCGATCAGGCGGTTGTAGCGGAGCTGGTCCGCCGCCGTCAGCGCGAAGCCCGTGCGGTTCCGGTAGCCGTCCATGTTGTCCGGCTCCACCGCGTCGAAGCCCTTCTCGCGGCACATGTCGAGGCGGTCCGCCATCAGCGGTTCCAGGACGTCCGTGGCGCGGATGTCGAGCCAGCGCTCCCCCTCCCAGCCGTTGCCGCGCCCGATCACCGACTTGGGGAACCGGTCGGCGTCGGGGCGCCAGTCCTCCCACGCGCCCGTGGAGAGGTAGCAGATGACCTTGCGGCCCTTGCCGTGCAGGGCGGACACCACGGCCTTCGACTGGTCGAAGCCGTCGATGTCGTACACCGGCACGTCCACGGACGTGTCGACGCGGCCGCTCAGCTGCCACTGCCAGGCGATACCGGGGCGGGGCCGCCAACGGGGGCCGCCGGACTCGGAGTCGGCGTCGGATCCGTGGTCGGAGCCGGGGCCGGTCGAGCATCCGGCCACCAGGAGGAGCAGGGTGACGAGGAGAAGGAGGCGTTTCAACGGGCGGGCTCCAGACAGTGCGGCGGGGTACCCCAGGAATGATCTCCCGCGCCGCAGCCGGAGGTACGCACGCCCGAGCCGAGCGTAGGCTCCTCCTGGGTGGTCGCCGACAGGGGTGAAGGCCCCGATCGGGATCCGGATCCGGACAAGAAATAGGGTCGGCCGTCGGGCCCGGTCGACCCCACCCCCTCGACCCAAGCAACTTCACATCGGAAGCGAGAATTCACCACCGTGACTGCTCTCACTCTCAGCACCTCCGCGGCGCCCGGCCTGCGGGCCGACGCGATCGTGATCGGTGTCGCCAAGGGCGCGAAGGGCCCGGTCGTCGCACCGGGCGCCGAGGCCGTGGACAAGGCCTACGACGGCAGGCTCGCCGGTGTCCTGGAGACCCTCGGTGCCTCCGGGGCCGAGGGCGAGGTGACGAAGCTGCCCTCGCCCTCCGGCCTCAAGGCCCCTCTCGTGGTGGCGGTCGGCCTGGGCGCCGAGCCCGAGAAGGACTCCTCCTTCGCCCCGGAGGCGCTGCGCAAGGCCGCCGGTGTCGCCGCCCGCGCGCTGACCGGCGCGAAGAAGGCCGCGTTCGTGCTGCCGCTGAGCGACGCCGCCGACCTCGGCGCGGTCGCCGAGGGCGTGCTGCTCGGGGCGTACTCCTTCACGGCCTACAAGGAGAACGGCAAGGACGCCAAGGCCAGGAACGGCAAGGCTCCGCTGGCCGAGGCCGCCCTGCTGGGCGGCAAGCCGCGCGACGCCGCGTACAAGGCCGCGCTCGCCCGGGCCACCGCGGTCGCCGAGGAGCTCAACCGCGCCCGCGACCTCATCAACATGCCGCCCAACGACCTGAACCCCGAGGCCTTCGCCGCGATCGTGCAGACCGTGGGCAAGGAGCACGGCCTCAAGGTGCAGGTGCTCGACGTGAAGGCCCTGGAGAAGGGCGGCTACGGCGGGATCCTCGGCGTCGGCGTGGGGTCTGCCTCGGGACCGCGGCTGGTGAAGCTGTCGTACACCTCGTCCAAGGCGACGAAGCACCTCGCGCTGGTCGGCAAGGGGATCACATACGACTCGGGCGGTATCTCGCTGAAGCCGGCGGGCCACAACGAGACGATGAAGTGCGACATGAGCGGGGCGGCGGCGGTGTTCGCGGCCGTGGTCTCGGCCGCGCGTCTCGGTCTCGAGGTCAACGTGACCGGATGGCTGGCGCTGGCCGAGAACATGCCCTCCGGATCGGCCACGCGCCCCGGTGACGTGCTGCGGATGTACAGCGGCAAGACGGTGGAGGTGCTCAACACCGACGCCGAGGGCCGACTGGTGCTCGCGGACGCGCTGTGGGCGGCGTCGGCGGAGAAGCCGGACGCGATCGTGGACGTGGCGACGCTGACCGGGGCGATGATGGTCGCGCTGGGCAGCCGGACCTTCGGGATCATGGCCAACGACGACTCCTTCCGTACGGCGGTGCACGAGGCCGCGGAGGAGGTCGGGGAGCCGGCGTGGCCCATGCCGCTGCCGGAGCACCTGCGCAAGGGAATGGACTCCCCGACCGCCGACATCGCCAACATGGGTGAGCGGATGGGCGGCGGGCTGGTCGCCGGGCTCTTCCTGCGGGAGTTCGTGGGCGAGGGGATTCCGTGGGCGCACCTCGACATCGCGGGTCCCGCGTTCAACGACGGCGGGCCGTTCGGGTACACGCCGAAGGGTGGGACGGGGTCTGCGGTTCGTACGCTGGTGCGGCTCGCGGAGCTGACCGCGGCGGGTGACCTGGGCTGATGTTCGCCCAGGAGCCCGGCTCCTGAGGGGCGTGGGCGGCTGCGGGCCCGTCGTGGAGTGTCGCGCAGTTCCCCGCGCCCCTGGGTGGGTTACGGCGGCCCTTGTCCGCCTGTGAACGTGGGGATGGTCGCGCCCGCGCGGCGGAGCCGCAGATCGACACAGCCCCGCGCCCCTGAGGGGTCTCACCGTGCCCCTGGTCGAACGTCTCACCACATCTCCCTTTCTCATGTGAGCGTGTGGTGTCTCACACCCCGGCCCGGCGTCTCGTTCAGGGCCGACAGGTGCGAAGATGGGGCTCGGCAGGACAGGGCCCCCACACAGGGCCGAAGAAAGAGCGGCCGGACACCAGCCGCCGCCCGGTCACTGGAGACCGGCGTACGGCGCACATGCATGGAGGACGTGACGTGGCGAACGACGCCAGCACCGTTTTCGACCTAGTGATCCTCGGCGGTGGTAGTGGCGGTTACGCCGCGGCCCTGCGCGGGGCGCAGCTGGGGCTTGACGTCGCCCTGATCGAGAAGGACAAGGTCGGCGGTACCTGCCTGCACCGGGGATGCATCCCCACCAAGGCCCTGCTGCACGCGGGTGAGATCGCCGACCAGGCCCGCGAGAGCGAGCAGTTCGGTGTGAAGACCACCTTCGAGGGCATCGACATCGCCGGGGTGCACAAGTACAAGGACGGCGTGATCGCCGGCCTGTACAAGGGCCTCCAGGGTCTCGTCGCCTCCCGGAAGGTCCACTACATCGAGGGTGAGGGCCGGCTGTCGTCGCCGACCTCCGTCGATGTCAACGGCCAGCGCATCCAGGGCCGCCACGTGCTCCTCGCGACCGGCTCCGTGCCGAAGTCGCTGCCGGGCCTGGAGATCGACGGCAACCGGATCATCTCCTCGGACCACGCCCTCGTCCTGGACCGCGTGCCGAAGTCGGCGATCGTCCTCGGCGGCGGTGTCATCGGCGTCGAGTTCGCCTCCGCCTGGAAGTCCTTCGGGACCGACATCACCATCATCGAGGGCCTCAAGCACCTCGCCCCCCTCGAGGACGAGAACTCCTCCAAGCTTCTCGAGCGCGCGTTCCGCAAGCGCGGGATCAAGTTCAACCTGGGCACCTTCTTCCAGAAGGCCGAGTACACCCAGGACGGCGTCAAGGTCACCCTCGCCGACGGCAAGGAGTTCGAGGCCGAGCTGCTGCTGGTGGCCGTCGGCCGCGGGCCCGTCTCCGCCGGTCTCGGCTACGAGGAGCAGGGCGTCGCGATGGACCGCGGCTACGTCCTGGTCGACGAGTACATGCGCACCAACGTCCCGACCATCTCCGCCGTCGGTGACCTGGTCCCCACGCTCCAGCTCGCGCACGTCGGCTTCGCCGAGGGCATCCTGGTGGCGGAGCGTCTGGCCGGTCTGAAGACCGTTCCGATCGACTACGACGGTGTCCCGCGGGTGACGTACTGCCACCCCGAGGTCGCCTCCGTGGGCATCACCGAGGCCAAGGCCAAGGAGATCTACGGCGCGGACAAGGTCGTCGCTCTGAAGTACAACCTCGCGGGCAACGGCAAGAGCAAGATCCTTAACACCTCGGGCGAGATCAAGCTCGTCCAGGTCAAGGACGGTGCCGTCGTCGGCGTCCACATGGTCGGCGACCGCATGGGCGAGCAGGTCGGCGAGGCCCAGCTGATCTACAACTGGGAAGCGCTGCCGGCCGAGGTCGCCCAGCTCATCCACGCCCACCCGACGCAGAGCGAGGCGCTCGGCGAGGCCCACCTGGCCCTGGCCGGCAAGCCCCTGCACTCGCACGACTGATCCCTCGGTCGACGAAGCGACTCCGCTTCGAACACAGACTTCCGCAATTCGTAAGGAGCAACCGAAACCATGGCGGTTTCCGTAACCCTTCCGGCGCTCGGCGAGAGCGTCACCGAGGGCACCGTCACCCGCTGGCTGAAGGCCGAGGGTGAGCGTGTAGAGGCCGACGAGCCGCTGCTCGAGGTGTCGACCGACAAGGTCGACACCGAGATCCCCTCCCCCGCCGCCGGTGTCCTGGCCTCCATCAAGGTCGCCGAGGACGAGACGGTCGAGGTCGGCGCCGAGCTGGCCGTGATCGACGACGGCACCGGCGCTCCGGCCGCCGCTCCGGCTCAGGCCGCCGAGCCGGTCGCCGAGCCCGCCCCCGAGCCGGCTCAGGCCGCGCCGTCCACCGAGCAGGCCGCCCCGGCGCCCGCTCCCACCGCCGAGGCCGCTTCCGGCGGCGGCTCCGCCGAGGGCACGGACGTCGTCCTGCCCGCGCTCGGCGAGTCCGTGACCGAGGGCACCGTCACCCGGTGGCTGAAGGAGGTCGGCGAGGAGGTCGCGGAGGACGAGCCCCTGCTCGAGGTCTCCACCGACAAGGTCGACACCGAGATCCCCTCGCCCGCCGCCGGCGTGCTGCTGGAGATCGTGGTCGGCGAGGACGAGACCGCCGAGGTCGGCGCCAAGCTCGCCGTCATCGGTGCCCCGGGTGCGGCTCCGGCCGCTGCCCCGGCGCCCGCCGCTCCGGCCCCTGCTGCCGAGGCCCCCGCCCCGGCTCCGGCGCCCGCCCCCGCGGCTCCGGCGCCCGCTCCGGCCCCGGCCCCGGCCCCGGCCCCGGCCCCGCAGGCTCCCTCGGCTCCGGCCCCGCAGCAGCAGACGGCTCCGGCGCCCGACCCGGCGCCCGCTGCTCCGGCCCCGGCGCCCGCCCCGGTCACCCCGGCCCCGGCTCCCGCCGCGACCTCCGGTGACGACGGCGCCTACGTCACCCCGCTGGTGCGCAAGCTCGCCGCCGAGCACGGTGTCGACCTCGGCTCCGTGAAGGGCACCGGCGTCGGTGGCCGTATCCGCAAGCAGGACGTCGTCGCCGCCGCCGAGGCCGCGAAGGCCGCCGCCCCGGCTCCGGCCGCTGCCGCCGCCCCGGCCGCCGCCAAGAAGGCGCCGTCGCTGGAGGCCTCTCCCCTCCGTGGCCAGACCGTCAAGATGCCTCGCATCCGCAAGGTCATCGGCGACAACATGGTCAAGGCGCTGCACGAGCAGGCGCAGCTGTCCTCGGTCGTCGAGGTCGACGTCACCCGCCTGATGAAGCTGCGCGCCCGTGCCAAGGACGCGTTCGCGGCCCGTGAGGGTGTCAAGCTCTCCCCGATGCCGTTCTTCGTCAAGGCCGCGGCGCAGGCGCTGAAGGCGCACGCGCCGATCAACGCCAAGATCAACGAGGGCGAAGGCACGATCACCTACTTCGACACCGAGAACGTCGGTATCGCGGTGGACTCCGAGAAGGGCCTGATGACCCCGGTCATCAAGCACGCGGGCGACCTCAACATCGCCGGCATCGCCAAGGCCACGGCGGAGCTCGCGGGCAAGGTCCGCGCTAACAAGATCACGCCCGACGAGCTGTCCGGCGCGACCTTCACCATCTCCAACACCGGTTCGCGCGGTGCGCTCTTCGACACGATCATCGTGCCGCCGGGCCAGGTCGCGATCCTCGGCATCGGTGCCACGGTCAAGCGCCCGGCGGTCATCGAGACCGAGGAGGGCACGGTCATCGGCATCCGCGACATGACCTACCTGACCCTCTCCTACGACCACCGTCTGGTGGACGGCGCCGACGCGGCCCGTTACCTGACCGCGGTCAAGGCGATCCTGGAGGCGGGCGAGTTCGAGGTCGAGCTCGGCCTGTAAGCGCCTTCGCTCGTACGGTGCCCCCGTCCGGTTTCCGGGCGGGGGCACCGGCGTTCTCTCACCTGGGCGTGAGCTGCCTGTCCGACCAGCCCCACAGCTCCTCCACCCACACGTTCGGGATGGACAGCTTCGGGGCCGGCGTGAGCCCTTTGGTCCGGTAGGCCTTCAGGACGTCGTAGGTGGCGTCCAGGCAGTCCCGGGAGGTGAGCTTGCCGGTCCTCGGGTCCACGCCGACGAGGAACCCGCGCGCCTCGACCGTACGGATCATGGTGCGGGCGCGGTTCACGTCGTACGTCGAGGACTTCGTGCAGCGGTAGCGGCTGTAGGGGTGCTGCGACGTGCCGGGGTAGTGGGCGTCCGTCGACATCTCGCCGAGCATGCGGTCGTACGACCCCTCCGCGTGCCAGGCTCCGATGTCGCCGCCCGGCGGGGTGTACAGCTTGGCGCTGGGGTTCTCCACGGCGCCGTAGGCCCAGTGGCCGGTGCCCGGGACCTTGAAGCCCCAGCCGACGTGGCCGAACTTCTGTGCGCCGTCCGGCTTGATGAAGACACAGGCGGCGCCCCTGCTCGGGGCCGCACCCGCCATGCCGGTGATCGCTTGCGAGCTGCTCGGTGCCGTCTGCGCCGTCGCCCGGGCGGCCGGCTGTCCGCAGCCCGCCACTCCGACGAGCGCGCCGATCACGGCCACGACCGCCAGTCCCCGTCGTCCCCCGATGTGCATGCCGTCCCCCTGCGGTGCGAAGAGGCGCCCCCTGCGGGTACCCCTGCCGAACGCGACACCTCTCAGGGCCACGGGGTTCCATGCCTTGACAGAAGTCGTACGGCTGGGAGCGTGTAAGCCTCGTCTCACCTGCATGAAAGCGCCCCCGTGCGCCCCTCCCGGACGGGCCCTCGGCCTTATTGTCTAAACGTCAAACGCCCTTAAGGAGCTCTCATGACCGCGCCCGTCGTCCACTCGCTGCGCGAACAGATCCGCGAGCACATCGTGGAGGGGATCGTCAGCGGGCGCTGGCAGCCGGGCGAGCGGATCGTGGAGCGCCGGATCGCGACCGAGCTGGAGGTCAGCCAGACGCCGGTGCGGGAGGCGCTGCGCGAGCTGGAGTCGCTGCGGCTGATCGAGTCCGCGCCGAACAAGGGCGTACGGGTGCGGAACCTGACGGCGGCGGACCTGGAGGAGAGCTACCCGGTCCGGGCCGGTCTCGAGGCGATCGCGGCTGAGCTTGCGGCGGAGCGGCTGGCGCAGGACTGCTCGGCCCTGGAACCGCATGTCGCCGCGCTCTACGAGGCCGACCGGGACTCGGACGGCACGGGCCAGGTGCGGCACACGGTGGGTTTCCACCGCGAGCTGGTGCGGGCGGCCGGCAACTCGGTGCTGTTGCACACCTGGGAGGGCCTGGGCATCGAGGTCTTCACGGCGCTGTCGATCCGGTGGCTGGGGACGGTCCAGCAGTCGTACGCGGAGGAGCACGAGGAGCTGGTGGCCGCCTTCAAGCGCCGCGACCCGCGGATCCCGGAGATCGTGAAGGCCCACGTCCTGGGTTGCGCGCCGAGGGCCTGACGCAGTCGAGCACACCAGCGCTCACCTGCGAAAACGCGCCATGAAGTCGGCACGGCGTGCCTGCCACAGAGGCACCGAGTGCCGACTTTCTCGTGATCGAGAAGTTTTACCCTGAATGCTTTGATCGATCATCGATCAGGGAGTTAGAGTCGCCGACGGGCTTCTACCGAGGCCTCATTGCCCTGTCCTGCCAAAGACCAAGGGCACCCCCCTTCGACTGAGGAAGGCGGCGACATGACCGACCCCAACGCCATCCAGCCGAGCGAGCTCGACCAGCTCCCCGACCGGGACCCCGAGGAGACCGCCGAATGGCAGGCCTCCCTGGACGCGGTCGCCAAGGCGGCCGGCCCGCACCGTGCCGCGTACCTGATGCGCCGCACACTGGAGAGGGCGGAGGGCAACGGCATCGCGCTGCCGAAGCTCCTCGAGACGGACTACGTCAACACCATCCCCACCGCCGCCGAGCCGGGCCTGCCCGGTGACCCGGAGATGGAGGCCCGCATCACCGCGTGGAACCGCTGGAACGCGGCCGCGATGGTGACCCGGGGCAGCAAATACGGCGTCGGCGGCCACATCGCCACCTTCGCCTCCGCGGCCTGGCTCTACGAGACCGGCTTCAACCACTTCTTCAAGGGCAAGGAGGCCGACGGGTCCGGCGACCAGCTCTACATCCAGGGCCACGCCTCCCCCGGCATCTACGCCCGCGCCTTCCTCGACGGCCGGCTGGACGAGCACCAGCTCGACAACTTCCGCCGTGAGTCGGGCGGCAACGGCCTCCCGTCGTACCCGCACCCCCGCCGCCTGCCCTGGCTGTGGGAGTTCCCGACGGTCTCCATGGGCCTCGGCCCGCTCTCCGCGATCTACCAGGCGCGCTTCAACCGCTACCTGACGGCCCGCGGCATCAAGGACGTCTCCGAGTCCCACGTCTGGGCCTTCCTCGGCGACGGCGAGATGGACGAGCCGGAGTCCACGGCGGCACTCGCGCTCGCGAGCCGCGAGGGTCTCGACAACCTCACCTTCGTCATCAACTGCAACCTCCAGCGCCTCGACGGCCCGGTCCGCGCGAACTTCAAGATCGTGCAGGAGCTGGAGGCCCAGTTCCGCGGCGCCGGCTGGAACGTCGTCAAGTCGCTGTGGGGCAACGCCTGGGACGAGCTCTTCCAGCTCGACACCACGGGCGCGCTGGTACGACGGCTCCGCGAGGTACCGGACGCGCAGGTGCAGACGTACCAGACGCGCGACGCCGCCTACATCCGCCAGGACTTCTTCGGCAAGGACCCGGCGCTCGTCGAGATGGCGAAGCTGCTGTCCGACGACAAGATCCTCGAGTGTTTCCACCTCTCCCGCGGTGGTCACGAGGCGCGCAAGGTGTACGCCGCCTACAAGGCCGCCGTCGAGTTCAAGGGCGCGCCGACCGTGATCCTGGCCCAGACGGTCAAGGGCCACACCCTCGGCGAGGGCTTCGCGTCGAAGAACGCCAACCACCAGATGAAGAAGCTCTCGGTGGACGAGTTCAAGACGATGCGCGACCTGCTCGAACTGCCCATCAAGGACAGCGACTTCGTCGACGGCGTGGTCCCCTACGGCCACCCGGGCGCGGACTCCCCCGAGGTCCGCTACCTCCAGGAGCGCCGCGCGGCCCTCGGCGGCCCGGCCCCGGCCCGCCGGGTGCACCCGGTGACCCCGCTGCCCGCGCCCGCCGAGAAGGCGTTCGCCTCCTTCGACAAGGGCTCGGGTACGCAGAACGTCGCGACGACGATGGCCTTCGTCCGCCTGATCAAGGACCTGGTCCGCGACAAGGAGACCGGGAAGCGCTGGGTGCCGATCGTCCCGGACGAGGCGCGCACCTTCGGCATGGAGAGCCTCTTCCCGTCCCTGGGCATCTACTCCCCCAAGGGCCAGACGTACGAGCCGGTCGACCGCGACCAGCTGATGTACTACAAGGAGGCCCAGAACGGCCAGATCCTCAACGAGGGGATCACCGAGGCCGGTTCGATGGCCGACTTCATCGCCGCTTCGACGTCGTACGCGACGCACGGCGAGGCGATGATCCCGTTCTACATCTTCTACTCGATGTTCGGCTGGCAGCGCACGGCCGACCAGATGTGGCAGCTCGGCGACCAGCTCGGCCGCGGCTTCCTCGTCGGCGCCACGGCGGGCCGTACGACGCTGACGGGCGAGGGCCTGCAGCACGCGGACGGTCACTCCCCGGTGATCGCGGCGACGAACCCGGCGGCGCTGACGTACGACCCGGCGTTCGCCTACGAGGTCGCCACGATCGTGCGCGACGGCATCCGCCGCATGTACGGCGAGGCGGCCCCCGGCGAGGACCCGAACGTCTTCTACTACCTGACGGTCTACAACGAGCCGCTCCCGCAGCCCGCCAAGCCGTCCGGCCTCGGTATCGACGAGGGCATCGTCAAGGGCCTGTACCGCTTCAACACGGCGGAGTCCGCGGGCCTCTCCCCGGTCGCGAACGCCCCCCGCATCCAGCTCCTCGGCTCCGGCACCGCGATCCACTGGGTGCTGAAGGCACAGCGGATGCTGGCCGAGGACTGGGGCGTGGCCTCCGACGTGTGGTCCGCGACGTCCTGGACGGAACTGCGCCGTGACGCGCTGGAGGCCGACGCCGGTCTGCTGCGCGGCGAGGAGCGGGTCCCGTATGTCCGTCAGGCGCTGCACGGCGCCGAGGGCCCGGTGCTCGCGGTCTCCGACTACATGCGTCAGGTCCCGGACCAGATCGCGCAGTGGGTCGAGCAGGACTGGTCCTCGCTGGGCGCGGACGGCTTCGGCCTCTCCGACACCCGTGAGGGCGCCCGCCGCCACTTCGGCGTCGACGCCGAGTCGGTCGTGGTCGCGGCCCTGGCCCAGCTGGCCCGCCGCGGCGAGGTCAAGGCGACGGCGGTGAAGGAAGCACGGGAGAAGTACGGGCTGTGAGGGCCTGAGCTACGACGCTCGCGGTGAAGGGGTACGGCGGCCGCCGTGCCCCTTCACTGTCAGTGGACCCCGGCATCATGGCAGTATGCGTGCTGCCCGGCTCATCAAGATGGTGCTGTTGCTCCAGTCCCGGCCCGCCATGACCGCCGCCGAGCTGGCGCGGGAGCTGGAGGTGTCGGAGCGGACGGTGACGCGGGACGCGCAGGCGCTGTCGGAGGCCGGGGTTCCGGTCTACGCCGATCGGGGGCGGGCCGGCGGGTACCGGCTGATCGGCGGGTACCGGACCCGGCTGACGGGACTGGCCCGCGGTGAGGCCGAGGCGCTGTTCCTGTCCGGGGTGCCGGGGGCATTGCGCGAGATGGGGCTGGAGGACGCGGCCTCCGCCGCCCGGCTGAAGGTGTCCGCCGCGCTGCTCCCCTCCCTCAGTGACGCCTCCCGTACGGCCGCCCAGCGCTTCCATCTCGACGCGCCCAACTGGTTCACCGAGCCGAAGTCCCCCGAGCTGCTGCCCGCCGTCGCCGACGCGGTGTGGGACGACCGACGGGTCACCGCGCGCTACCGCGGCCGGGAGGGCGAGGTGGAGCGCGAGCTGGAGCCGTACGGGCTCGTGCTGAAGGCGGGCGTCTGGTACCTGTGCGCGCGGGTCCCCGAGGACGGCTCCTTCCGGGTGTACCGCATCGACCGGTTCACGGCGGTGACGGCCGACGGGGAACGGTTCGAGCGCGACGGGGAGTTCGACCTGCCCGGCTTCTGGGAGGAGCGCGCCGAACAGTTCGCCCGCTCGATCCTGCGGGCCGAGGTCGTCGTCCGGCTCACCGAGGCGGGGGCGCGCGGACTGCCGTACGCCGTTGATCCCGCCGCGGCCCGGGAGGTGCTGGCGGCGGCCGGGCCGCCGGACGACGACGGGTGGGTGACGGTGACTGTGCCGGTGGAGTCCGAGGAGGTCGCCCACGCGCAGCTCGCCGCACTGGGGCCGGAGGTGGAGGTGCTGGCTCCGCAGAGTCTGCGGGCGCGGTTCGCGAGGGACGCCGTACGTCTGGCGGGGCTGTACAAGACGTGAAGGACTCTGTTCGGGACATAACAATCCGCCGCACTCCACGTGCGCCGCACCCCTCCAGGCCCGATGCTGGACCCGTGATGGACGAGACGGAGTTCTGGGAGCTGGTGGACGCCACCCGCGAGGCCGCCGAGGGCGACCCGGAGGAACAGGCCGACCTGCTCGTGGACCGGCTGCTGGCGCTGGACCCGGAGATGGTCCTCGACTTCGCCCGTCACTTCGAGGCCCGCTTCAACCGCGCGTACACCTGGGACCTGTGGGGCGCCGCCTGGATCCTGCTGGACGGGGCGAGCGACGACGCCTTCGACTTCTTCCGGTGCTGGCTGATCGGCCAGGGCCGCGAGGTGTACGAGGGCGGGGTGCACGACCCCGACTCGCTCGCCGATCTGCTGGCCGACTTCGACGAGGAGATCGACGGCGACGGCGAGGAACTGGGCTACGCGGCCGACGAGGCCTACGAGCAGCTCACCGGTACCGTCGCTCCCGACCTGGGCATCCCGCCCGGGGCCTCCGAGCCGCTCGGCGCGCCGGTCGACCTGGAGAGCGACCGGGTGCTGTCGGAGCGGTATCCCAAGCTGTGGGAGCGGTTCAGGGGCTGAGCCTCCGTCAGGCCGCCCCGCCGGGTTCAGGCCGCGGTCGTGGCCCTGCGCCGGGTGGTGTCCGCCGGGATGTACCCCTGTGCCGGGTCGGCCCGCACCGCGTGGTGCATCGGGGCCGCGTTGGCCTGGTCGAGTGCGGACGCGGTGACGGCGGCCGGGCCGAGGACCACGGCCGCGACGGCGCAGACGACCGCCCAGGGGCCGCGGGCGGTCCGGACCCAGCCCGCCTTCTCCGTGGTGTTCATGTGACTGCTGTTCATTTCTTCCCCACCTCCGGTCAGTGCGTGTGCAGGACGATAGGGCTGCTGTTTCGGCGTGGCCCTTGAGTCGCCTGCGAGAAACCTGTGAGGGCTCGGACTCTTGACCGCCGCCGTGACTCCCGGCTTACCGTGGCCGCCCCGAACAGGAGCACCCCGCCCATGACCAGCCCGTACGTGCGCGAGATCACGCGCGAGGAACATCTCGCCCACCTGCGGCTGCACCCCGACGCGAGCCATCTCCAGATCCCCGAGTGGGCCGAGGTGAAGCCCGACTGGCAGGCGGAGAGCGTCGGCTGGTTCGAGGACGAGGCCAGGATCGCGGCGGCACTGGTCCTGTACCGGCCGCTGCCCGGCACCCGGCGCCGTCTCGCCTACCTCCCCGACGGCCCCACGATCGACTGGCTGGGCCCGCGCCCGGAGCGCCTGCTGGATCCCCTGGTCGCTCATCTGGAGAAGCGCGGGGCGTTCTCGGTACGGATCGGGCCGCCCGTCGTCGTCCGGCACTGGGACGCCGGCACGGTGACGGCGGGTATCGCCGACCCCGGCGTCCACCATGTGCGCGAGCTGCCCGCGGCGGGCGTCGACGGGTTCGCACTGGACGCCGGGGAGCGGCTGCGCGGGCTCGGGTGGCGGCGGTGCGCGGCCGACGAGGACAGCGGCTTCGGCCCCGGGCAGCCGCGCTACGGCTGTCACATCCCGCTGGCGGGGCGCTCGGTGGACGAGCTGCGCGAAGCCCTCGCCCCGCACTTCGCGCAGTCCCTGCGCACCGCCGAGTCGGCGGGCGTCCGGGTCTCCTGGGGCACGGCCGCCGACCTGCCCGACTTCTACCGCCTCTACACCGCGACCGCCGCCCGAGACGGCTTCCGGGCCCGCCCTCCGGTCTACTTCCGGCGTATGTGGGAGGCCCTGAACGCCGAGGACCCCGACCGGCTGCGGCTCTATCTCGCCGAGTACGACGGTGAGGTGCTCTCCGCCGCGCTGATGATCAACGTGGGCTCCCGGGTCTGGCACTCCTACGCCGCGTCCGGCCGCCGGGGGCGGGAACTGCGGCCCAGCAGCGCGCTGTTGTGGCGGATGCTGTGCGATGCTCGGGCGGCCGGTGCCGAGACATACGACCTGCGTTCCGTCACGCCCTCTCTCGACGAGGACCGTCTGCTGGGCCGGCTCCGCTTCAAGACGGGGGCGGGGGGCCGGGTCGTGGAGTACCTCGGCGAGTGGGAACGGCCGGTGGGGCTCCAGGGGCGGGTGCTGCAGCGGGCGTTGGGGATGTATCTCGGCCGTAGGTGACCCGGCTGCCGGTTGCCCCGCGCTCTCGGCGGCTCACTTCCTGCCCTGGAGGCGGGCCGCGCGCTCCCTCATCTCGGGCAGCAGGGCCTTGAGGGCGGCGCCGGGGCAGGTCGTCATGTAGGCGTCGCCGTGGGCCGCGAGGGCGGGCAGCTCGGCGGTGGTGCCGGCGGTGTAGCGGCTGAGGCTGTTGCTGGAGGTGAGACGGACGGTGGTGCGCGGGTCGATGCCGGCGAGGCCGAGTTTCCAGGCGGTCAGGGCAGCGATCGCGTCGGTCATCGCCCGCGGGACGGCGGCGCCCGCGGTGAAGGTGCCGAGGGCGGCGATGCCGGCCGTGCGGTGGTTGAAGCCCAGGGTGTGGGCGCCGGTGACGGGGCGGTCGACGCCGCCGGCCCGGCCCTCGTAGATGGTGCCGCAGCGGTCGACGAGGAAGTTGTAGCCGATGTCGTCCCAGTCCCGGGCGCCGGTCTGGCCGGCGGCGAGGTAGCGGATGATGCGGGGCGCGTCGGCGCAGTCGTAGTCGTTGGGCGAGTCGGTGTGGTGCACGAACACCGCGAGCACCTTGTCGTCGTAGTGCGGGGGCGGCGGGGTACGGGCGGTGCTGTTCGCCTCACCGCCGACGGCCCACACCGACCTCGGCACGATGTGCGGCCTGACCGCGGTGTGCGGGACCACGCCGTGCCGGGCGGCGGCGACACCTCGCGCGGACTTGTCCGCGACCGCGTCCTCGATACCCGTGACGCACAGCACGAGCACGAGCACGACGGCGATTCCCGGAAGGCAGGCGAGGAACGGCAGGAGCGAGCGGGGGACGAGGGGGGCTCGTGGGCGGGGTGGGGACCGGTCGGGGATGCCGGAGTCCGTGGCGAGCGCGGGCCCCTCCGGGGACTGACCGGACACCACGGAGAGTGCGCATGGTGCAGGGCTCACGGAGGAGACGTCGCCCGAGGACGCGGGGGGCGGCGAAGCCGGGGGCCGACCGCAGCCCGGCTCGGGCGCGGGCGCCTGCGGGGCCGAGGGGCGGCCGGAGCCCCCGGGCTGGACGCTTGGCGCCGGGGCCTGCCGGGCCCCCTGCTCGGCGGGGGCGAGGGGGCTGCCGGGCGACGGGGACCTGCGCGGGGCGGCAGGGCTTCCGGAGAGGGGTTCGGACGGCGTGGGTGCCTGCCGGGCCGAGGGGCGGCCGGAGCCCCCGGGCTGGACGCTTGGCGCCGGGGCCTGCGGAGCCCCCTGCTCGACGGGGCTGCCGGGCGACGGGGATCCGCGCGGGGACGCGGGGCTTCCGGAGACGGGTTCGCA
>NZ_JBEXGM010000018.1:0-85016 GCF_040607335.1 Streptomyces sp. NPDC005303 | reverse complement strand
CGGACGGCGTGGGTGCCTGCCGGGCCGAGGGGCGGCCGGAGCCCCCGGGCTGGACGCTTGGCGCCGGGGCCTGCCGGGCCCCCTGCTCGGCGGGGGCGACGGGGCTGCCGGGCGACGGGGATCCGCGCGGGGACGCGGGGCTTCCGGAGACGGGTTCGCCGGACGGCGTGGGTGCCTGCCGGGCCGAGGGGCGGCCGGAGCCCCCGGGCTGGACGCTTGGCGCCGGGGCCTGCCGGGCCCCCTGCTCGGCGGGGACGAGGGGGCTGCCGGGCGACGGGGACCCGCGCGGGGCCGCAGGGCTTCCGGAGAGGGGTTCGGACGGCTGGAGGCCCGGCGCGGGGCTCGCCGAGGGTTTGGGTGCCTGTGGGGCGGCCGGAGGGTGGGGGCCGGGGTGTTCGGGTGTCTCCGCGGTGCTCGGTGCCGTGCGGGCGGCTCCCGGCGCCGGTCGCTTCGCCGAGGTCAGTCCGTTTCGGATCGCGAGCCGTATTCGACCCGCGTGGCGTATTCGGGGCGCCCGCCGTCTACGCGGTCCCCGCGCTCTTCGGACACGCATGGTCCCACTGTCCGACGGATCCGCGCCGTCCGCGATGTGTGCTGTGCCACCCGGTGGAACCATCGTCCTGGTCCGCGACGTTTCTCCAGGTGCACGCGCGCGTGGCCGGTTCCCGGTGCCACGCGCGCGCGTAGCTGATCACTGGACGCCTCGCCTGCGTACTGAAGGTTCCGAAAGAGAAGGGCGGCTCCGTGGACGTGCTCGACATCCTGCTGTTGCTGGTGATCGCCGCCTATGCGGCCTCCGGCTACCGGCGCGGCCTGGTGGCCGGCTGCGTCTCGTTCGCCGGCTTCGTCGGCGGCGCGGTCGTGGGCGTGTGGGTGCTGCCGTGGATGATGGACCTGGTGACACCGGGGAGCACGGCCGCGACGGTGACCGCGGTGCTGACCGTGCTGGTCCCGGCCGCCGTCGGGCACGAGCTGGCGGGACGGCTGGCGCTCCGGCTCCGCCGGGAACTGGACCAGGGACCCCTGAGAGTCGCCGACGGTGTCGGCGGTGCCGCCGCCAACTCCGTCGCCGTACTCATCGTGGCCTGGGTCGCCGCAAGCGTGCTCGGCGCGTCCTCGTCCCCGCTGGTGACCACCGCCATCCGTGACTCCGCCCTGCTCGGCGCCGTCCAGGACTCCATGCCGGAGACCACGCCGTCCTGGTTCTCCCGGGCCACCTCCGCGCTCACCGAGGCGGGTTTCCCGCAGGTCTTCAACCCGTTCGAGAACGAGTCGACGGCCGAGGTCGCCAAGCCCACCGGTGACAGCGTCACGGGCGCAGCCACCGACGCCGCCAAGCTCAGCACCGTGAAGATCGAGGGCGCTTCCGGCACCCAGGGCCGCGAGGGCAGCGGCTTCGTGTACGCGCCGCAGCACGTGATGACCAACGCCCACGTGGTGGCCGGCATCGACGAGCCCAGCGTCCGGATCGGCGGGGTCGGGCAGCCGCACAAGGCACGGGTGGTCCTGTTCGATCCGGACCGGGACGTGGCGGTGCTGTACGTCCCGGATCTGCGCGCGCCGGTGCTGCGCTTCGACGACGGCGCCTCGCGCGGCGACTCCGCGGTGGTCGCGGGCTATCCGCAGGACGGCGACCTGAACCTCCAGGCGGCAACCGTGGCCAACCGGGTGAAGGCGACCGGCCAGAACATCTACAGCGACGCCACCGTCACCCGCGAGATCTACTCGATCCGCTCGACCGTCCGTCCCGGCAACTCCGGCGGTCCCCTGCTGACCACCTCCGGGCAGGTCTACGGCGTGGTCTTCGCCCGCTCCACCTCCGACGACGAGACGGGCTACGTCCTGACGGCCGACGAGGTCGCGGGCCCCGCCGAGAAGGCGGCGAACGCCACCTCACCGGTGGACACGGGCGATCTGGTCACGTCGTAGCGCGACAGCCTCCCCGATGATGAGAGGGCCGGTCCCTTTCGTCCTCGCGGAGGCCCCCGTGCCCGTGTTCTTCCTGATCTCCCTGCTCGTGGCGGCGGTCGCGCTCTACCTGGTGGTGCGCAGACGCCGTACGACAGCCGCGGCCGACCAGGTCCTCAGAGACGGCGCCCCATGAGCACGTCGTCGACGTACTCCCCCGCCAGCAGGAACTCCTCGGGCAGGACGCCCTCGACCGCGAAGCCCTCGGACTCGTAGAGCCTGCGGGCCGGGGTGTTGTGGCCGAGCACGCGCAGGGTGAGGCGGCGGGCGCCCCGGCGGCGGGCCTCCTCGGTGATCGCGCGGACCAGGGCCCGGCCGACGCCGCGCCCGCGGGCCTGGGCGCTGACGACGAAGCCCTGGATCTGGCGCACATGGGCGTTCGCGTCGAGCCCGGTCGGGAAGCCGAGACGGACGTACCCCAGGATGTGCCGGTCGGCCTCGGCGACCAGACAGTCGCCGGGGAGGTGACGCTCGTCGAAGAACGGCCGGTAGGGCGGCCGCTGTTCGGGCAGGACCTCGTGCAGGGGCGACCATTCGGCCCGGTCGAGGCGGGCCAGCTCCTCTTCGTCGTCGGGGAGGGCGAGGCGTATGGACAGCTGGGACATGTCCGCCAGCCTAAAGCGGGGGTACCGGAACCAGACATCGCTTTTACCCACCCACCAGGCAGGATGAGGTCATGCAACTTTCAAGAATCGCGGTGGCCGGAGCGTCCGGACTGATCGGCTCGGCCCTGGTGCGCTCCCTCACCGCGGACGGGCACGAGGTGGTGCGCCTGGTGCGCCGGGAGCCCCGGGACGACGCCGAGGTCCGCTGGGACCCCGAGACCGGGCGGGTCGACACCGCCGGGCTCGCCGGGTGCGACGCCGTGGTCAACCTCGCCGGGGCGGGCGTCGGTTCGCGGCGCTGGACGGAGACGTACAAGAAGCGCATCCACGACAGCCGGGTCAACGGCACGACCGCCCTCGCCAAGGCCGTCGCCTCCCTGGACACGCCGCCGCGGGTCTTCGTGAACGGCAGCGCGATGGGCTACTACGGCGAGACCGGCGACCGGGTAGTCGACGAGAACTCACCCGCCGGGCAGGGCTTCCTGCCGGAGCTGTGCGTGGAGTGGGAGGGGGCGGCCGCGCCCGCGCAGCAGGCGGGCGTACGCACCGTGTTCACCCGCACCGGTCTGGTGGTGGGCCGCGGGGGCGGGGCCTGGGGCAAGCTGTTCCCGCTGTTCCAGGCGGGGCTCGGCGGGCGGATGGGCGACGGGCGGCAGTACTGGTCGTTCATCGCGCTGCATGACGAAGTGGCCGCGATCCGGCACCTGTTGGAGACCGAAGGGCTTTCGGGGCCGTTCAACCTCACCGCCCCGGAGCCCCTGACGAACAGCGAGATCACCGAGGCCATGGGCCGTGTGCTGCACCGGCCGACGCTCTTTCCCGTCCCCGCTCCGGTCCTGCGGGCCGTGCTCGGCGAGATGGCCGGGGACGTGCTCGGCAGCGCACGGGTACGGCCGACGCGGTTGCTGGAGTCGGGGTTCACCTTCGCCTTCCCGGACATCGAAGGGGCGCTCCGCGCGGCGTGAGGGGCTCCATGGCTGTCTGTGACGACATGCGACCGATGTGCGACCGTGCCCTGCCGATGCGCGACTGTTCCTGACCGTTCACGGCCCTACCCTCGACCCGAACTCGGGTATTCCCGGAGCCTGTTGGGGGCATGACGTCTCCACCGGCCGCGCAACCTCGAGGAGGGGCACGTGCTTGAGCCCGCGTACCAGGCGGACGTCGTGATCGTGGGAGCCGGGGTAGCCGGACTCTCCGCGGCGCATCGGCTGACCAGCCAAGGAGTGAGTGTCGCGGTGTTGGAGGCCGCCCCCGGTGTGGGTGGCCGTATGTCGACCGAGAAGGTCGACGGCTTCCGGCTCGACCGGATCGGACAGTTGCTGTCCACGGCGTATCCCGAACTACGCCTGGCCCCCGGACTCGACGGGCTCGTACTGCGCCCGTTCGCGCCCGGGGTCCTGCTGCACGGCGACGGGCGTCACCACCGGGTGGACGCTCCGGCGGGCGCCCGGAGCGCGAGGGGCGCACTGCGAGCGGTGCGCGCCCTGGCGAGCGCCCCTCGGGGGGTACCGGGACCCGGGCGGGTGGCCGCGTCCCGCAGGGCCGCGTTCCGGGTACTGCCCGGTGCCGGTCAGGGAACCGCGTCCCGGGTCGCCCGCGGGGCCGCGCCGCTCGGCGGGGCCGTCGATCAGGCCCGGCTCGGTGCCGCGCTCACCCGGCTCGCCCACGTGCCCGTAGAACGCCTCCTCGCCCGCCCCGAACTGCCCGCCGGGCAGGCCCTCGCGGCTCGGGGGCTGCCCGCGCGCACGATCGACGGCTTCCTGCGTCCGCTGCTCGCCGCGCTGCTGTGCGACCCCGCGCTGACGACGTCCAGCCGGTGCGCCGACCTCGCGCTGCGGGCCTTCGCGGGCGGACGGCTGTGCGTGCCGGAGGGGGGCGCGGAGACGCTTCCGGAGCTGCTCGCGCAGACCCTGCCGCCGGGGACCGTGCACACGGGGGTGCGCGTCACGTCCGTCGCGACGACGTCGGTGTCGACGGCCGAGCACGGCGAGGTCCGGTGCCGGGCGGTGCTGCTGGCCACGGACGCGCGAGCGGCCGCGGAGTTGCTCCCCGGCCTGCGGGTGCCGAAGTTCCACCCGGTGACGGTCGTCCACCACACGACGGACGACCCGCCCCGCACGGGTGCGGCGCTGCTGCTCGACGCCGACCGGGGCGGCCCGGTGGCCCACACGGCGGTGATCAGCGAGGTCGACCCGAGCCGGGCCCCTTCGGGCCGGGCCCTGGTCTCCTCGACGGTCCTGGGCACTCCCCCTTCGGACCTGGAGACGGCCGTACGCACCCACCTGGCACGCCTCTACGGCACCCCGACGCACCGCTGGGAGACCCTCGCGGTCCACCACACCCGGGAGGCGGTCCCCGCCATGCCCGCCCCCCACGACCTCCGCCGCCCGGTACGCCTGCTGGCCGGCCTGTACGTCTGCGGCGACCACCGCGACACGAGCACGGTCCAGGGAGCGCTGCACTCGGCCCACAGGGCATCGACGGCGATCCTGAAGGACCTGGGAGCAGCGGGCTCCATGCACCGAGCAGACCCGGTTCCGACAGCTCAGGCAGCCTGACGGTCACCCGCGCCCCGTCAGGGGCGCGGGGCTGTATCGATTTGCGGCTCCGCCGCGTGGGCGCGACCAGCCACGACGCACTCGTCACCCGGCATACAAAGCGGCGGAGTTACGGCGAGGCGCTCCCTACCCCAGCGCAGCAACCTTGTCCCGATAACTCCGAACCGGCGCCGCATCCTTATAGGGCTCCAACCGCCGTTCAAAGTCCCGCACATACTCCACCGCCCGCACCGACCGCATCTCCGCCGCCTGCCCCGCCGCCTCCGCGGCCAACGCACAGGCCTGATCCAACTCCCCCAGCCCCAGCCTCGCAGAGGCCAGCACCACCCGGCAGAACAGCCGGCTGCGCGCATACGCGGGGGCCCGCAGCTGAAGCGAGCGCTCAGCGTGTTGCGCCGCCGCCCGGAACTGCTGCAGATCCCGGTGGCAGTGCCCGAACTCGTCCGCGAGCTGCGCCTCGTCGAAGAACCGGGCCCAGTGCGGGACCTCGTCACCGGGGCGCGCCGCCTCCAGGGCCCGTTCCGCGCGAACCAGCGACGATGTGCACGCCCGCACCTCGCCCAGCACCCCGTGCCCGCGCGCCTCGGCCGAGTGCAGCAGTGCCTGCACGACCGGCGGTGCCGTCGTACCGACACCCTGCTGGGCCACCCGCGCGAGCTGGATCGCCTCCCGGCCGTGCCCCAGATACACGGCCTGACGGCTCATCGTGACCAGCACGTACGCCCCGTACGCCCGGTCCCCCGCGGCCTGCGCGAGCCGCAGCGCCTGCACGAAGTACCGCTGCGCGAGACCGTGCGCCGCGATGTCGTACGACGTCCAGCCCGCGAGCCGGGTCAGGTCGGCCGCCGCGGCGAACAGCCTGCGTCCGGTCGTCTCGCCGTAGGTGCCGCGCAGCATCGGTTCGCACTCGTGCTCCAGGTAGCGGACCAGGGCCTGCCGGGCGTGGCCGCCGCCGTACTGGTCGTCGAGGGTGCGGAAGAGGTCGCCGACCGAGGCGAGCGCGGCGATGTCGCCCCCGGTGACCTTCTGACCGGGTACGCGCTCGGCCTGGCCGCGCTGCCGGGGCACCACCGGGCGCCCCTGGGGAGGGATCCGGAGGGCGGGCTCGCCATGGGCGACCCGGTCGTCGGGGCGGCCGATCAGCCAGTCACGGCTAGGCACGACCAGTCCGGCGGGCGTGAAGGCGATCTTGCGCAGCTCGGCGTGGCTGCCGGAGTCCTTGCGCCACAGCCCGCTGACGATGTCGACGGCCTCCTCGGGGCCTCCGGCGAACTCCAGCCCGGCGTAGACGGGGGCGCAGGCGTCGAGGCCGAGGTCCTGCGCGGAGAGCCGGCGTCCGAGCCGGCGGGTGAAGACCTCGGCGATGAGGGCGGGCGTGGTTCCCCGGGGCTGCTGCCCGCGCAGCCACCGGGTCACGGATGTCTTGTCGTATCTGAGATCCAGCCCGTGTTCGAGACCGAGCTGGTCCACACGCCGGGCGAGACCCGCGTTGGAGAACCCCGCTTCTGCGATGAGCGCGGCGAGCTGTCGGTTGGGAGTGCGCTGCGCGGGTCGTTCCGTCATCTGCGGTGCGGTCTCCTGCCTTTCGGGCCGTCACGTGGTCACGTGGTGCCCGGATTGCCTGTGAGCAGCCCTTATGGCCTCTGCGAACGGCGCGAATGTAGCGGAGAGTGAGCAGACGATCGCACGCTTCGACGTTCGTTCATCCGATCGTGTGAGGATTGCCCCCAGGGCTGACGCCTGCGAGGCGGACGTACAGTGGCGTAGGCACCGTTCGTGCCTTACGACCTTCTAGGGAGGCGCTTGCCGTGAGTGGGTTGCGGTTCGTCCGCATGGGGTTCGGTGCGGACGCGGTCGAGTACCAGGAAGCCTGGGACGAGCAGCGCCGGGTGCACGCGGCGCGGTTCGAGGACGAGATCCCCGACACGGTCCTGCTGCTCGAACACCCTCCTGTGTATACGGCGGGCCGACGCACCGCGGACAGCGAGCGCCCCCTCGACGGCACTCCGGTCATCGACGTCGACCGCGGCGGTAAGATCACCTGGCACGGCCCGGGCCAGCTGGTGGGCTACCCGATCCAGAAGCTGCCGCGCCCGGTGGACGTGGTGGCGCACGTACGGCGCCTGGAGGAGGCACTGATCCGCACCTGCGCGGAGTTCGGCCTCGAGACCAGCCGGGTCGAGGGCCGCAGTGGCGTGTGGGTGCTCGGTGACCCGGTCGAGCAGCGTCCGTCCCTCGGCGGGCTCTCCCTGGACTTCGACCCCCGTCTCACGGACGATGAGTTCGACCCGCGCATGAACGGCCCGGAGTACGCCCCCTCCAACGCGGGCCAGCGACGCGAGGACCGCAAGATCGGGGCGATCGGCATCCGCGTCGCCAAGGGCGTCACCATGCACGGCTTCGCGCTGAACGTGAACCCGGACAACAAGTGGTTCGACCGGATCATCCCGTGCGGCATCCGTGACGCGGGCGTCGCCTCCCTCTCGAGCGAGCTCGGCCGGGACGTGACCATCGACGAGGTCCTGCCGGTCGTCGAGCGGCACCTGAGGGACGTACTGGAGAACGCGGAGCTGAAGCCGAGGGTGATCGAGAAGACACCTGCGGCCTGAGACAGGCAGCGGACTTTCAAATCCACGGGCGTACCCTTGAGCACGCCGAAGAATCAAACGCTAGGGAGCCGGTCGTGTCCGCAGTCGCACCCGACGGACGCAAGATGCTGCGCCTGGAGGTCCGCAACGCCCAGACCCCCATCGAGCGCAAGCCCGAGTGGATCAAGACCCGGGCGAAAATGGGCCCCGAGTACACCGCCATGCAGAAGCTCGTGAAGAGCGAGGGCCTGCACACGGTCTGCCAGGAAGCCGGCTGTCCCAACATCTACGAGTGCTGGGAGGACCGCGAGGCGACCTTCCTCATCGGCGGCGACCAGTGCACCCGGCGTTGCGACTTCTGCCAGATCGACACCGGCAAGCCCGAGGCGCTCGACCGTGACGAGCCGCGCCGCGTGGGCGAGTCCGTGGTCACCATGGACCTGAACTACGCCACCATCACCGGCGTCGCCCGCGACGACCTGGAGGACGGCGGCGCCTGGCTCTACGCCGAGACGGTCCGCCAGATCCACGAGCAGACCGCGGGCCGCGCGGCAGGCCGCACCAAGGTCGAGCTGCTGGCCCCCGACTTCAACGCCGTGCCGGAGCTGCTCCAGCAGGTCTTCGAGTCCCGCCCCGAGGTCTTCGCGCACAACGTCGAGACGGTCCCGCGGATCTTCAAGCGCATCCGCCCCGGCTTCCGCTACGAGCGCTCGCTGAAGGTCATCACCGACGCCCGCGACTTCGGCCTGGTGACCAAGTCCAACCTGATCCTCGGCATGGGCGAGACCCGCGAGGAGGTCAGCGAGGCGCTCCAGCAGCTGCACGACGCCGGCTGCGAGCTCGTCACCATCACGCAGTACCTGCGGCCGTCGGTGCGGCACCACCCCGTGGAGCGCTGGGTCAAGCCGCAGGAGTTCGTGGAGCTGAAGGAGGAGGCCGAGCAGATCGGCTTCTCCGGCGTGATGTCCGGACCCCTCGTCCGGTCCTCCTACCGGGCCGGCCGGCTCTACCAGATGGCCGTAGAAAAGCGCGGTTCCTACGTCGCCTCACAGGCGGTCTGAGAAGTTTCAGATGGCACGGAGTGCCACTCCAAACGTGTGAATCCCAGCACAAGCAACTACCGCTCGGTAGTGGCCGATTGACGCGGTCCCGGACATCCCCGCAGATAGGGGGGCCATCGGGGCCGCGTCCGTGTTTTCGGGCGGCGCATCAAGGCTTCATGGGCGTTTGACCGGTCGGTCACGCGCTGGTAACACCATTCAGTGACCCTGGTTGTACACACCGTGCACCACTCACCCGAGCCGCCATCCCGAGGGGAACCCCCATCATGCAGGCCGCGCCGGTTCGCGCCACCGCCATTCCGTCGTTCACCACTGCACTGCGTGCCGTCGAGTCGCTGCTCCTGAGCAGCGGTCAGCGCACCGCCCGGCGCAACGCCTGGACCTCCGTCCTGGAGGACCGCCGCCGCGCCAAGGACCGGGTCGAGGCGCAGCGCGTCCTGGACCAGACGTTCACCATCAGCTCCTGAAGCCTCCCGTTCGAGGGGCGGACACTGCCGTCGTCCACGTCTGCGGGGCCACGTAGACTTCGGGGCATGGCGAGAAGTGACAGTGCGGCGGATGCCGCGAACCCCGGGCGACTGAAGCAGATCGCCCTGACGTACAAGATGACCCGCAAGGCCGACAAGAAGATCGGCCTGGTACTCGCGGGTGTCTTCCTCCTCATCCTCGGCGTCTTTCTCGCCATCGGTTTCCTGATCGGCCACCCGGTCTACCTCGGCATCCTGGGCTTCCTGCTCGCCTTCCTCGGGACGGCGGTCATCTTCGGACGCCGGGCCGAGCGGGCCGCATTCGGGCAGATGGAGGGCCAGCCGGGTGCCGCCGCGGCCGTACTGGACAACATCGGCCGGGGCTGGACGACCACCCCCGCGGTGGCGATGAACCGCAGCCAGGACGTGGTGCACCGGGCCGTCGGCAAGGCCGGCATCGTCCTGGTCGCCGAGGGGAACCCGAACCGGGTCAAGGGCCTGCTCGCCGCCGAGAAGAAGAAGATGAACCGCATCGTCGCGGACGTACCGGTGCACGACATCCTCGTCGGCACGGGCGAGGGCCAGGTCCCGCTGAAGAAGGTGCGGACGGCCATGCTCAAGCTGCCGCGCGTACTGACTGGCCCCCAGGTGACGGCCACCAACGACCGGCTGCGGGCGATGGGCGACCTGATGAAGAACATGCCGCTCCCCAAGGGCCCGATGCCGAAGGGCATGAAGCTGCCGAAGGGCGGCGGCAAGGCCCGCTGAATTTTCTCGTACGACGAGGGGGCGCCCGGTGTCACACCGGGCGCCCCCTCGTCGCAGTGGAATCAGCAGTCGCTCCGGGCGGACCTGCCCGCGAACCGGTCGCCGAGCCAGGAGACGACGTCGCCGACGGCCTGGTTGTCGGTGAGCAGATGGTCACCGGCGTAGATCTTCCAGCCGGTCTTCACGCCCGCGGCACAGTAGGCGGAGCGGACGGCGTCCTCGGTGGCGGTCGGGATGACCTCGTCGAGGGCGCCGCGGTACTGGAGGACGGGGAAGACGATCCGGTAGGTCCCGAGGTCCACGCCGAGCTTCTGGGCGTCCAGGACCTGGCCCCAGGTGCGGCCGTCGCTGCCGCGCTGCCGGTAGAACTGGTCGAGGGTGAGCCCGGCCGTGGTGAAGCCCTTGATGCTCTTGCCCGCGAGGGCGGTGACGGTACCGGCGAGGCACACGGACTTGGCGGTCTTCACGCTGTCCCGGCCCTGGTCGTTGAGGAGCGAGTCGAGGGGCAGGGAGGGGTAGGCGGCCTGGATGCCGACGGCAGCGTCGGCGAGGAACCCGGCGAAGGCGCTGCCGTCGAGCCCGGCCGCCACCTCCTTCAGATCACCCGGGATGCCGCCGGACGCGTCCCCGACCACGTTCAGGTCGGGTGCGTAGGACGCCGCCAGCTGGGCCGCCCACAGGCTGGCAGCGCCGCCCTCGGAGTAGCCCCACAGGCCGACGCGGGTCTGCCGGGACAGGCCGCTGCCCGGCACCGCGGGGGCGGCGCGGGCGATGTCGAGCAGGGCGTGCCCGGAGTCGGTGCCGGCGACATAGCGGTGCGTCTGGCCGTCGAGGTAGCCGGGACCGTCGGTCGCGGCGACGGCGTACCCGGCCTTGAGCAGGGCCGCGATGTTGTCGCCCTCGTACTCGTCCTGGAAGGCCCCGGCTAGCTGCTTGGAGAACGCGCACTGGGGGCCGAGGCCGAGGGTGCCGGGGTGGAAGGCGACGACGGGGCGGGTGCCGGGGCCGGTCCAGGGCGCCGTGGGGACGGCGAGGGTGCCGGAGACGGCGACGGGCCGGCCCTGGTTGTCGGTGGAGCTGTAGCGGACCTTCCACGCGGACATGGCGATGGTGCCCGGCACCTGACTCAGGGTGACGGAACTGCAGGCCAGCACGGTGCCCGGGGTGGCGGGCACGGTGGCGGGGGGTGCGTAGACGTCCGCGTCGGCGGCCGTGCAGGCGGCGGACTGCTGGGCCGCGGGTGCCCCGGAGACGAGGACGCCGCCCAGCAGAGCAGCGACGAGGGCGGTGACAAGTGCGGGTCTCTTCATCGGTCCGGCGTGTCCCTTCGCAACGGGGGGAGGTTGCTTGGGTGCTCGACGCTAGGAGCCGGACCGGTCGTCCCATAGTCAGCCGCCGCGCGTGTTCGGCGCGGCGGCTGTCAGGACACGACAAAGGCGGGGGCCTCGTCGGAAGCCTCGTCAGAGGCGTCGTCAGATGCGTACTTCCACGGTCTTCGCGAGCCGGTCGTGCAGGCCCCTGCCGTCGCGGTCCCAGATCAGGGCCGGGACGGCGAGGCAGAGCAGGACCGTGCGCAGGAGGGCGCGCGCAGGGTTCACGCGGCCGGAGTCGAGGGCGACCACGCGCAGGCCGAAGAGGCGTTTGCCCGGGGTGAAGCCGATGGTGCCGACCGTGAGGACGCCCATCACGAAGAAGACAAGCAGCGACCAGTTCGAGGTCGACGGGTCGCCATAGCTCTGAGTGATCAACCGGGATGCAATCAGCACGCTCATCGCCCAGTCCACGGCGAGTGCGCCCAGCCGTCGCCCGGGGCGGGCGATCGACCCCGGTCCCTCCTCCGGCAGGCCGAGCTGCTGTCCGCGGTATCCGAAGTCGATACCGGCATCCTCGGCGGCCGCGCGGGGGCCCGAGAGCCACGATCCGATTGCATCCCTCTTGTCCACGCGTCCACGGTACTGCCCGCGTTTCGGGATACGGACAGGTGGGGCGGGGCCGACGATGTCCGGTTAACTTGTGCGAAACAAATGGGTCACGCCCGAGAAACCACCCGTCCCTAGGGTCGTGGACAGCGTGTGCCACCGCACTGGCCGCACGAACGAACTACCACCCCGGTCCAGGAACGGTCGGGAGTAGGAGGAGCTGGATGTTCCAGAACGCCGACGAGGCCAAGAAGTTCATCGCGGACGAGGACGTCAAGTTCGTCGACGTCCGCTTCTGCGACCTGCCGGGCGTCATGCAGCACTTCACGCTGCCCGTCGAGGCGTTCGACCCGGACGAGGAGCTCGCGTTCGACGGCTCGTCGATCCGTGGCTTCCAGGCCATCCACGAGTCCGACATGGCACTGCGCGCGGACCTGTCGACCGCCCGGGTGGACCCCTTCCGCCGCGACAAGACGCTGAACATCAACTTCTTCATCCACGACCCGATCACCGGCGAGCAGTACAGCCGTGACCCGCGCAACGTGGCGAAGAAGGCCGAGGCCTACCTGGCGTCGACCGGTATCGCGGACACCGCGTACTTCGGCCCCGAGGCCGAGTTCTACGTCTTCGACTCCGTGCGCTTCGCGACCAGCGCGAACGAGTCCTTCTACCACATCGACTCCGAGGCCGGCGCCTGGAACACCGGTGCGCTGGAGGACAACCGCGGTTACAAGGTCCGCTACAAGGGCGGGTACTTCCCGACCCCGCCGGTCGACCACTTCGCCGACCTGCGCGCGGAGATCTCCCTGGAGCTGGCGGCCTCCGGCCTCCAGGTCGAGCGCCAGCACCACGAGGTGGGCACCGCCGGCCAGGCCGAGATCAACTACAAGTTCAACACGCTGCTCGCCGCGGCCGACGACCTCCAGCTCTTCAAGTACATCGTGAAGAACGTGGCCTGGCGCAACGGCAAGACCGCGACCTTCATGCCGAAGCCGATCTTCGGTGACAACGGCTCGGGCATGCACGTCCACCAGTCCCTGTGGACCGGTGGCCAGCCGCTCTTCTACGACGAGGCCGGTTACGCGGGTCTGTCGGACACCGCCCGCTACTACATCGGCGGCATCCTCAAGCACGCCCCGTCGCTGCTGGCCTTCACCAACCCGACGGTGAACTCGTACCACCGCCTGGTGCCGGGCTTCGAGGCCCCGATCAACCTCGTCTACTCGCAGCGCAACCGCTCCGCGGCCATGCGTATCCCGATCACGGGCTCCAACCCGAAGGCCAAGCGCGTCGAGTTCCGCGCGCCCGACTCCTCCGGCAACCCGTACCTCGCCTTCTCGGCCCTGCTCCTGGCGGGCCTGGACGGCATCAAGAACAAGATCGAGCCGGCCGAGCCGATCGACAAGGACCTGTACGAGCTGGCTCCCGAGGAGCACGCGAACGTCGCCCAGGTCCCGACCTCCCTCCCGGCGGTCCTCAACTCCCTCGAGGCCGACCACGAGTTCCTCCTCCAGGGCGACGTCTTCACGCCGGACCTGATCGAGACGTGGATCGACTTCAAGCGCACGAACGAGATCGCCCCGCTGCAGCTGCGTCCGCACCCGCACGAGTTCGAGCTGTACTTCGACGTGTGATATCGCCCCAGGTCAGAGCGGGCTTCTGCTCTCCTGGGCCGTGTGTGGGCCGTCGGCCGTGTTCTTCCTTGCTGGAAGGGCACGGCCGACGGGTCGTTTTGGGGCTCAGCAGCGCGACCGAAGATCGAGCACTACGGCCCGCCACCGCTCAGGTCAGCGCATCGGCTTCGCCGGGGCCGGTGACCGCATCCCTGAGTGGCTGATCGAGCGGGGCCTGTCCCGGCGCAACGCCGTGTACGTGCATGTCGGTGACTGCTGGAACGCAGGCTCACGGTCCAAGGGCGTCGGACGGGACCAGGCGGTGCGCGCGCTCGCCGAAGGCGTCGATGCGTGCCCGCAGTGTCGGCCCGATACGGCCCTGGGGATGCTGGACCAGGCCCTGCGCGGCCGGCGAGCGGGCCGCCGCGAGCCTGAACAACCCCTGGTCATCCGGGCTTCCCGGGTCCGGACGTCTGTCAGCGCTTGGCTTGGTTGTACGCGTCCCAGGTCTGCTTCTGCCAGAACAGCACGATCGCTCCCGCCTCGGTCGTAGAAGATCTGGAGCGGGCCGATGGCAGAGACGCGGCCGGCTTGGTCGTGTCTCAGTGCGTAGGGGCCGATGCTCTCCAGGCGAGATCTGCGGTGTTCACAGGTCCATTGACCCACGGTGCGCGGCAGGCTGGACCACCGGCGATAGGTGATCTCGACGCCGCCTACAGCTCGCAGAGTTGAACTGAACCGCTGATATTCGAGCGCCCATGCACCCAGGGCGCGCGGTGTTGTGTCCATCCACTCTCGCTCGCCGTACGTGATCGGCACACCGCCGATTGCACGCAGCAGCCCTTTGCCATACGTCAGGTCGATGTCCATGTTGCGACTCACCTACCGCTGCGCGGGCGACGCCCCGGCGTCTTCTTCGCCGTCGCCTACTTGGCGACGGCCTTCTTCTTCGGCAGCTCGTGCACATCGGCGTCCTCGCCGCGGGAAGCCCTGGCCTGCTGGACGGACTCATGAGGGCGGCCATGAGGTAGAGCACCTTGCCCGATTCCTGGGCTCCGGCGCTTCCGGCAGTGCGCGGTGTTCCCGCTTCGCTTCAATGATCTTCGCCATGGCGTCGGTGTAGGCGTCCTCGAACTCCGGCCCCGTCAGCGCGAGCGCGCCCTCGATCTCTGCATCCGACACCTCGGTCTGCGGCAGCAGCAGCTCGGCGGGGTTGCGGATCTTGTCCGGCCGGCGCCAGGCAATACCCCTCGCCGATCCGGTTGTGGCCGCCACTGTTTGAGACTGACCGTTGACCGCTTGCTGAGCCCCCGGGACGGCGGTCAGTTGCAGCAGGTGCAGCCGGGCTTGCGGGCGCAGGCGTCGGTCTCCGCGGCGGCGTTGGTGATGGGGATGGGGATGGGGCCGCAGCAGGCATCTCCGCGCCAGGCTTCGCGGCCTTCTTTGACGGCGACGGCAGCGATGACGAGGGCGGCGATCGGGTCGGCCCAGGACCAGCCGAAGAGACTGTTGGCGACGAGGCCGACCAGGAGGGCGGCGGAGAGGTAGGTGCAGAGCAGGGTCTGCTCGGAGTCGGCGACGGCGGTCGCGGATCCAACTCGCGTCCGGCCTTGCGCTGAGCGGCGGCAGGTTCTCGGCCTCAAGATCGAACGTGCTCACTTCTGTCCGGAGTCCGACCCGGTGCAGCTCGACTTCGAGTTCCTCGTACCGGTAGGGCCAGCAGGACAGCAGTTCCGAGCGGACAAGAACCGGCCCAGTCGCATCAACCTGGGGCTCGGTCTGCTGACCGGGCGTCACTATTTGTGTTGGGCCGGCAAGATGCCCGGGGTGCCGCGTGATCATTTCTGTTCTCTACGCAGAACGATCACGCAGGAGCCGTGAGCTTGCTTGATTGATGGGGCCCACCGGCCTTCTGCCTCAAGGCGGCGGTGAGGCAACCGTCAGGGTTCCCCGGCATGTGCCGCGTCGGAAAGAAGGCCCAGCAGGATGATGTCGAGCGCCCCGGCGAGGCGCTCGTGCAGGTCGAACGGGGCCGGTTCCTCGCGGATCCAGCGCAGGATCGTCGAGAAGTAGCAGGCGGCCAGGAGTTGGCCGGCCTGGTCGCAGTCGACGCCTGCCCTGATCTCCCCGCGTTGCCGCCCTTGCTCGACGATCCTGGCGAGTTCGATTTCCAGGGACGGGTCCTGCAGGAGGTACCCGTAACGCGCTGAGGCGTCCATCAGGACGGTGGTCTCCGCGCGGGAGGCGACGTTGAGGTCGCCCATCTCCTTCAGGTAGCGGCGCAGCCGGTCGCCGACCGGCAGGTCCTCGGCGTGCTCCGCGCCGAGGATCTCAGCGACGCGGGCCCGGCGGCGGACTCCCCATTCCTCGAGGAAGCCGACCTTCTGCGTGAAGTGGTTGAAGACGGTGGCCCGGGCGACATCGGCGGCCTCGGCGATCTGCTCCATGGTGGTCGCCTCGTATCCCTGGGCGACGAAGAGACCGACCGCCGTCTCGTACAGCTGATCGTGCAGCTTCCGACGCCTGCGCTCCTGGCGTCCGACGGCCGCGCCGCCCTCGGAGGCGGCTGCCGCGTCCCGGATCTTCATGGCCCTCAGTACAGCACAAGGCCGCACAGCTCTTGACCCCGCCCCGGGACCACTCTAGATTCCTCGCCACTGCTGGACCCGAGTCCAGCAGTGGATGAAAGTCTCGCGCTGCTGATCGCGGGGCGCTGACAAGGAGGCAACGTGGCTTCCGTGACATCCCGGACGGGCCGTGTCGAGCTCGGACACGGCTGTTACGCCTGGATCGCGGGCGATGTCGGATGGGGCATGAGCAACGCCGGGCTGATCACCGGCCGGGGCGCGTCGCTGCTCGTCGACACCCTCTACGACCTGCGGCTGACCAAGGCCATGCTCGACGCGCTGGCACCGCTCACCGCCGCCGCACCGATCTCCACCGTGGTCAACACCCACGGCAACGGCGACCACTGGTTCGGCAACCAGCTCGTGTCCCACGCCGAGATCATCGCGGCCCGCGGGTCCGTGGCGGACATGCGGCAGGTGGGCCCGGCCGAAATGCGCGCACTGACCGGCATGGACAGCCCGGCCGGACACTTCGCCCGCCGGATCTTCGGCCGCTTCGACCACACCGACATCGAACCCGTCCTCCCGCACCGGGTCTTCGACGGCGAGACCGTCCTCGACATCGGCGGGACCGAGGTCCGCCTCATCGACGTTGGGCCCGCGCACAGCGCCGGCGACACGATCGTCCACGTGCCGCAGGCCCGGACCGTCTACACCGGCGACATCGTCTTCGCCGGAGCAGCGCCGGTCGTCTGGCACGGTCCCTTCGCGCGCTGGCTCGCTGCCTGCGACCTGCTGCTGGGCCTCGACGCCGACATCGTCGTACCCGGCCACGGCCCCGTCACCACCAAGCAGGCCGTCCGCGAGATCCGCGACTACCTCGCATACGTCCACGAGCAGGCCACCGCCCGCTTCACCGCCGGCATGCCCGCCATGGACGCGGCACGCGACATTCGCCTCGGCCGCTTCGCCGACCTGGACGAGAGCGAACGCCTGGCCGTCAACGTGCACACCGTCTACCGGGAGCTCGACCCCTCACTGCCTCCGCTCGAAGGCCCCGGACTGTTCGGCTGCATGGCCGAACTGCTGTACGGCTCCTGAACCCATCCGCACGTCCCTCGCCCTTGGGAGAAGACATGGTCTCCATCGCACCACCCCTGGCGCACGCCGGGCCGACCACCACCTCGCGACGGCGCCTCGGCACGCTGATCGCCGCCTGCCTGGCAGTTTGCGTCGCCCAGATCGGACTGGTGCTGCCCGCCGCGATCAACGGGGAGATTCAGCAGACCCTCCACACCAGCGGCTCCCAGCTCACCTGGATCAGCGCCGCCTTCCTGGTGCCCACCGCCATTCTGGAACTGACCTTCGGCGTCCTCGGTGACCTCTTCGGCCGTAAGCGGCTGATGGTGGCCGGTGCCGTGATCGGTGCCCTCGGCTATCTCATCGCGGCCACCGCCGATTCGGCGGGCCAGCTGATCGCGGGCCAGGCCATCTCCGGCATCGGGGCCGCCGCACTGTTCCCCTCCTCGCTCGCCCTGGTGGTCACGGCCACGCCGGATCCGGAGTCCCGGGCCCGGGGCCTGGCCTCCTGGACCACGGCGCTGTCGCTGGGCGCGTTCATCGCGCCGCTGCTGTCCGGCGCGATCGTGGAATACACCGCCTTCCAGTGGGCCTTCGCCGCCGTCGGGATACTGGCCGTCTCCTCGGCCGCGGTGAGCCTGCTGCTCGCCGGAGAATCCAGCGCGCCGCAAGGGCGGTCACTGGACTGGCCAGGGCAACTCACCATCGCCGGAGCGCTGCTGGCCCTGCTGTACGGGATCATCCAGGGGCCTACGGCAGGCTGGGGCTCGGAGTCAATCGTCGGGGCGTTCGCGATGGCGGCCGCGCTGATGGTGGCGTTCGTCGCGGTGGAGAACCGGTCGGCGTCGCCGATGCTGCGGCTGGAGCTGTTCCGTAACCCCGCGTTCACCGCCGCAGCGGTCGTCGCCGTGATCGGGATGTTCGGCTTCCTCGGCGGTGCGTACGACCTGAGCATCCGGGTCGGCGCCATTCAGCACCAGAGTCCGCTGCAGGCGGCCGTTCCTTTTCTGATCATCCAGGGAATCACCCCCTTCGTCTGGCCGTTGCTGGTCAGGCTGCTGCGCAGGGTCAGCCCCGGATTGATGCTGGTGGCAGGCTTCCTCAGCGTGGGGGCCGGGCAGCTGTGGCTGAGCGGCGTCCCGATCAGCGACACGGCGCTCACGTCGATCCTCGGGCCGCTGCTCCTGAACGGCACCGGCTTCGGTCTGATCGTCTCCGCACTCACAGCCGCAGCGGTCAACATCGTGCCGAGCGAGCTCACCGGCATGGCCAGCGCCGCCACCAATCTCGTCCGCGACTTCGGCCAGACTCTCGGCCCGGCCATCATCGGCGCCGTCTCCCTGAGCATCGCCGCCACCGACCTCGCCGGAAAGCTGGGCTCGGCCGGCCTCACCGCGCAGGAGGGCCACATCGTCGACGCCGTCTTCGCCCAAGGCGGACCGCTGGCTGTGCTGTCAGCCCCGCTCGGGCCGGCGAGCGCCAAGGTCGCCCCGCTGGCACAGCAGGCCCTCGCCCACGGCTACGACACGGGCCTGATCGTCACCTCCATCGCCTGCCTTGCCGCCGCAGTCATCTCCGGCATCTTCCTCACCCGCAAGCCCCAGACCGTAGAGACCTCGGCACCCGCCGCCCACTGACCCACCCGCCCGCAACGGAGGGCAGATCATGCGACTGGCCACATTCGACCACCACGGAAAACGGCTGTCGGGAGCCGTCGTCGGCGACACTGTCCACGCCTTCCCCGAGGGCACGGACCTGCTGGATCTGATCAGGCGCGGCTCCCAGGCCCTCTGGGACTGCGCGGCCGCGACCCCCGCCGGAGGGGTGTACGCCCTGAGCGACGTCACGCTGTTGGCGCCCTTCCTGCCGCCGACGGTCCGGGACTTCATGACCTTCGAAGGCCACGTCGAAGGCATCGCCCGGGGCTTCGGCGACACCGTGCCCGAAGAGTGGTACGCCGAGCCGGTGTTCTACTTCACCAACCCCTACTCCGTGATCGGCACCGGCGCCGACGTACCCGTTCCACCCGGATGCGAGCTGTTCGACTTCGAAGTCGAGGTCGCTGCCGTCATCGGACGCGAGGGCAGCGACCTCACACCGGAACAGGCACGAGGGCACATCATCGGCTACACCCTGCTCAACGACTGGAGCGCCCGCGATCTCCAGGGTCGGGAGATGCGGGTCAAGCTGGGGCCGTCCAAGGGCAAGGACAGTTCCACCACGCTCGGGCCCTGGCTGGTCACTCCGGACGATCTTGAGGCCTACCGCACCCCTGAAGGGTTCCTGGACCTGGAGCTCGTCGTCGAGGTCAACGGCACCAAGGTCGGCGGTGACACGCTCGCCAACATGGCCTGGACGTTCGAGGAGATGACCGCCCATGCCTCCCGCGGCACCACCGTCCGCCCCGGCGACGTCATCGGCTCCGGCACGTGCGGGGGCGGCGGCTGTCTCGCCGAACTCTGGGGCCGTTCCGGACGCCACGACCCTCCGCCGCTGCGCCCCGGCGACACCGTCACCATCACCGCCACGGGACTAGGTGCCATCACCAACACGGTTGTGCAGGGGCGCTCGCCCGTCCCTGTACGGCCGGCCCGACGCAGACCCTGACTCTCCCCGTTCCCCGCCCACAGAAGGACTCGAGATGCGCCTCTACGGCTCAGCCGCGAACCGGCTCACCAGGCTCACCAGGCTCACCAGGCTCAACGATCTGCCGCTGCTCGTCCTGCGGACGACGATCGGCTGGCTGATGATCCTCCATGGCCTCTACAAGATCAACATTCTGGGTCTCGACAACTTCGAGAACTACCTTTTGCGGCCCGCCGGGTTGCCTCTCACCTCGGTACTGCGCTGGCTCGTGCCATCCATGGAGCTCGCCTGCGGCGGACTGCTCGTGCTGGGCCTCCTGGCCCGCGTCGCCGCGGCGCTCCTCAGCCTCGAAATGCTGGGCACGGGGGTCCTGGTCAAACTCAACACCCTCCACCTGGGTGTCCTCGGACCAAAGGGCTCAGGGGGAGCTGAGATCGACTTCCTCATGCTCGCCGCGCTGCTGGCACTGCTCACGCTCGGACCGGGCGCCCTGTCGCTCGACTCCCTGTTGAGGCTCGACCGCAGGCACACAGCGGCGCAGTCGACACCGCCGCAGCAGCCCGCGCTGCCGGGGGCAGTCAGCGTCTGACCCGAGAGCCATTGTCGGACTACAGTCCAGAAGGAAACTGATCGCCGGGCATGAAGGCGGCACTCCGGGCCCGCCGCCGACGCGCCCCCCGGAGGAGGACATCATCCCGCCCGTCAACCGCCGCGAACGCAAGTGGCGCCAAGTTCATGACGAGTCGTACACAGCCGCGATCGGACTCTTCGTCGCTCATGGCTATGAGCCGACCACCATGGACCAGATCGCCGAACGCGCCGATGTCGCCCGGGCCACTGTCTTCAACCACTTCTCCCAGAAGGTCGGCCTCCTGGAGGAGTGGGGCGCTCGCCGCCGGGCCCGCGTGTCGGAGATCCTCGGCCAGGAACACTCCGAGGATCTGCCGGTTGGCGATCGACTGCGGCGCTACCTGCGGGAGATGGCCGAACTGAACATCGCGTTGCGCGCGGAGACTGCCGTTCTCATGGAAGCCTCCGCCCGCTTCGGCCGCCTTCTTCAGGACCCCTCCCTGGAAACGGAGCTGACTCGCATCATCGATGACGGCGTGCGCCACGATGAGGTGAGGCCCGAGGTGGACCCGCACCACGCTGGAGCGCTCCTGGCAGCGGGATACTTCTCCGGCATCATCCGGTGGATCGGCGCGGAACCAGAGCCGTTCGACCTGCCCGAGCGGCTCGACCGCACACTCGACATCGTCCTCAGCGGGATCCTCAAAGCACAGCCATGACCTGGGCGGCGTACGGGACGAAGCCGAGCCCACTCGGCCGAACCGCTCGGGCCACGGGAGACCAGAGCCTGTACACCACCATCCCAACTGGTGCCACTGGTGAGCCGACTTCCGGCTCACCCGTAATAGCCGCGCGACCTCCGACGGCTTGACCTTCCGCTCGAACATCTCGGCCGCCTGCATCCGCACGGTCTTCCGGGGCCGGCGTCCCGCGGCACTCAGCCCGCCCCCATCCGCATATCTCACACAGCACGAGATACGGCCACCGCCCCAGACTCATCAGGGACTTCGCCGAAGTTCACCCTGACGAGCCGAAGTCAGTAACCACCGTGCGATGAGCTCTGGCACCACCCCGGTGCCGGACACCGCGTCCGGCACCGGAGAAAGGCATGAACAACGTGGACAAGGTCATGGCCTCGGCTGCCGAGGCGGTCGCCGACATACCGGAAGGGGCCTCGCTGGCGGTGGGCGGCTTCGGGCTGTGGGCATACCCACCGTGCTTATCGACGCCCTGCAGGCCCAGGGCGCCGATGGACTGTGCGTGGTCTCCAACATCTGCGGCGTGGACGGCCAGGGCCTCGGCGTCCTGCTGGCGGCCGGCCGAATCGCCCGAGTGACCGGCCAGCGTCGGAAGGCTCTCGCACTGAGCAGTGTGCATCGTGAAAACTGCAGGTCGGATGGTCTGGTGGGCGTGGGCGTGGGCGTGCGAGCCGATCTCCTTCATGTGACCGCGTATCAGGTCGGCGAGCCAGTTTTCAGGGTGGCGCTCGACAACGGCAGGCGGGCGGTGTAGACGAGGCCGTCAGGGGCCCTCGACGGTGTCGTTGTTCTTCTTCACACAAACTCAACTGCCGCCGGGGGCCTGCTGGAGAACAAGCTCAGGACCGGGCTGCTGGTGCCGCGGCGCGGGCCCGGTGCGCGCGGATCTCGTCGTGGTGGTCGGCGGCCCAGCCGATCAGGGATGTCACGATCTCGTGGAGGCCGCGCCCCAGCGGGGTGAGGGCGTACTCGACGCGCGGTGGCACCTCCGCGTATGCGGTGCGGGTGATCAGACCGTCCTCCCGAAGCTGGCGGAGCGTGAGAGTGAGCATCCGCTGGGAGATTCCGGGGACCTGGCGCTGCAGGTCGGTGTAGCGCAGCGGGCCGGCCTCCACCACCGCGATGAGCAGCAGGCTCCACTTGTCGCCGACACGGTCGAGAACCTGCCGGATGAACTCCATGTGCTCGGCGGGGATGCCGGCACAGGGCCCCACCGCCGCCGCGCCGCCCGAACTGCCGGTGACCTCCATGACGCACATTCCTCTCCGGCACGAACATCGATGTGCCTTTTGTATCGACTTCCATACTGGCCCATCATGGCGCTACGAACAAAACGTAGGAATCAGAGCGCAGGCACGGGAGGCGCGCGTCATGAAGATCGAGATCTGGGCCGAGGTCACCTGCCCCTGGTGCGGACTGGGCAGCCACCGTGTGGACCGGGCTGTGGAGCGGTTCGAGCACGGCGATGAGGTGGAGGTCGTCCACCACTCGTTCCCGCTGAGCAGTTCCTTCCCCGTGGGGGAGACGTTCTCCGTCCGGGAGGTGCTGCTGAGCCGGTACGGCATGGGCGGCTCCCAGGCCGAGGCGTCCACGCGCCGGATCGAGGCGCTGGCCGAGGCCGAGGGACTCCGCCCCTACAAGGTGCTGGACAACCTGGTCGGCAACACCGACCTGGCGCACGAGTTCCTCGCCCACGCCGCCGCCGAGGGCAAGAACCGCGAAGCCTGGGACGCGATCTTCCGCGCCTACTTCGGCCAGGCCCGCCCCGTCTTCAGCATGGACGACCTGCTCGACCTGGGCCAGGAGATCGCCCTGGACCGCGAGGGCACCCGTCAGGCGCTCACCGAGCACCGCTACCAGCGGCAGGTCCGCGACGATGCCGCCCGCGCCCAGCGCCTGGGCGCCACCGGCGCGCCCTTCATCGTCGTCGACGGTAAGTACGGCATCCCCGGGGCCCAGGACAGCGACGGCCTTCTCGACGTGCTGCGCACGGCCTGGGACGCATCCCACCCGCTCACCCTCGCGACCGGCGGCGACGCTGCGGTCTGCGGCCCCGACGGCTGCGCCGTACCGGCCCGCAGCTGACCTCCACCGTTCACCCCACGACACACCCTTGATCATGTCGAAAGGCTGACTTCCCCATGTCCTACCTGCTGCACATCGACGCCTCCTCACTCGGCGAGGCATCCGTCTCCCGTCAGGTCGCCCGGTCCTTCCGTGACGAGTGGAACGGCCCGGTCGTCCACCGCGACCTGGCCGCCTCCCCCGCCCCGCACCTCAGCGCGGCCGGCATCACCGCCCGCACCACCGACCCCGCCGAGCACACCCCCGAGCAGGCGAAGGCCGCGGCGGTCCAGGACGAGCTGATCGAGGAGTTCCTCGGCGCGGACGCCTACCTGTTCACCGTGCCGATGTACAACCTCACGATGCCGTCCGTGTTCAAGGCGTGGCTGGACCAGATCATGGTCGCCGGGCGCACCCTGAGCTTCGACGGACCCCCTCCCACCCTCGGCCGCCCCGCCACGGTGATCTCCGCACGCGGCGGCGGCTACGGCCCCGGCGCCCCCAAGCACGGCATGGACCACCTGGTGCCGACGCTGGAAACCGTCCTGGGCCACCCGACCAACCTCGGCCTCGACCTGACGACGGTCCTGCCCGAACTGACCATGGCCCCCTACGTGCCGATGATGGCCCCGCTGCTGCCGGTGCACGAGGCGTCCATGACCAAGGCGCACGACGAGGCCCGCCGCCTGGGCTCTGTCCTGACCGGCCGACAGGCCGCCTGATCCAGCCCTGAACTGCCCGAAAGGCTTTTGAACACCATGAGCAACTTCCTGGTCCTCGGCGGCAGCGGCCGCACCGGCGCCCACGTCCTGGAGCACGCGGCCCGGCGCGGCCACCGTGTCCGCGCCCTGGTCCGCAACCCCGACAAGGTGCAGGCACCGGCCGGCGTCGAGCTGATCCAGGGCACACCCGCCAACATCGACGACATCCGCCGGGCCGCCGAAGGCATCGAGGCAGTGATCAGCGCGCTGAACAACGCCCGCGCCTCCGACAACCCGTGGGCCAAGCCGGTCAGCCCGCCCATGTTCATGACCGACGCCGCCCGCAACACGCTCACCATCATGGGCGAACAGGGCATCCGCCGCATCGTGCTGACGTCCACGCAGGGCGCGGGCGACGACTGGGCCCGGCTCAACCCGCTGGTCAAGGCGTTCATCAACCTGTCGAACATCAAGGCGGGCTTCGAGGACCACACCGGCCTCGACCAGGTCGTACGCGCCTCGTCCGGCATCGACTGGACCCTGGCCCGCGCCGTCACCCTCACCGACAAGCCCCTCAGCGGCCCCGTACGGGCCGCCGAGGCCGGCACCGAAAAGCCCGGCGCACGGATCAACCGCGCCGACCTCGCCCAGTTCCTCGTCCAGACGATCGAGGACGACACCTGGATCCGTAAAGCCCCCCTCGTCTGGAACACACGAGGATGACCCACCCCATGATCCACACCCACCTCATGCACCACAGCTGTCCGACCTGAGGCGCGCCGTCCGTCGACGGCGACACCGGAATGGAGTGAACTGACCCCACGCTTCCCTCACATGTGGACACGGCCTTAGTTCAAAGAAGTGACCAGGCCGAACGAGATGGCGCCGCTCCATATGGTTCGGGGCATGAGGGACCTCCGCGTCAGCCCCGAGCAGCATCAGCCTACGAGCACCACTACTGCCCCGCATACGCTCGGGCGCCTCGCTGCTCACGCTGAACCGGCCCGTGGCGCGGTGCTCCTACGCCTGGCTGCCGTGCCCGGTGACTGTGGGCCAGCACGGCGGTTGCGGGCCACCGGAACAACGTCTGAGCAGGTCACACGGGCTATGGGTGCGGACTGCGCGACGCTCTTGAGAACCGTCGCGCGCACGTAGGTACTTGACCCGATCATTCAGACTCCGCCGACGGCGTGGGGCCGTTCCTCTGCGCGACCTTGGAACAGGCAACCAGGCCGGCTCGGTCCCGCATTCACCCGTTACGATCTTGAGTTCAGCCATGAGGGCGGGCGAAAGCTGAACCTCCGGCTCCCCGGAAACTGATGCGGCAAGGCCGTCCCCAGGCGGCGCACAAGGGCTCGCGCGTGGAAGGTCCGCCCCTCGGGCTTATCGATGGTCATCCGCCCCGGTGTCGTCCACCTGCTCGCCTTCCGCTTGGGACGGTTCAGTCCTGGGGACATCTGGGTGCATGGCTGCCCGTTCGGCAGGATCGTCGCGCTCGCCCTCCGCCTGGGAGGGCGTGTGAGAGTACAGCCACGGTGCGTAGTCCGAGTCCGAGGCGCCGGTTTTCATGGCAGGCCTCCTTGGTCGCTTGCCCTCCATGCTCCTCCTCGGACCGCTGCAGAACCAGGGCGGTAGCCGGCTCTGGACGAGACATGGACGAGAAGTCGGCGTTTTGAACGCTGGACGCACATCCTTGCTAGTCGGATGGGGTGCGAGCGGTGCGAGCGACCGCAGGGGCGTCGCTGGGCCGTCCGGGGGGGTCAACGACCACGAACAATGACCGACAACGACGCCGTTCCTGCTGGTCAGACCGACCCTGAGAACACGGCTCCGAGGTAGAGGAGTCGCACCATCACCTCTTCGACCTGTGATCGAACCGTAGACCGTCCGACGGCGGTCTCACGGTGGTTCTACGGCGTATCGTTTTCTGCACAGCTGTTCGACGGGAGACGACGGGGGATACGGGGATGCCCGAACAGGACGACACCGAGCGGGAGTTCGACATCAGGTGGGCCGACGGGGCCGAGCACAAGGAGCCCTCGGCGCGGGCCCGCATGCTCGCCGCCCGGTGGAAGGAGAACCCGCCGAAGCCCCAGCGGTTCCGCGCCGACCCCGAGCCGAGGACACCACGCCGCTCGTCCTGGCGCTCGACGGCGATCGTGCTCGGGACCGTGGCGGTGATCATCGTGCTGCTGGGGTACGCGGACCTGCGTCCCTACTAGTGCGCCGAGCAGGCAAGGAGCGCACGTGCGCGGCAGTACCCGGAACGGGACACAGGCAGCGGTCCGCCTCGCGGAGGGGGCCGCACTACGGGAGGCCGTGGTCGACCCGGCCGACCCGGCGGTCTGGATCGAGCTGGACGACGCGGTACGGCACAACGGCTGGTCCGGGGCCGACGGCACCTGGCTGCCGGAGTGGCAGCGGACCGAGCAGGGGCGCGCACTGACCGAGGCTTTCCGACGCGGCGACCGGCTCACCGACGCGCAGCTCGCGCTCGCCCTCTGCCACCGGGACGGACGGATCCGCCGGGGGGCGCTGGGGCAGGTCGCGGGGCGGCCGGAGGTGCTGCCGCTGGTCGTGGTGCGGTGCGCCGACTGGGCCGAACCGGTGCGGGAGCGCGCTCGAACGCGGTGGGCAGAGGCGGTCACCGTGGAGACCGCGGTCGCCCTGACCCCGCTCGCCCTGCGGGTCGGCGTCCGGACCCGGGGTGATGTCGCCGTCGGCCTGATCGACAAAGTACTGCGCTCGGCGGACCGTGAAGCACTGCTTCCGCTGCTCACCCATCCCGACCGCACCGTGCGCCGCTTCGCCCACCGGCTCGCCGTCGAGGAGGGTCTCCTCTCCCCCGCCGAGCTGGCCCGCAGCGCCGCCCGGGATGAGGACACGGTCGTCCAGGGCCTCTGCGCGGAGGCCGCGCTGGCCGCCGTGGCGGAGGGCGGCGCCGACGACGACGTACTCGAAACCCTGCTCGCCGCCCGCAATCCGCGGGCGCGGTCGGCCGGAGTGACCGCGTTGCGGCGGGCCGGGCGCGGGGAACGGGCGATCGGGTTCCTCGGCGACCGGGCCGGGGTGGTGCGGGCCTGTGCGCGGTATGTCGTACGGCAGTCCGGAAGTGAGCCGGTCGAGTGGTACCGGCGTCGCTGTGCCGATGCCGGCGACCCCGCGCTGTCGGCGGGAGTGGTCAGCGGGCTCGCGGAGTGCGGGGACCGCAGTGACGCCGAGGCGCTGTGGGCGCTCACCACGCACCCGGATCCGGTGGTCAGGACGCGCGCCGTGAGCGGGTTGCGGCTGCTGGACGTGCTGGACCTACGGCGGCTGCGGGCGCTGCTCGACGATCCCGCGCCCGGTGTGGTGCGGGAGGCGACCCTGGCGCTGGTGCCGTCCGCGCGGATGCTGGACGACGGGTGGCTGCTGGAGCGGCTGGCGGTGGGACGGGCCCGGGAGACGCGGGTCTCCGCGTTCCGGCTGCTCAACGCGCACAGCGGGCTCGTACGGCTGCGGGCCGCCGTCGCGCTGGTCGACGATCCGGACGACAAGTTGCGGCACTGGGCCCGGCAGTCGGTGCAGCGCTGGCATCCGACGGGGGATGTGCCGCCCGGGGTGGCCGAGGTGGGTGAGCTGCTGGGACGGGCCCGGCATCTGTTCAGTGGTCATGTGCTGAAACGGCGCCTGTGGGAGGCCGGACTGAAGGCCTGAGCCTTTGCTGGTCCTAGGGCTGATCGGGACCGCTTCATGGCCGGGGCGGGTGCACACTGAAGGGTGGGACGAGTGCCTGACTGCGGGGTGGTGCAGATGCGGAGTCGTTTCCGGAGCGACCGGCGGCTGACCGTGCGGATGACGGTCACGATGTTCTTGCTCGGGCTGCTGTACGTGGCGTTCGTCGTCGCGTTGATCGTGGTGCTGAAGTCCTGGCTGATGGTGGTGGGGCTGCTCGCCATGATGTTCGTGGCGCAGTTCTGGTTCTCCGACAAGATCGCGATGTTCGCGATGCGCGGGCGGGTCGTGGGACCCGTGGAGTATCCCGAACTGCATGCCGTGGTCGACCGGTTGTGCGCCCTGGCGGACATGCCAAAGCCCGTGGTCGCGGTCTCCACGATGGGCATGCCGAACGCGTTCGCCACCGGCCGCAACCCGGACAACGCCGTGGTGTGCGTGACGACCGGGCTGCTCGACCGGCTGGAGCCCGCCGAGCTGGAGGGCGTGCTCGCGCACGAGCTGTCGCACGTGGCGCACAAGGATGTCGCCGTGATCACCATCGCCTCGTTCCTGGGCGTGATCGCCGGGCTGATCGTGCGGTTCGCCTTCTACAGCCAGCTGTTCGGCGGGCGGAAGGACCAGAACACCGCCGTGATCTTCGCCGCCGTGATGGGTGTCTCCGCGGCCGTGTACGCGCTCAGCTTCCTGCTGATCAGGGCGCTGTCCCGGTACCGGGAGCTGGCGGCGGACCGGGCGGCGGCCCACCTCACCGGCCGACCCTCGGCCCTCGCCTCCGCGCTCACCAAGGTCACCGGAGAGCTCGCCCGCATCCCCACCAAGGACCTGCGCACCGCCCAGGCCTTCAACGCCTTCTACTTCACCCCGGCCACCGGCAAGGAGCCCGGCATCGAGCGGATCTTCTCGACCCACCCGTCCCTGGAGCAGCGGCTGGAGCAACTGGGGCGGATCTCCTCGGAGTTGGGTGAGCCCGTGGAGCCCGGGAAGGCGGGCTGAGGATGGGGCTGCTGGACATCCTGCTCGGGCGCACGAAGCCCGTCGCGCCCGATCTCGACCAGCTCTTCGCGCTGCCGTCGGCGGCCGTCACCCTGGAGGCAGCCGCCTCCTTCACCCCGACCGGGCGCGGGGCGGTGTGCTTCGCCACGGTCGAGGGCGCGGCCTTCGAGCAGTCGCACCGGGAGGTCCAGGCCCTGCTGGACGCGGACGCCGACCGGGACGGCCCCCCGGTGCGGCTCACCAGGGACGAGTTCGGCTACTCCTGGCTGGTCTCCGAACGCGTCCCGGACCAGCTGCCGCAGTTGGTCAACGACCTGCACGCGGTGAACAGTTCGATGGAGGTCAACGGCTTCGGGCCGCAACTGCTGTGCTCGCTCGCCGGGTTCCAGGACACCGCGGGCCGTTCCCTCGCGCTGGTCTACCTCTACAAGCGCGGCACCTTCTACCCCTTCGCGCCGCTGCCCGGTGAGGGACAGCGGCGTGACAACGCGCTGGAACTGCGGGTGAAGGCCGCGCTCACCAACGATCTGCGGATCGAGCAGGACCTGAACCGCTGGTTCCCTCTGTGGGGCGCCCCCGGCCTCTGACTCCCCGGCGTCCCGGGGCGCCCTTTCCCTCCCGGAGCCCTCAGCCTTTTCTCTCGCGAGCCTGCCGACGGGACTCCAGGGGGCGCTCGCGCTGGTAACGGCGGTCCCACCTGGCCTGCTTGTCCCGGCGGTCGCGGTACGCCCGGTAGCTGCCGGGCACGGCCCCCGAACCGCCGCCGGACGAACCGCCCGACGAGGACGCCGAGGCACCGCCCCGGCCGTACTGCATGTACACGAAGAGCAGGGCTACGGCGACGAGCCACCAGGTGTGGTTCCCGAAGCCCAGGATGACCAGGACGACGGTCCCGGAGATGACGATGGTGCCCATGACGGGCCTCCGTGTGCGTGGTTGTGGTGTAGAAGACTAGCCCCGACGAGGCGCGCTGATGCCTGCCCTGCGCGAAGCTGTTTCCGTCCCGGTGTGCCGGGCCCGGGGGCCGTGGCTCACTCGCCCGGGGCCGCCCTGATGACGCCCGCCGCGATGGCGGCGCACAGGGTCGCGTGGTCGGACGTGGTGCGGGCGGTGTAGGCGAGCGCGAAGTCGGCGACCGCCTGGTCGAAGGTGTCGGTGCCGCCCAGATACGCGGCGATGGCGATGCGGTCGCCGGAGCGGGCGTGGGCGCGGGCCAGCGTGGTGCCGCACAGGCGGGCGTAGGCCCTGAGGTCAGCCGGGGTCATGCCGGCGACGTCCGCGGAACCCTTCATGTCGCGCAGCCGGCGCCAGTAGTAGGCCCGCCCCTGCGGTCCGCTCATCCAACCCAGGAAGACGTCGCTCGTCGCCTGGAGCAGGCGCTGGCCCACGACCACCCGGCGCCCGGGATGGACGTACGGTCCGTGCGGCAGATGTTCCTCGAGTACGGACGTCCGCGCCTCCTTGATCTGCAGGAACAGCGGGTCGTCGGCGTCCCGCCCGGCCAGCAGCACGATGAAGCAGCGCATGCCGACGCTCCCCACGCCGACGACCTTGCGGGCCGCGTCGACGAAGCGGTAGCGGTCCAGGAGCAGCCGGCGTTCCTCGGAGAGCGTGGAGCGGTAGTCGCTGAAGATCTTGCGCAGGCCGGCCATGTCGGGGCCGCCGGCCGGTTCGATGAGCGGTGGGTCGTGAATGATGCGGCGGTGGCCGTCCACGACCTCCGTGAGCTTGCCGAGGGCCTGGAGGCTGGTGCGGCGGCGGGCCCGGGTGAGGCTGGACTCCGCGCGCCGGCGATGGCGGGCCGAGCGGATGAGGGGCAGCAGGCTGTCGGCGTCGACGCTCGCGTGCCAGACCTCCAGTTCGCCCATGCCCGCCAGCCGGCGCATGGCCGTGCGATACGCGGTGACCGCCTCCCCCGCCGCCCGGTGGGCCTTGTCCTCGCTGTGCCCGTTCTCGCGGGCGGCCACGGCGACACTCGCGGCGAGCCGTTTGACGTCCCACTCGAAGGGGCCGGGGAAGGTCTCGTCGAAGTCGTTGAGGTCGAAGAGGAGGGAGCGTTCCGGGGAGGCGTACAGACCGAAGTTGAGCAGGTGGGCGTCGCCGCAGAGCTGCACCGTGAGGTCGGTGTGGGGCTGCGCGGCGAGGTCGGCGGCCATCAAGGCGGCCGCGCCGCGCAGGAAGGCGAAGGGGGAGGACGACATCCTGCCGTACCGGATCGGCAGCAGTTCCGGGAGGCGGTCGCGGCCCTGGCGTTCCAGTACGGCGACGGGGTCGGGGCGGTCGGCGGAGGGGATCCAGCCGGCGTGGGCGGAGCGGCGGACGCGTTTGCGGGCAGCACGGCCGCGCTCCGCGCGGGCGGCTGGGGTACCGGCGCCGGGGGTGTTCATGTGCCCTGTGTCCGCGTCACGGTCGTCTCCTGGTCGCCGGTGTGTCCGTCACCTCCTGATCGCAGTGAAGGGCCCGGCTGGGAGGTGCGCATGTGGGGTACGGCGATCGGGTGACAGCACGCTCCGCCTCCGTGGGTGCCGCGATCTTGCCGTCTGTCGGCTGCGGCGCCGTCGTGGCTTGTCGCGGCCACGTCGGCGGAGCCGCATATCGATGCAGCCCCGCGCCCCCTTTGGGGCGTTGTCAGTGGCCTACGTCAAGATGGGCCCATGGGTGACGGGGAGCGGTACATCGGAGTGGGCGAGCGGAGGGCTCGGCTGGCGTTGCGGCAGCAGTTGGCCGGACGAGCTCGCGTGGCGAGTCCGGAGGAGGTGGCCGACGCGCTGGTCGCGCTGCACGGGAGCGATCCCGCGACCGTGTACCTGGCCATCGGCGCGCGGCTCACGGATTCCGCCCGGACCGTCGCCGAGACCGAGCGGGCGTTGTACGAGGACCGGTCCCTGGTGCGGATGCACGGGATGCGGCACACCGTGTTCGCGTTCCCGACCGAACTCACCGCGGTCGTGCACGCCTCGACCGGACTCACGGTCGCCGCGCGGGAACGGGCCGCGCTCATCAAGGACATGGCGAAGGCGGGCGCCCCGGACGCGACCTGGCTGAAGGAGGTCGAGGAGTCGGCGCTGGCCGCGCTCGCCCGGCGCGGGCAGGCCACGGCGACGGAGCTCTCCGAGGACGAGCCGCGGCTGCGGGAGCAGTTCGCGTACGCGGCCGGGAAGAGCTACGAGGGCGTCCACACCGTCGCGAGCCGCCTGCTGCGGGTGCTCGGCGTGGAGGGCAAGGTGGTCCGCGGGCGGCCGCTCGGCACCTGGATGTCCTCGCAGTTCCGCTGGGCGGTGGCGCCGCCGCATCCCGAGCTCGATGTGGCCGGGGCCCAGGCGGAGTTGCTGCGGCGCTGGCTCACCGTGTGCGGGCCGGCCACGGAGGCGGACCTCAAGTGGTGGACGGGCTGGAAGGTGACCGACGTGCGCCGCGCTCTCATGGCGATCCGCGCGGTGCCGGTGACCGTCGACGAGGGGCCTGCCCACGTCGTCGAAGGTGACGCCGGTCCGGTCGCGGAACCCGTGGAGCCCTGGGCGGCGTTGCTGCCCGGACTGGATCCGACGGCGATGGGCTGGCAGCAGCGGGACTGGTATCTGGCGCCCGCTCTCAGGCCCGCCCTGTTCGACCGCAGCGGCAACGTGGGACCGACGGTGTGGTGGAACGGGCGGGTGGTGGGCGGTTGGGCACAGCGGCCCGACGGGGAGATCGTCTGGCGGTTGCTGGACACGGAGGGCGTGGGACGCGAGGCGGAGGCGGCCATCGCGGTGGAGGCCGCCCGGTTGCGGGACTGGGTGGGGGCGACACGGGTGCGGCCGCGGTTCCGGACGCCGCTGGAGAAGGAACTGGCGGAAGCCACCGACTGACGGGGACCCCGGCCGGCGGCGACACCGGGTGACCGCGACAGCGGGTGACGGGCGACGGGTGACGGGGAGCCCACCATCGCGCCGACTGACGGGCGACGCCGGTCGGCCCTGACGCCGGTATCCGCGACGCGGATCAGCCACGGCACCGGTCGGCCGAGGCACCGGTCGGCCGCAGCACCAGCTGACCGGCGACGCGGACCGTGCCATCGCGCCGACTGACGGGCGACGCCGGTCAGACATGGTGCCGAGTGACGGGCAACACCGACCCGATCATCGCGTCGGCTGACAGGGGACGCGGTCGGCCATGATGCCGGTCAGCCGCGACACCAGTACGCCGTGATGCCGGGTGCCCCCATGGAGTGGGGGCACCCGGCATCATGGTTCAGCGCGAGTACCGCATCAGCGCCCGCACCATGTGGCACGTCGTGTCCGACGGTGGGTGTACGCCGATCGTCTCCGCCGTGTCCCGGATCGTCTCGTTGCGTGCCTGGTTCGGCACGTAGACGCCGGAGTCGAGCAGGGCGATCGCGAGCCGCATCGCCTTGAGGCGGCGGTTGTGGGTGACATACCACTCGCGGGGACGGCCCGGCGGCAACGGGCGCTTCTCCACGGGGGTGTACGGCAGGTCGAGCAGCACGGGGTGCTTCGCGGTGGACTGGGTCGGGAACGGCTTCGGCTTCAGTGCGGCAGCGGGCACAGGCATCCTCCTGTCGCGGTAAGGACGACCACCGGGACTCCGGCGACGCCCTCGAACACTGGTTTTATTCTACCGTCCGCCACTGACAAAAGCCCCTGGCCACAAGGCTGTCGGGGGTGCTGTGACGCAGGTGGAAGACGGGTTTTCGCGTACCGTGGGCGCCATGGAGATCTGGATCAATCCGGCCTGTTCGAAGTGCCGCAGCGCGATCAGCCTGCTCGACGCCGAGGGTGCCGAGTACACCGTCCGCCGCTATCTGGAAGACGTCCCGAGCGAGGACGAGATCCGCGAGGTGCTCGGCCGGCTCGGCCTCGAACCGTGGGACATCACCCGCACCCAGGAGACCGCGGCCAAGGAGCTCGGCCTCAAGGAGTGGGCCCGGGACGACAGTTCGCGCGACCGCTGGATCGCCGCGCTCGCCGCACACCCCAAGCTCATCCAGCGTCCGATCATCACGGCGGACGACGGCTCTGCGCTGGTCGCCCGCACCGATGACGCCGTACAGGACGCTCTGTCCAGGAAATAGCCGGGTGTGACGCAGGTTACGTCACCTGACTCCTGCGACCACTGAGCAACCTCGTTCGGTATCTCGTACATAGCGGCGTACGCTTCCCCAACTCTCAGGAGCCGCGGATGTCGCGCAGAAGAACGCTCGGTACGAAGAAGAAGGTCGCGCTGCTGGTGAGCGCGGCGGCGGTGGCGGGTGGTGGGGCCTTCGCGATGGCCAGCACCTCGAACGCCGCGACCCCGCAGACGGCGGCGGAGTCGACGGTCTGCCAGGGTCTCGCCACCGCGCTCGGCAACAACCAGAAGTTCATCGACGGGCAACGGGCCGCGCCCGACGCGCAGTCGGCGGCCCGGATCGCCAACCGGGAAGCGGTGATCGCGCAGATCAAGGTGCAGCAGGAAGCGTCCGGTTGTGTGGTCGGGGAGTCGGCTCAGGGCTCCCAGGCCGCCGCGGGGCAGCCCTCGCAGGCCGCGCCTCCGTCAGCGCCCGCCGCTTCCCAGGCACCACCCGCCTCCCAGGCTTCCCCCGCGGGGAACGCCGCCTCCGGACAGCAGGTGTGCAACGGCTCGACCGTCACCCTGTCCGGCGAGGCCGGTGCGCCCGCCGCGTCCAGCAACCAGTTCCCGGCCGGTACGAAGTTGAAGGTCACCAACCTGGACAACAACAAGTCCACGACGGTGGAGGTCACTTCGGTCTCCGGCAGCTGCGCCCTGCTCAACAACGCGGCCTTCGAACAGGTGCGGGAGCCCGGCAAGTTCCTCATCCGCCGGGCCCTGATCGAGAAGGTGGGGTGAGGCTATTCGCGTCCGTCCCCTAGGAACTCACTGAGGCGGCGGGCCAGTTCGCCAGGTGCGGACTGCGGCAGCGCGTGGTGGGAGACCCCGGGGACCACGTCGGTCTCCGCCAGCGGCAGCAGTCCGCCCGCCCGTCTCGTGACGTCGTACGTGTCATGGGTCCTGCTGTTCGCGGCCACGAGCAGCAGGACCGGCATGTTCAGGGCGCGCAGCGCGTCCGGGGCGGGGCGCGGACCGGTGACCGGCCTGATGGCGGGGAAGCCGGCGGCGGCCTCCTGGAGCCGGAGCCAGTCCGGGTCGAGGGCGCCCGCTCCCCCGGTCTCCCACTCCAGGAAGGCACGGACCCGGCCGGGCGTGGGACGCAGCAGCATCGGCAGGGCGTGCAGCAGATACGCCGCCTTGAACCCGGCGAAGCACTGGGTCGGGTCCAGGAGGAACAGGCGGCGCATCCGCTCGGGGGCGCGCAAGGCGTGGTGCAGGGCGATCCAGGCGCCGTAGGAGTGCCCGCCGAAGTCGGCCCGGGTGACGCCGAGTCCGTCGAGGAGGGCGTCCAGCCAGGCGGTGAAGTCGGCGACCGTGCGGGGGTGACGGTCGGCGGCCGGTTCGCTGCGGCCCGGGGCGCCGAGCAGGTCGACGGCGAGGACCCGGCGGGTGCGGGCGAGGGGGGCGGCCTGGGCGTACCAGGACGCGGAGGTCGCTCCCCCGCCACCCGGCAGCAGGACGAGCGGGGGCGCGTCGGCCGGGCCGCACGCGTTGACGTATGTCGTGCCGAACGGGGTCGGCACCCGCAGCGCCTCCCGGTCGGCGGGCCACTTGGCCGTCACCTTGTCGTAGGCGGCCTCGAACGCGTCGCCGTCGTACCGACCCATCGATCACTCCCGTATTATCTTGTTCAGCGAGATACTCGATGAGCGAGATGATAGCCGGAGGGTGCACATGCCGTCCCAGGGACCCGAGATGGAGATCGTCCATCTCCTGCGCGCGGTCACCGTTGAACTCGGCCTGCACAGCGCCCGGTTCGCGCAGCGCAACGCCATGCATCCGACGGACGTACGCGCCCTGATCGCCCTCATGGACGCCTCCCGCGCGGACGAGGAGATGACGGCGGGACGGCTCGGCGCGGAGCTCGGGCTCAACTCTGCCGGTACGACCTCGCTGATCGACCGGCTGGAACGAGCCGGTCATGTGCGGCGGGTGCGGGGGCGGCAGGACCGGCGCAAGGTGGTCGTCGAGGTGGACGAACGTGCGGTGGAGCTGGGGCAAGCCTTCTTCGGACCACTGATCGGGAGGGCGGTGGAGCTGCTCCAGGGGTACGACGAGGGTGAACGGGCCGCGATCCGGGGGTTCTTGGCGGGGGTGCGGGACGCGGCGGCCGAGGGGGTCTGACACCCGCCCCGGGCCCCCGCGGCGGCCGAGGGGGCCTGAACCCAGCCCCGGCCCCCCGCGCGAACCGGCTCCTGCTGCTCAGCAGTGCGCTCCGGCCGCTGCTCAGCCGTGCGCTCCGGCCGCCAGTGCCTTCGCCTCCGTCTCCGCATCGATGCCCACCGCCGGCCGGTCCGGGCGCTGCGGCGCCACCCCGCCGGTCTCCCGCAGCCAGCGCCAGGTGTCGGCCACCGTCTCGGTGACCGGACGGCAGCGCAGGCCCGCCGCGGCGGCCCGGGAGGTGTCCCCACTGTGGAGGGTGGTGTGCAGGTCGGTGTCCGGCGGGACCCACACCGGCAGACCGGTCCACGGGGCGATGCCCGCGTCGAGGACGATCTCCGGGTCGGTCCAGCGCAGTTCGGCGGGCCCGCCGGTCACGGTCACGCAGGCGTCGAGGAGTTCGCCCATGGTGGTGTGGCCCTGTGGACCGACCAGGTTGTACGGACCGTTCCGCCCCGCCGCGGAAGCCTCCAGCACCCACTGCGCCAGGTCGCGGACGTCGACGTACTGGAGGGGAAGGTCCCGTGGGCCGGGCGCGAGGACCGGGCCGCCGCGGGCGATACGGCCCAGCCACCACGGGAGCCGCCCGATGTTCTCGTACCGGCCGAGAATCAGCCCGGCCCGGACGAGCAGGGAGCGGTCCGTGCCGAAGGCGTCCAGGACGGCCAGTTCACCGCCTCGCTTGTCCCGGGCGTAGTCGGTCTGATCCGCGTCGGCCGAGGCGCCCTCGACGACGGCCGCGTCCTCAGTGAACCCGGCCGGCTGCGGCCAGGCGTACACCGAGCGGCTCGACACGTACGCATACCGGTCGGCGCGGTCCCGCAGCAGTCGTGCCGTGTCCCGGACCGCGCGGGGCGCCGCCGACCAGGTGTCGACGACGAGGTCCCACGGGCCCCCTTCGGTCAGGGCCGTGAGACCGTCGGGCGCGGTGCGGTCGCCGTGCAGCGACCGCACCCCGGGCACGGGCGCGTGCCGTCCCCGGTGGAAGACGGTCACGTCCCAGCCGTCTGCCAGGGCCGCCTCGGCGACGGCCCTGCCCACGAACTCCGTACCGCCCAGCAGAAGAAGTCTCATGCCGGTGACTGTGCCCGCCGGGGCGGCGCGGGGGAACCCGGATCTGCCGAGGGCAGACGCTCAGCCGCCGGTCGGCGGGGTGTACTTGTAGCCGACCCGGCGCACGGTCTGGATCGCGCCCCGGAAGTCCGCGCCCAGCTTGCGGCGCAGTCGGGCGATGTGGACGTCCACGGTACGGCCGTCGCCCACATGGCCGTAGCCCCAGACCGTGGTGACCAGCTGGTCGCGGGTGTGCACCCGGTTGGGGTGCTGGACGAGATGAGCGAGGAGCTCGAACTCCAGGTAGGTGAGGTCGAGTTCGCGGCCGTTCACCTCGGCGGTGCGCTGCACGGTGTCGATCCGCACGAGGGGGGCGTCCGCGTCCGCGTCGGCGTCCGTGATCCGCGGTTCCTGCGGGAAGGGCGGGTGCTGGTCGGCCGGGACGAGCACCAGGTAGCCGATCATCGGGGGCTGCCCCGGCAGGCTGGGCAGGGTGTGCTGGGGTGCGGGCAGCCAGGTGGCGCCCGGGGGAAGGAACTCCGCCATGTACGGGACCTCGTCCGGGCCGACGGCTCGGAGTCGGTGCCGTGCGCCGTTCTCGGACGGGGTGGGGAGGGTGGCGGTGGAGAGGGAACGAGGGGTCGCCATGAGGTCAGCTCTTTCGCGCGAGAGGGTCGTCGGAGGACGTACGTCTGCGCGCTGGCCGAAGGCCGGGGTGTACGGCTTTAGAGGGCCGGCGCGTTCATCGCGCGGCAACACACCCGGTCGAAGTCGTGGTGCTGACGGGAAGGCCAGAAGGGCTCGAGGTCATGGCGACCCGTCGCGATGCACTTCCGGTAGCTGGCCATGAGCTCATTGAAGCAGACGTCGGCCGACAACAGGAGCCTCCTCTCACTGCTCGGACACTTCCTTGGCGTGAAATATGCGTGGCCCGTCTCAACCGACCAGGCGTCTGTGCCAGGTCAGGGGCCTGATCTCGATCGCCGTGCCCGGGTCGCCGTCCCACTGCGGGGACAGGCCGACGTCGGTGAGGGCGGCGACGACCTCGTGGCCGACGGCGGCCGTGGTGTCGGCGGAGCCGTCGAAACCGCCGTACAGCAGCGTCAGTCCCTGCCCGGCGGCGGCGCTCTCGGTGCACTGCGTGTGGAAGTACACGAAACCGTGGTCGCCCTTTGCCCGCTCCGCGCCGATCTCGGCGGTGCCGCAGGTGCGGCAACAGGTGAAGTTCTCGCGGGCGATGACGCCGCGAGTGTTCAGTGCCTCGAAGGCGCGGGTGAGCCGCTCCGGGTCGGTCGCGCCCTGCCAGGCCTCCTGTTCGGCGACGCGCTCCAGCCAGAGCCGGTCGACGAGCAGGCGGGCCTGGGCGGCGGACACCGGGCGTCTGGCAGCCGCGTCGTCGGCATCGGCGTCGGCGAGCCACTCCTCGGCGGACCGGGCGAGCGTCGCGCGGGTGTCGTAGCCGCATCGCAACTGCTCGCGGACGTGGGCCTCGACCTCTTCGCGCACCTCGTCGGGGAGGTCGGGCACGTCCTCGGGCGGATCGGCCTCGACCGGCGCCCAGGCGATCCCCTCGTCCCAGCCCGCCTCCCCGCGGGCCCAGCCCGTCAGCGCGTCGGCGACGGCGTCCGGGTGCGTGAGTTCCGTACCGGAGAAGACGGCGCGGCTTTCCCGGTGCTCCAGCTGGTAGGTCCCGCCGCTCTCGTGCCACACCTGCGCGAACACGTCCGGGCGGTCGGGAATCCGCTGCAGCACCAGCCAGCGGTCGCCGCTCTCCCCGATGCGGTGCACCAGGTCCCGCAGCGCCTGCTCGCTCACCCGGACGAGCGTCTCCCCGTACTCCGTCTCGGCCTTGACCGCCAAGCCCCCGTCGATCTCCATGCCCCCACCATGCCAGGCGCCACTGACAACGCCCCGAGGGGCGCCCACCGCGGTCGGTGGGCGCCCCTCGGGAAAGCGGTGGGGAAGCGGTGGGGATCAGACCTGGCCGGCCTTCTCCAGGGCCGAGCAGCAGGTGTCCACGATCAGCCGCGTGACGACGTACGGGTCGACGTTGGCGTTCGGGCGGCGGTCCTCGATGTAGCCCTTGCCGTCCTTCTCGACCTGCCACGGGATACGGACCGAGGCGCCGCGGTTGGAGACGCCGTAGGAGTACTCGTTCCACGGGGCGGTCTCGTGCAGGCCGGTCAGGCGGTCGTCGATGCCGGCGCCGTAGTTCTTGACGTGGTCGAGCGGCTTGGAGCCCTCACCCAGCGACTCGGCGGCGGTGATGATCGCGTCGTAACCCTCGCGCATCGCCTTGGTGGAGAAGTTGGTGTGCGCGCCCGCGCCGTTCCAGTCGCCCTTCACGGGCTTCGGGTCCAGGGTCGCGGCGACGCCGAAGTCCTCGGCGGTGCGGTAGAGCAGCCAGCGGGCCACCCACAGGTGGTCGGAGACCTCCAGCGGGGAGACCGGGCCGACCTGGAACTCCCACTGGCCGGGCATGACCTCGGCGTTGATGCCGGAGATCGCGAGGCCCGCCTTGAGGCAGTTCTCCAGGTGGGCCTCGACGACGTCACGGCCGAAGATCTCGTCCGCGCCGACACCGCAGTAGTAGCCGCCCTGCGGGGCCGGGAAGCCGCCCTTGGGGAAGCCGAGGGGGTAGCCGTCCTTGAAGAACGTGTACTCCTGCTCGATGCCGAAGATCGGCTCCTGGGCGGCGAACTTCTCGGCGACCTCGGTGAGCGCGGCACGGGTGTTGGACTCGTGCGGCGTCATGTCGATGTTGAGGACCTCGCACAGCACGAGGATGTCGTCGCCGCCGCGGATCGGGTCGGGGCAGGAGAAGACCGGCTTGAGGACACGGTCGGAGGAGTGACCCTCGGCCTGGTTCGTGGAGGACCCGTCGAAGCCCCAGATCGGCAGTTCCGCGCCCTTGGCGTCGTCCGCCATGATCTTCGTCTTGGAACGGAGCTTGGCAGTCGGCTGGGTGCCGTCGATCCAGATGTACTCAGCCTTGAAGGTCACGGGCCACTTCCTTCGGGGATGTGTCTACGCACTGCGGGTGCTGCGGCGCTGCGGCACTGAAACGCCGCCTCTCGGTGCCCGCGAGCCTGTCAACAGGCGATTTCCCGGTCATTGCTCGAATGTGAACCCCGTGTTACCTGGTGATGCTGTGGCGCGATTCACTGTGTGAGCGCGGCAAATGGGGTACGCGCGCGGCAGGGGGGTGTACCTGGCACCACCTCCCGACCGTGCGGCCAGGCCCAGTGACCCGCATCGCCCGCTCGACCAGACTGGCCGTATGACCATGGAGACGCGGAACGGCAGCTGGAGTTCGAGGGTCCGGGACACGGGGCTCGCGGCCGTGCGGGGGTTCGCGCTGGCGCTGGTGTCGCTGCCGGGGGCGGTGCTCGGTCTCACGCTCAGCCTGGTGTCCATATCGCTCGTGCCGATCGGGATCGGGGCGTTCACCACCCCCTGGGTGCTGCGGGGCGTGCGGGCCTTCGCGGACTGGCGGCGGGTGGTCGCGGCCGAGTGGTGCGGGGTGCGGATCCCGTCGGCGTACCGGCCGATACCTGGGGACGCCAACACCTGGGCGCGGACCTACGCGATGCTGCGCGATCCGGCGACCTGGCGGGATCTGCGGTGGCTCCAGGTGGACATGACGGCCGGGTTCGTGACGGCACTGCTGCCGGCGGTTCTCGTGTTCTACCCCCTGGAGGGGCTCGCGGTCGCGGCCGGGCTGTGGCGGCCGCTGTCGGAGCTGGGCGGCTACTGGTACGGCTTCGTCCACGTCACCGACCAGTCCTCCGCGCTCCTCGCCGGCGCCCTGGGCATCGCCCTGCTGGCCCTCGCCTCCCTCGCGCCGCGCCTGCTGACCGTCCACTTCCGGCTCACCCGGGCCGTACTCGGCGCCGGACAGGGCGAGTTGGCGGAACGCGTCCGCATCCTCACCGAGACGCGGCGGGACGCCGTGGACACCTCCGCGGCCGAACTGCGCCGCATCGAACGGGATCTGCACGACGGGGCGCAGGCCCGTCTGGTCGCCATGGGTATGGACCTCGGCACCATCGAGATGCTCCTCGACAAGGATCCCGCGCAGGCGAAGCGGCTGCTCGCGCAGGCCCGGCAGTCCTCCGTGGACGCGCTCGCCGAACTGCGCGACCTGGTGCGCGGCATCCATCCGCCGGTGCTGGCGGAGCGCGGACTGGGCGACGCGGTGAGGGCGTTGGCGCTCAGGATGCCGGTCCCGACGGAGGTGAGCGTGGACCTCCCGCGCCGCGCGGACGCCCCCGTGGAGTCGGCCGCCTACTTCGCCGTCAGTGAAGCGCTCACCAACGCGGTCAAGCACTCGGGCGCCGACCGGATCTGGATCGACCTGCATCACGTGAGAGAAGGGACGGGGATGCTGCGGGTCACCGTCACCGACAACGGCCGGGGCGGGGCGGTCGTCGCGGCCGGTTCGGGGCTGGCCGGGGTCGAGCGGCGGCTGGGTACATTCGACGGCGTCCTGGCCGTCAGCTCACCCGCGGGCGGTCCCACCATGGTGACCATGGAGATCCCTTGCGCGTAGTCCTGGCCGAAGACCTCTTCCTGCTGCGCGACGGTCTCGTCCGGCTCCTGGAAGCCCACGGCTTCGAGATCGCCGCGGCCGTCGAGAGCGGGCCCGAGCTGACCCGCGCGCTGGCCGAGCTGGAACCGGACGTCGCCGTGGTCGACGTACGACTGCCGCCGACGCACACCGACGAGGGGCTGCAGTGCGCGCTGAACGCCCGGCGGGACCGCCCCGGGCTACCGGTGCTGGTGCTCTCCCAGCACGTGGAGCAGCTGTACGCGCGCGAGCTGCTCGCCGACGGCACCGGCGGGGTGGGGTACCTGCTCAAGGACCGGGTGTTCGACGCCGAGCAGTTCGTGGACGCCGTACGGCGGGTCGCTGCGGGCGGTACGGCGATGGACCCGCAGGTGATCCAGCAGCTGCTGAGCCGGCGGGCGGCCGACGACCAGCCTCTCGCCCGCATCACGCCCCGTGAGCGGGAGGTGCTCGAACTGATGGCGCAGGGGCGGTCGAACGCGGCGATCGCCGGAAAGCTCGTCGTCACAGAACGGGCGATCGCCAAGCACACCGCCAACATCTTCACCAAACTGGGCCTTGAGGTGTCGGACGACGACAATCGCCGCGTTCTGGCGGTGCTCGCGTTCCTGGACCGGGGCCGGTGAGCAGACCTTCATTCTCTGTAACTGCTGCTGCTCAGAGGGCTGTTGATGCCCCGGGTCCCGGCAAACCTCTGATTTGTTTGTGGGACGGCTGAACACCCTTGGGACGCCCTGCGTATGGGATGGCGCCGCTTCACTCCTGTCGGGCGCCTCGATAGCCCCGAAAAAGGAAGTCAGAGGAGTTCCATGGGACGCAATACACGTAAACGCCGCTCGTCGATGGCCGGCAAGGCCATAGCCGCGTCGGCGGCCCTAGCGCTCGGTGGGGGCGGGCTGATCTGGGCGAACTTCTACGCTTCGGCGCACGAGTCGAACAACAACGGCTGGTCGCAGAACCAGACCAAGGCCGCCGCCGCGCAGGTGGCGACCATCTCGTGCCCCGACGTCGGTCAGAAGCTGACGAACGTGCCTCAGAACGCCCGTCAGGGGGTGGCCACCGAACTGGCCAACCTGGACAAGCAGATCACCGAGGCCTACGCCAGGCTCGCCTCGACGCGACAGGCCCAGGCGGGTGACTCGGGCTTCGTCCAGAACGCCATCGTCGGTCCCCTGAAGGAGAAGCGGGCGGCCACGATCGACCGGATCCGCATCGACATCCAGCGGGTCGGGGGCCAGTTCAACACCTCGCTCAGCCAGTTGGCCGCCTGCACCACGCAGAACGCGCAGACCAACGCCGGCCAGAACAACGGCGGCCAGCAGCAGAACGGCGGCCAGCAGCAGGGCGGCCAGCAGCAGAATGGTGGTCAGCAGCAGGGCGGCCAGCAGAACGGTGGTCAGCAGAACGGCGGCCAGCAGCAGGGCGGCCAGCAGGGCAACGGCGGACAGGGCGGCAACGGCCCGGTCGCGGCCGACTTCGTGGACATCACCAAGGTCCAGGGCGGCAGCGCCCAGCTCGGTGTGGGCACGAACGGTCTCCCCGCCAACGGCAACTCGGGTTCGCGAGGCACCTTCACCACCAAGTGCGGCACCAACGCGAACAAGAACCACAACACGGACAACGTGATCGTGGCCCCCGGTGTCGCCAACGGTGCCCACCACCTGCACGACTACGTCGGCAACCAGAGCAACGACGCGTTCGCGAGCGACCAGGAGCTGGCGGCGGCCCAGACCACCTGCCAGAACCAGGGCGACAAGTCCTCGTACTTCTGGCCGGTGCTGCGTCTGCAGAACGGCACACAGGACTTCGACCAGAACGCGGACGGCGGTGGCAAGGAGGGCAACGTCGGCAAGATCCTCCAGGCCTCCCAGGCGCAGATCAAGTTCGTCGGCAACAAGAAGGGCAACGTCGTCGCGATGCCGACGGCCCTGCGCATCATCACCGGTGACGCCAAGGCCTTCGTCAACGGCAACGCCAACGCCAACGTGAACTGGTCCTGCACCGGCTTCGAGAACAAGGTGCAGCTGCACGACAAGTACCCGATCTGCCCGCAGGGCAGCCAGGTGGTGCGCACGACCAACTTCCAGAGCTGCTGGGACGGTCAGAACATCGACAGCGCCAACCACCGCACGCACGTGGCGTTCGCCGCGGCCGACGGCAGCTGCGCCAACGGCTTCAAGGCGATCCCCCAGCTCCAGGTCCGGCTCGTCTACAACGTCCCGGCCCCGAAGCTGCAGAACGGCACGGTCGTCAACCCCTACGCGGTGGACACCTTCCCGGAGAACCTGCACAAGCCGATCACCGACCACAACGACTTCATCAACTTCTTCTCGCAGAACACGATGAACCAGATGGTCAACTGCATCAACACCGGCAAGAAGTGCCAGTGACGCACTGAGAAAGCCGGCGGTGAGAATCTCTCACCGCCGGCTTTCTCGTGTCCGGGTCCTCAGTGCGCCGTCCTCAGTGGGCCGAGTGCGTGGCGCCCATCTTCGAGTGGTCCGTGCCCTCCTCGATGTCCCCGCCGAGCGTCTTGCGCAGCACCGTCACCGTCTTGGTGGTGTCACCGACGGCGACCCACTTGCGGCCGACCAGGAAGTGGCCGCCGTAGTCCTTGGCCCCGTTGATCCACTCGCGCTGGCCGCGGTCGGTGGCGAAGGTGGCGAGGATGAACTTGCCGTCGGCGTCCTTGGCCTTCTTGCACACGGCCTGGCGCAGCTCGTCGGCGTCGATCTGGATGTTGGGCGTGCACTTCACCTCGGCTGCGAGGTGCTCCAGGCTGCCGGTGGCCGCCGACGGCACCGCGGCGGCCTTCGCGTCACCGCCGGATCCGCAGCCCGCCAGCGCCAGCACCGCGGCCGCGCCGGTCAGCGCGAGCATCGGTCGGGTCAACCTCATCTGTTCCTCCGGTCACGGGGTCACGTCGGACGGGCCCCGGCGGGGGTCCGTCTCCTCCCATACGGCTGTGGGGCGCGGGACGCTCAAATCCTGATGTCGTCACGGGCACGGCTGTGCGAAAGTGTGCCGGTGAACGACGACTGGGAAAAGCGGGTCGACGCCGCCTGGGCGACCTTGGACGAGTATCCCGAGGAGCGGGCGGCCGACTTCCGGGCCGTGATCGACGCCCTCGTGGCCGAGTTGCCCGACGGCAGCCCGGACGGCCTCTTCGAGCGGGCCTGTGCCTGGGACTCGACGGGGCACTCCGACAAGGCGGCCCCGCTGTACCGGGAGGCGCTCGCGAAGGGGCTGCGCGGATACAAGGGGCGCCGCGCCAAGATCCAGCTGTCCAGTTCGCTGCGGAACATCGGGCAGGCCGAGGAGGGCGTCAAGCTGCTCACGCCCGAACTGGACGGTCCGTCCGACGAGTTGGACGACGCGGTACGGGCCACGCTCGCGTTGTGCCTGTCCAGCCTCGGCCGCGACCGCGAGGGGCTGTCGCTGGTCCTCGGCGCGCTCGCCCCTCATCTGCCGCGCTACCAGCGATCGATGGCCAACTACGCGCGCGCCCTGGTCGACCCGGAAGGCTGAACCGAGTCACCAGGGTTCGCCTCGCGACGTCCGCGCCGGTCATGCGGGCCGACCCGCCTTTCTGCCGGGGGTCCGGGGGTCACCCCGGGGAGAATGCGGCACCAGGGCGGCGGTGACCAACCGACGATTCGCTCGTTCTGCTGAACGTGCAGTCACAGGATGTCGCCCCGCGCCCCGCACCCGCCTCCGGCTCCGCCGCCGACCCCGTCGTCGATGTCGAGCAGGCCGAGGCCGCACTGGTCGAGCACTACCCCCGGCTGGTCCGGCTCGCCTATCTGGTACTGCCGCCGGGCCTCGGCCGGGGCCGCCGGGTTCTGACCGCGCACGCCCTCACCCAGCGCGCCCTGCCGCGGGGCCGGACCGCGGCGCCCGTGATCCCGGCACAGTCGGCCGGCCGCGAGGGCGACCCGGGTTACACCTTCGTCCGCCTCCAGGTGGTGCGTACGGCACTGGAGGCCGGACTGCCGCTCCGGCGCCGGGCGTGGCCCAAGCGCTCCCAGCTTCCGCCGCTGCTCCCCCAGGTGTGGGGCCTCAGGCTCTTCCCGCGCTCCGGCGGCGCCGACGAACTCGCCCTGGACCAGCGGCTGTCGGCCATGTCCGGCCCGGCCCGCGCCGCCTGTGTCCTGCGCGGCCTGGAGAAGCTCCCCGACGGTGACGTACGGGAACTGCTGACGGCGGCGGGCGTGACCGACGTGGACGCGGCGCTCGACGAGGCCGCCGGTACCGAGGACGCGTACGCCCTCCTCGACTCCCCCGAGTTCGACCCCTGTTCGCTCCAGGCCCGCCCCACCGACCTGATGCGGCGCAGGCAGCACATGAAGGCAGCGCTCGCCGCCGCGGCGGCCGTGGCCGTGTGCGGGGCGCTGCTCGGCCTGCCCGGCGACGGCTGGGGCCCCGACGGTGCCGCCGCGCCCCCCTACGCGCAGAACCCCGCCGCCCGGGCCGCCCTGGACCCGGCCCTGTTGCTCAAGGTCCCGGCCGCCGCGTGGGAGTCCTCGGCGCGCACCGACTTCTCCGTGTGGCCCGCGCGCGGCGACCTCACCGGCGACAGCGACCTGCTGCGCCGCGCCCTGGCCGTCTGGGCCCGCCCCGGTGAGAACGTCCAGGTCTCCGCGACCCCCGGCACCCCGTCGGGCGGCCCCTCCGGCCCGCCGCAGCTCCTGTACGCCGGGACCGTCGACAACGCACGCGTGGTGCTCCTCTACGACGGTCTGCGCATCGTCCGCTACGCCGAGCCGCGGGACGGCACCAAGGGGGCCGCCCTCGACTTCGCCCGGGTCGACGGCGCGGACCGGGCCGGGGCGGGCGCGGTCGTCCTGGGCCGGGCCGACGGCAACATCCGCTATCTGACGGCCCCTTGGGTGACGAAGGCCGCCGAGCGGGACCTGCTGAAGCCGGGCTCCAACGCCCTGGGCCTCCCGCTGTCCGGCGGCGCCACCTCGCCGATGCCGGGCCCCGTACAGAACGGCGCCTGCACCTCCTGGAACGTCCTCCAGCTGACGGACGCCTCCGGCACCCGTTTGCTGACCGACCTCGGCGAACTGGTCCCGGCCCGCCTCACCACCGGCCGCCCCGGGTCGGTGAAGGACGCCTCCGGAGCGGGGGCGCTGCGCACCTGGGCGCCGTACGCCTGCTCGCTCGGTGCGATGCGCTCCTCGGGTGTGCGCGGTGTGAACGCCTGGGCCTATGCGTCGCAGCCGCTGCCCGACGCGAGCGGTACGGCCGACTGGGTGTGCACCCGGGCCGAGACCTGGCAGGGCGGCGGCGAGCGGGTGCTGGCCCAGTTCCACACCCCGGGCTCGAAGTACGGGGCGGTCGCGGCGAAGGCGGAGAACGTACCGGCGTGCGGGGCGAAGGATCCGCAGGTGCTGGCCGGGGTGCTGTGGAAGTCGGCGGCGGGGTCCTGGTACCTGCTGGCGGCGGGGAGCCGGGGGACGTCGTCGATCAGCGCGACGGGCGGGGTGAGGGGTTCCGCCCGGGGCAACCTGCTGGCGGTGAAGGCGCGGCAGGGAGGCCGGGCCGAGCTGAAGGGGACCCTGGAGGACGGCCGGGCGGTCAGTGGGCTGCGGTAGGGCTTGTTCCCCTAGTGGCCGACCGGTGCCGGACATGTGAACATCGCTGGTCGAACCGGCCCGTTCGAGGCCGGATCCGATCGGTAAGGTGTTCGTATGACAACCGGGGTCCGTCGAAGAATGGGAGTCGAGGAACGGCGTCAGCAGTTGATCGGCGTCGCCCTCGAACTGTTCGCCCGCCGCTCGCCCGACGAGGTCTCCATCGACGAGATAGCGGCGGCGGCAGGTATCTCGCGACCGCTGGTCTACCACTACTTCCCCGGCAAACTCAGCCTGTACGAAGCCGCGTTGAAGCGGGCGGCACAGGATCTGGCGAGCCGGTTCGAGGAGCCGCACCAGGGCTCGCTGGGCGGTCGGCTGCTGCGGGTGATGCGCCGGTTCTTCGACTTCGTGGACGAACACGGGCCGGGCTTCTCGGCGTTGATGCGCGGCGGGCCCGCCGTGTCCGTGGGCGGAGCCCACTCAATGAGCCACGTCTCGGCGACGAACGCGCTCATCGACTCCGTACGACAGGTCGCCTACGAGCAGATCCTGTCGCATCTGCGCGTGGACGATCCGCCCGCGCGACTGGAACTGGTCGTCCGCTCCTGGATCTCGCTCGTCGAGTCGACGGCCCTGATCTGGCTGGACGGCCGCCGTATCCCGCGCGCCGAGCTGGAGTTGAAGCTCGTGCACGACTTCGCGGCGCTGGCCGCGGTGAGCGCGGCCTTCGACGAGGAGATGACCGCGCTGCTGCGCCACATGCTCAAGGACGAGCCGAACGACGGACCGTTCACCGACCTCGCCGCCCGGCTGATCTCCCTGGCGTCCTGAAGACGCCTAGCGCTCGAACTTCCGGTAGGAGGCATCGAGGTCCCGGACCTCCGCCGAGGCGTGCAGCACGGCCCCGTCGTCCTCGATGTGCTCGCGGAGAAGTTCCAGGACCGCCTCGGTCAGCCTGGCCTTCGTCTCGTCGGTACGCCCGGCGAGCAGACCGATCGTGACGTGCACGACGGCGTGGCCGCCGTCCGCCGGATCCTCGTACCCGAACGCGGTGACCTCGCTCGCCCGGAACTGTGTCTTGCAGGCCTCCGGCTTCGCGGCCGCGATCTCGACGAGGGCGGTGTGCAGGCCCCGAGCGAACTCCTCCCGGTCGAAGGCGACGAAACGCGAGTGGTCGACGGTGATCTGCGGCATGGGCACTCCTGTTCTACGACGGCACAGATCACCCTAGCCGCAGTGCCAGCATGGCGATGTCGTCCTCCCGGTCGTGGCCGAAGGTGTCCAGGAGGGTGTCGCACAGCGCGTCCAGTCCGGGCAGGGCGCCCGAGGAGGCGGCGCGCAGGTGTTCCAGGGAGGCCGTGAGGTCGGTGCCGCGGGTCTCGATGAGGCCGTCGGTGACCATGAGGAGCCGGTCGGTGGGTTCGAGGAACAGCTCGGTGGCCGGCGGATGGGGCAGACCGACCCCGAGCAGCGGTCCCGCTGCCTCGGCGTAGTCGGCGGTGCCGGTGTCGCGGACGATCAGCGGCGGGATGTGGCCGGCGTTGGCGATCCGGGTGCGCCCGGTCTCCGGGTCTATCAGGGCCAGGCAGACGGTGGCCGTGGTGTCGGGGTGGTAGCGCCGCAGGGTCCGGTCGAGGCGCTCGGCGAGCACGGCAGGGTCGCTCTCGTCGACGGCGTAGGCGCGCAGCGCGTGCCGGAGCTCGACCATGACGGTCGCCGCGTCCAGCGAGTGCCCGACGACGTCGCCGACCGCGGTGAGCACACCCTCGTCGACGCGCAGCGCGGCGTAGAAGTCGCCGCCGATCTCGGTCTGCCGGGAGGCCGGGACGTAACGGACCACGACGTCGATGCCGGGCAGCTCGGGCAGCTTGTGCGGCTGGGGCAGGAAGCTGTGCTGGAGGGTGAGGGCGACATGCCGCTCGACCTTGTACATGAGCAGCGGCTCGGCGGCCAGCGCGGTGGCCTGCGCGAGCTGGGCCAGCAGGGCCTCGCCCTCCAGCCCCACCCTGCGCATCCCGCGCGCGGGCGCGGCCAGACACACCGGGGCCCGGCCGTCCTGGGTGACGACGAGGGCGAGGCGGGCGTCGTGCTCGACGCCGGGCCGGAAGAACCCGGCGGGCCACAGCGGCGCCGGCACGGTGGTGAGCTGTACTCCGGCCTGCCCCCGGGTGAGCCGGCGCAGCAGACTCGCGACGGCCTGGTCGGCGTCGTCGTCGGGCAGCGCGACGGGGATGCGGTCGCGGGACAGGCCGCGGTAGAGCAGGTCGTCCTGGTCGAGGACGAAGACGGCGGCGGGGGTGCCGGTGAGCCGTGAGACGCCCTCGGCGGCCGCGTCGGACAGTTCCTGGAGGGTGCGCGCCGACTGGATGGTGACGATCGTCTCGGAGAGCAGGGTGAGCCGTCGTACCAGTGCCTGGTCGCCGGCCCGCAGTTGCGCGTTGCGTACGGCGGCCCGGACGACGGCCTCGATCTCCAGGGGCTCGGCGGGCACCTTCAGATAGGCCTCGAGGCCGGTGTCCATGCCCGCGCAGTGCACGGTGGGGGGCACGGCGGAGGCCGAGAAGTGCACGACGGGCATCCCGGCCGTGTGCGGGCGTTCCTTGAACATCCGGCACAGGTCGAAGCCGCTCATGTCGGGCAGCCCGACGTCGACGAGCGCCACGTCCGGCAGGGTGCCCTTGAGCAGCCGGGTGTCGAGTTCGGCGAGGGCCTCGCCGCCGGTGGCGACCGGTATGACCCGGTGCCCGGCCCGGCTCAGCACGGTGCCCACGGCGTACCGGCTGGCCTCCACGTCGTCCACGACCATCACGGTCGTGCCGGTCAGCTTGTGTTGTGCGTCCATCTGTCACCCCTCGGGCAACACCGGTGGAGCAGACCGGGGTTCAGGGCCTGCTCCACCAAGGTAATGCCTTCAGCTAGGGATGGCGGATGAAAACGGCCACGGTTCGTGCCGGAACGGCGAACGTGCCCGATTCCTCCTCGTAGGACGCCCCTTTGACGGTAGAGTCCGCCCCCGCCACCTGCACGGGGTGCAGCCGGTATGTGCTTCCGGCAAGGGCGTCGACCCGCTGGCTCTGTGCCTTCGGCGTCGCGTTGAAGACGACGACCAGGTCACCGAGTTCCATCGTGATCACGCCGGGTGTCTCCTCCTTGCCGGACAGCGGGAAGGACAGCCGGGACTGCACCTGGTCCGCCGTGCCGAGCGAGAACGCCTTCTCCGTCGTACGGATCCGCAGCAGGTCGCGATAGGCGGCCGAGGCCCCCTCGATCTGCGCGCAGCCAACCTTCACGGAGCTCAGCAGCGGTTTGGCGTACGGCCACTTGGAGGCGTTGTCGGCCGCCATGGGCAGTCCGCGGCCGAAGCCGTTGCCGTCCTGGCAGTTCCAGTGGATCGCGTTGAACCAGTCCCCGCTGTCGAAGGAGTTGCGGTCCAGGGACTTGGAGCGCAGCAGGTCGGTGCCCGCCTGGGACAGCGCCGGACCCTGCGAGAGGGCTGCCGTGGCCAGGGCGAGGACCTGCATCCGGGCCCGGTCGGAGGCGCTGGTGCCGGCGGGCAGCTTGTACGTCAGCGCGTCGAACAGGGACTCGTTGTCGTGCGCGTCGGCGTAGGCGAGGGCGTCACCGGGCGCTTGCGCGTATCCGGCGGGCTGCCCGTTGTAGTCGACCTGGGCGCCGGTGACCTCCTTGCCGCCGCTGTCGGTGAAACGGTACTTCGCGAGGTTGCCGGAGAGACCCACCTTGATGAGGTCCTGGTAGTGGAGCAGGCGGGCCTTCTGTTCCGCCTGGGTTCCGTTCGAGGTGGACCCGTTGGGGTCGGTGTAGAGGCCGGACGCGAAGCCCTGGACGCCGGGGTCCTCGTCGAAGGGGCCGCCGCCGCGTACGGCGTCACGGGCGCGGTCCGAGAAGGTCGCGATCCCGGTCCCGGCCATGTTCTTCTGCGTGGCCTGCACGAAGCGGGCGTCGTCGGCGACCTCGCCGAAGTTCCAGCCCTCCCCGTAGAGGATGATCTTCTTGCCGTCGACGCCGTCCTTCTTGAGGGTCAGCGCGTCGAGGGCCTTGCGCACGGCCAGGATGTTGGCCTTGGGGTGGTGGCCCATGAGGTCGAAGCGGAAGCCGTCGACCTTGTACTCCCTGGCCCAGGTGACGACGGAGTCGACGACCAGCTTGCCCATCATGGCGTTCTCGGTGGCCGTGTTCGCGCAGCAGGTGCTGTTGGCCACCGAACCGTCGGCGAGGAGCCGCTGGTAGTAGCCGGGGACGATCCGGTCGAGCACGCTCGTGGCGGCCTGTCCGCCGGCCGCGGTGTGGTTGTAGACGACGTCCATGACGACCCTGAGGCCGTCGTCGTTGAGGGACTTGACCATCTTCCGGAACTCGACCGTACGGCCGGTGCCGTCCGGGTCGGTCGCGTACGAGCCCTCCGGGACGGTGTAGTGGTACGGGTCGTAGCCCCAGTTGTAGGCGTCCTTCGCGGCGGTCCTCGCTACGCACTCCTGCTGCCGGTCGGAGTCGGCCGGGTAGGAGGCGAGGTCGCAGTCGGGGGTCGCCTGGTCGGACTTCTTCTCGGGGATCGTCGCGATGTCGAAGGCGGGCAGGAGGTGGACGTAGCTCGCCCCCGACTTCGCGAGCTCCTTGAGGTGCCGCGAGCCGTCGCTGTTCCTGTCGGTGAAGGCGAGGTAGGTGCCCTGGTCCTTCGCCGGCACGGTCGTGTCCGCCACCGAGAAGTCCCGGATGTGCAGCTCCTGGATCTCGGCGTCCTTGAGGGGCACGGCCTTCGGCTTGGCGTACGTCGACCAGCCGCCCGGCGCAAGGGACTTGTCGTCCAGGTCGACAACGAGGCTGCGCTCGGAGTCGGTGGTGAGCGCGACCGAGTAGGGGTCGGTGACCTTGTTGGTGACGACCTTCCGGACGCTGGGCGCCCAGACCTTCACCACATACCGATAGGGCTTGCCCTTCCAGGACTGGGGGCCGGTGACGGACCAGACACCGGTGGTGGAGTCACGTTTCATGGCGACCGTGGAGCCGTCGAGTTCGAGCTTCACCGACTGCGCGGTCGGTGCCCAGACCGCGAGCGTCGGGCGTCCCTTGCCGAACGTCGGCCCGAGGTCGGCCTTCGTCGCCTTCGGGTACAGGTCGTCGAGCACGCCGGCGATCTGGACGCCCGTCGCCGCCGACACGGCTCCGTTGGCGGCCCGTTGGGAGGCGACCAGCTGCCCGCTGAGGGCTTCCTTCACCCGATCGCGGTCACGCGGGTCGACGGACCAGGCGGTGTAGTCCTTCAGGTGCGGGAACCTCGCCTTCTGCGCGTCGGTGAGGGCGGTCTTGGTGAGCCGTAGCCACCGCTCGTCGTCGCTGGTCAGGGCCCCGCCGTCGACGGTGATCGAGCCGTCGTGGGAGTAGAGCAACTGGGTGGAGGCGGCGGCCTCCGAGCCGTTCCAGGCGACCGTGTTCCGGTCGATCCAGACCGCCTTGGAGGTGGTCAGGTCGAGCGCGGCGGCCGACCCGGCGGGCTGCGGGAGCAGGTACTCCTCGTGGCCGTTCAGCAGCCACACCTCGTGGCCGTCGGCCGTGAGGTCCAGGGACTGGTCGGTGGGCAGGTCCTTCTCGTCGCCCTTGTGGATGATGTAACTGAGGCTCGTGGCACCGTCGTCGAGCGGCACCTCGTAGACCGCGCCGTAGGCGTCGGTCCGCACCGGCTCCAGCGGCTTCGACCAGTCGGTGGGGTTCGCGGCGCCCGTCCAGACGTGCAGACCCCAGCCGTCGTAGTTCCCGTCGGCGCGGTGGTAGTGGATGACCGCCTTCGACTTGTCCTGTGCCGGGTAGTCGGGGCGTTCCGTCCGTACGGCGTCCTTGCCCTGCTCGATCCACACCTCGCCGGTCTTGGTGACGTCGATCGTGCGGTCGGCGGAGACGTCCTTGTCGCCGTTCTTGTCGATGACGAGGAAGCCGACGTTCGAGGCGCCGGGCTTGAGTTTGACGTAGGCGAAGGCGCCGTACGCGTCCCGGCCGACGAAGGGGTGGCTGTCGGGCCAGGTGGTGGACTCGCCGTCGGAGAGGTCGCCCCAGGCGTACAGGCCCCAGTCGGCGTAGTCGCCGTCGGTGCGCTTGTAGTGGACGACCGCGTAGTCGCGGGAGGAGGCGGTGGGGGTCTCCTCGGCGGGCGGGGTGCCGGTCACGGACTCGGCCGTGGCCGAGGCCGTGCGTCCGGTCGAGTCGACGACAACCGCCTTGTAGCGCAGGGCTGTTCCGGCCGGGATGTCCTTGCCGATGGTCTGGGTGACCTTGTAGGGGGCGTGATCGGCGGAGCCCAGCGTCCGCCACGTGCCGTTGCCGGTCTGGGCCGCGAAGACGACCCGGTCGAGCTGTCCGCCGTCCACGCCGGCCGTGAGCTCGACGGTGCCGGTGGCTCCGGTGGCCGGGGCCTTGAGGGTGATCGTGGGCTTGGTGGCGGCCTCGGCGAGCTTGCCGGACGCCTTGAGGACGATCGCCGAGCCCGCCGGAACGGTGACGGTGATCTTCTTGTCGGCGTCGGAGGTGACACTCGACGCACCGCCGTAGACGCCCTTGAAGGCCATGTTCGCCGAACCGGTCGCGAAGGAGGCCGACTTGGCCTCTCCCGCGTTGTTGAAGGCGACGACGTACTCCTGGCCGGTCCTCGCGTCGGTGCGGGAGAAGGCGTAGACCCCGGCCCCGTCTGCCGCGTACCGCTCCTCCTGCACGCCGTCGGTCAGCGCCGCGTTGGCCTTGCGGAGCTTCGCCAGGTCCGCGATCTGCCGGTACAGCGGGGCGCTCGTGTCGTACGCGTCGCTCGCGTGGGTGCGGTCGGTGCCGATCTCGTCGTCGTCGAGGTAGTCGGCCGTCTTGGACGCGAACATCGTCTGGCGGGCGTCCTTGTCGCCGCCCGCGCCGGTGAAGCCCTGTTCGTCGCCGTAGTAGACGACCGGGTTGCCGCGGCTGAGGAACATCAGCTCGTTGGCGAGCTTGTCCTTGGCGAGCAGTTCGGCGTCGGTGGCCTTCGGGTTGTCCTGGTTCAGGAAGTACCCGATGCGGCCCATGTCGTGGTTGCCGAGGAAGGTGACCTGCTCGTAGGCGTTGGCCTTGTCGGTCGTGTACTTGTAGTCGTCGCCGAAGACGGAGGCGAGCTTCTGCGCGCTGGCGCCCTGGGAGGCGTACTGCCGTGCCGCCTCCTGGAAGGGGAAGTCCAGCGTGGCGTCGAGGCGGCCCTGGGTGACGTACGGCGAGGTGATGGACGTGTCGGCGGAGTAGACCTCGCCGAACATGAAGAAGTCCTTCCGGCCCTGCTTGGCGGCGTAGGCGTCGAGGGCCGTGGCCCACTGGGTCCAGAACTCCATGTTCACGTGCTTCACGGTGTCGATCCGGAAGCCGTCGATGTCGAAGTCCCTGACCCAGCGCTGGTAGATCCTCTCCATGCCGGAGACGACCTCGGGGCGCTCGGTCCACAGGTCGTCGAGGCCGGAGAAGTCGCCGTAGGTGGTGGACTCGCCGGCGTAGGTGGAGTCGCCGCGGTTGTGGTACATCGTCGGGTCGTTGAGCCAGGAGGGGACCTTGGCGTTCGCGCCGGTGACCGTGGGTGTGCGCGGGAAGGAGTCGGCGTCGACCGCCGGGAACCTCCGCTCGCCGGACGCGTAGTCCGCGTCGTCGAAGGGCGCGCCGTCCTTGGTCAGATAGGGGAAGGCGCCCTTGGAGAGGTAGTCGTAGGACTTCTCCTCGTAGTCGACGACGTCGGCGGTGTGGTTGGTGATGACGTCGAAGAAGACCTTCATGCCCTTGGCGTGGGCCTTGGAGATGAGGGTCTGAAGGTCCTTGTTGGTGCCGAAGTGCGGGTCGACCTGGGTGAAGTCGGTGATCCAGTAACCGTGGTAACCGGCGGAGGCGTTGGACCCCGTCCCCTGCACGGGCCGGTTCTTGAAGATCGGGGCCATCCAGATGGAGGTGGTGCCGAGGCCCTTGATGTAGTCGAGCCGCTTGGTGAGGCCCTTGAGGTCGCCGCCCTGGTAGAAGCCCTTGTCGGTGGGGTCGTAGCCGGTGCTCAGCCGTGAACCGGTGAGCCCGCCCCGGTCGTTGGAGGTGTCGCCGTTGGCGAAACGGTCCGGCAGGACGAAGTAGAACTGCTCACGGGTGGCGTCGTGCCGGGCGGGTTCCGCGGCGAGTTTCGCGTCGGAGGGTGGTGGCGGCGGGGTGTCCGCCCGGGCGGACAGCGGCTGGACGAGCGCTGCGGCCAGCGCGGTCACGGTGACCGCGGCGACCCGTCCGGCATGCGTGGTGCGGCGCTTGGCCGGCACCGGCCATCTCGGTATCACAGACGTGGACTCCTTGCGATGTACGGCTCTGCGGGTCCGACCCCGCGTGACCGTATCGCCGCCGTAAGGATTACAGCAAGAGTCCTGAAACAGCCGGAAAGAACTTTCAGTGCCGGAGGGTGTAGGTGACGAGCGAGCGGGCCGGGACGGTGGCCGTGAGCGAGCCCTTGGCGACCGGGATCGACGCCTGGCGGGAGGTGCTGTTCGTGCCGTTGGTGAGGTACGGCGTCGCGGTCCCGGTGGTGATCCCGGTGTTGCGGAGGCTGAAGGTGACCTGGTTCGCCTCGGTGGCCGTGTTCAGCGCCACGACGGTGACCGTGCCGTCGGTGTTGCGGAACGCCGAGAGCTTCAGGGCGCTGTCGGGGGTCGTGGCGCCGAGCCGGGTGGCGCCGGGGCGGATGAAGCGGCTGTAGTTGGCCATCGCCCACAGCCGCTTGGAGACGTGGTAGCTGTCGCCGTCCAGCTGGATCAGGCCCCGGGTCGCGCCCAGGGAGGCGCCGTACCAGTAGACGTATCCGCTGACGTTCCCCTTGGTGAGGGCGTCGTGGAGGGCGGAGGCGACCGCGAAGCCGTCGTAGCCGCTGCCGTCGTCCCAGTTCTCGTTCCAGGTGGTGCCGTTGGGCGACCACTCCGACATCCAGGTGTGCCTGGAGGTCGGCAGCGGGCTGTCGACCGCGCTGGCGTAGTTGTGGCCGGTGTGGGTGGTGACGTACCCGCGGGCGGTCGGGTCGGCCTCGATCGCGCTCGTGTAGGCCTTCTGCTGGGTCCAGCCGAAGGAGTCGCAGCAGGCGACCTGGTATCCGGCCCCCTTCGCGAGCGGGCCGAAGAACTTCACGTACTCCGTCGCCTGCGCGGGTGTGAGGCGCATCGAGTCGTACGTCGCCGTCCAGTCGGGCTCGTTGGTGAAGCCGATGTCGGTGATGCCGATGCCCTCCTGGCCGTAGAACCTGGCCCAGCGCACGAGGAAGTCCGCGTACGCCTTGCGCCAGTCCCCACTCGCGCAGGTGGCTCCCGAAAGACCGCACAGGGTGCCGCCGTCGGCGTCCGTCCCGTTCGTCTTCATGTAACCGGGCGCGGTCCAGGCGTCGGCGTAGAAGCGCTTGACGCCGTACGCCTTGGCCTCCTTGGCGAGCCACACCTGGCCCTTGTCGTAGCCGTCCCAGGTGTACTGCGGGGTGGCGTTCGGGCCGCCGGGGTCGGTGGGCTGGATGCCGGAGTCGATGCCCAGGCGCAGGATGCTGAGGCCGGCGCCGGTGGTGCGGCTGAGCAGCAGGTCGAGTAACTCCCGTTGGTGCTGGGCCGACAGGCCCTGGGAGCCGTTCATGACGGCGGCCCGGCCGAAGTGCTCGGAGAAGCCGAAGCCGTCGATGGGCTGGTAGGTGGTGGAGCCGTTGACGGTGGCGGTGGTGGTGACGGTGGCCTGCTGAGGCAGGTCGGCGGCCGTGACGCCGACGACGGTGAGCAGGGCCGCCGCCATGGTCACCGCCCACTTGCTGAGTCCGCGCTGCATGACGCACTCCTTCGAGAAAAGGGTGGGAGCGCTCCCATAGACAGCAGGGAACGTAGGACGACACTCCTTGAGCGTCAATCCCACGTTCCCCATGAGGTACTCAGCAGCTCGACTTGCCCGCGTAGATCGCGAGGGCCGTGTTGGCGCCGAGGGTGGCGGTGAACTGGCCGTTGGAGCCGACCGTCACGCTCGTGTTGTTCTGCACGTTGCAGTACGTCCCGGCGGGCAGCGAGGTCTGGTAGGTGCGGCTCAGGCTGCTCGACTCGTGGTTGATGGCGACGTATCCCTTGGCTCCGCGCCCGAAGGCGATGGCGTCGCCGCCGTTGTCCCACCAGTTGGTGACCGACTCACCGCGGGTGGCGTTGCGGAAGGCGACCATGCGCTGGATCTCCGGCCAGGCGTGCTGGCACTTCCAGCCGTCCTGCCAACAGGCGTTCACCGAGCCGTTGTTGGGCGGCCCGGCGTCCTTGTCCGACCACTCGTAGCCGGAGTTGATGTCCGGGGCGCCGTAGGGATAGGCGAGCATGAAGACGTTGGCCAGGGTGTAGTTCGCCCCGTCCTTGTAGTTCAGGGTGGAGCCGTTGCGCTCGGTGTCGTGGTTGTCGACGAAGACGCCGGCCACCGAGCTGCTCATGTATCCCCAGCCCTCGCCGTAGTTCTTCAGATAGGCGAGGTTCTCGTTGTTGAAGACGCGCTTGAGGTCGTAGGCGTAGCGGAACTCCTGGACGTCCCCGTTGCCCGTGTACTCGGTGGGCTGGACCGCCTCCCCGCTGCCGTAGATGACCTCCTGCTTCCAGTACACCGACGGGTTGGTCAGCCGGGACTTGATGTTGGCGAGGTCGGTGGCGGGGATGTGCTTGGCCGCGTCGATGCGGAAGCCGTCGACGCCGTAGCCGAGCAGGGAGTTCATGTACTTGGCGAGGGTGGCGCGGACATACTCCTCGCCGGTGTCCAGGTCGGCGAGGCCGACGAGTTCGCAGTTCTGGACGTTGGCGCGGTTGGTGTAGTCGGTGATGGTCGAGGTGCAGTCGTCCATGTCGTACGAGGAGTAGAGGCCCGGGTAGTTGTACTTCGAGTACGACGAGCCGCCGGTGCCGGTGCCGCTGCCCGCGGACATGTGGTTGACGACGGTGTCGACGACGACCTTCACACCGGCCGCGTGGCAGGTGCTGACCATGTTCTGGAAGGCGGTGGCGTCACCGAGCCGCCCCGCGATCTTGTAGCTGACCGGCTGGTACGACGTCCACCACTGCGAGCCCTGGATGTGCTCGGCGGGCGGGGAGACCTGGACGTAGCCGTATCCGGCGGGGCCGAGGGCGTTGGTGCACTCCCTGGCGACGGAGGCGAAGTTCCACTCGAAGAGGACGGCGGTGACGTCCTTGCCGCCCGGTGGGGAGGCCTGGGCGGTGGTGGGGGTGAGGACGGCCACCGTGGCGGCGAGCACGGTGGCCGCGGCGACAGCGGTGGCCCTTGCGGACCTTCTCGGTATCACGTGGGGGTTCTCCTTACGTGACGGCCGGGCGTCTTTGCCCGGCGCCGGCGAGAACGTACCGCTGTTGAAATGTTTACAGCAAGAGTCGCGAAAGTAACGGCAAGAAGTTTCACACTTGCTCGGCGGGCTTGCCGGGCAGGTCGCCGCGACGGCCCTCGCAGGAGTAGACGATCTCCACCGCCCCGCCGGGCAGGGCCCGTTGGCTCTGGAAGGTCAGTCCGGTCTCGGGGCTGAGGGCGGGGGTCAGCTGTGTGCCGCCGCCGAACAGCAGGGGCAGGACGACCAGTTCGAGGCGGTCCAGCGCGCCGAGCGCGTGGAACGTCGCGATGGTCCGCGGGCCGCCGATGAGGTGGACGTCGCCGCCCCGGTTGGCGGCGCGGATCTTCTCCAGCAGCCGGACCGGGTCACTGTCGGTGGTGACGTGATCGGGGGTGCCCTCCGGGCGCTGCGAACCGAGGACGAACACGTCCAGGTCCGGCCACGGCCAGCGGCTGTTGGTCAGCGCGGGCTCGAAGGTCGTACGGCCCATGAGGGCCGCCTCGCAGTCGGCCAGGAACTCCCGGATGCCGTGGCTCCGGCCGGGGACGAACGCGGGGTCGGCGGTGAGCGCGGGCCAGCCGCTCGGGGTGGTCACATAGCCGTCGGCGCTCATGCTCAGGCGGGCGCGGATCTTCATGGTCTCTCCTCGGGTCGCGGGGCGCTGTTTCGCCCTTCCACCCAAGCGTCGAACGCGGCCTCCGCCGATCGACACGCCGGAGAAAGAAATCACCGGACCCTCCTCAGGGCCCGGTGATTCCTCCCGCGGTCGCTCAGGCCGTCGACCACCACACGGTCGTGTCGGCCGGCACCTTCGCGTCCCCGTCGGCCTCGGCGACCTCCCCGCTGGCGAGCAGCAGACGGCCGTACGCCGGAGTCGTCACCGACTCGGCGCCGGTGTTGGCGACACAGACGAACTCGCCGCGCCGGAAGGCTAGGACGCCCTCGGGTGCCCGGAGCCACTCGACCGAGTCGCCGGCGCCCAGGTCGGGCTGCGCCCGGCGGACGGCGAGGGCCGTGCGGTACAGCTCCAGGGTGGAGTCGGGGTCGCCGGTCTGCGCCTCCACGCTCAGCTCCGCCCAGTCCGACGGCTGGGGCAGCCAGCTGCCGCCCGCGCCGAAGCCGTACGACGATCCCTCGCGCGTCCACGGGATCGGCACCCGGCACCCGTCGCGGAAGCCGTCCTGGCCCGCGCCGCGGAAGTAGGCAGGGTCCTGGCGGACCTCGTCGGCGAGGTCGACGACGTCCGGGAGGCCGAGCTCCTCCCCCTGGTAGATGTACGCAGATCCGGGCAGCGCCAGCATCAGCAGCGTGGCGGCGCGGGCCCGGCGCAGACCCAGCTCCCGGTCCCCCGCCGTGCGGATCTGGGTGCCGAGGCCGGGCGGGTTGGCGAAGCGGGTGGCGTGGCGGGTGACGTCGTGGTTGGACAGCACCCAGGTGGACGGGGCGCCGACCGGGCGCATCGCCTCCAGCGTGCGGTCGATGACCCCGCGCAGCGCTTCGGCGTCCCATGCGGTGCTCAGGTACTGGAAGTTGAAGGCCTGGTGGAGTTCGTCGGGCCGGACGTAGTTCGCGGTGCGCTCGATGGTCGGGGTCCAGGCCTCGGCGACGAAAATGCGCTCACCGGAGTACTCGTCGAGGATCAGCCGCCACTGGCGGTAGATCTCGTGGACCCCGTCCTGGTCGAAGAACGGCATGACATCGTTGCCCAGCAGCTTCACCTGGTCGTGGGTTCCGAGGTCGGGCAGCCCCTCCGCCTTCACCAGGCCGTGTGCCACGTCGATGCGGAAGCCGTCCACACCCATGTCCAGCCAGAAGCGCAGGATCGAGCGGAACTCGTCGCCGACGGCCGGGTGGTCCCAGTTGAAGTCGGGCTGCTCGGGGGCGAAGAGGTGCAGGTACCACTCCCCGTCCGCGACACGGGTCCAGGCGGGTCCGCCGAAGATGGACTCCCAGTCGTTGGGCGGGAGTTCGCCGTTCTCACCCTTTCCGGGGCGGAAGTGGTACCGGTCCCGCAGGGGCGATCCCGGGCCCTCGGCGACCGCCCGCTTGAACCACTCGTGCTGGTCGGAGGAGTGGTTGGGGACCAGGTCGACGATGGTCCTGAGGCCCAGTGCGCGGGCGTCCCGGATCAGCGCGTCGGCGTCCAGGAGGTTGCCGAACATGGGGTCCACGGCCCGGTAGTCGGCGACGTCGTAACCGGCGTCGGCCTGCGGGGAGGCGTAGAAGGGGCTGAGCCACACGGCGTCCACGCCGAGGTCGCACAGGTACGGCAGTCGGGTGCGGATGCCTTCCAGGTCGCCCATGCCGTCGCCGTTGCTGTCGGCGAAGCTGCGGGGATAGACCTGGTAGATCACCGCATCCCGCCACCAGTCGCTGCGCTTGGCTTCGGCGGAGTGGGGGGCCGGGGCGAGGGCGGAGTGCTGCTGGCTCATGGCGTCCTTGGTACGTAACGGGTTCATCAGGTCAAAGGTAGGGAGGGTGGCGAGGCGGCCGTGGTCACGGCGGGGTCGGATGGAGACCACGGCCGCCTCGGGTCTTTCAGGGGCGCGGGGCTGTACGGGCTGGAAGACGGACAGCCCTACCCCTTCGTGCCACCGGCGGTAAGACCGGTGACAAGGTTCTTCTGCACCAGGTAGAAGAACACCGACACGGGTATCGCGATCAGCACCGCCGTCGCGGCCATCAGGTTCCGCTGGGCGTCGTGCTCGCTGACGAAGCTCTGCAGCCCCACCGCGAAGGTGTACTTCGTGTCGGACAGCATGAACGTCGAGGCGAACGCGACCTCACCGAAGGCCGTGAGGAAGCTGTAGAACGCGGCGACCGCGAGCCCCGGCTTGGCGAGCGGCAGGATCAGCCGCGCGAACGTGCCGAAGGGGGTCAGCCCGTCGACGCGTCCGGCCTCGTCGATCTCGAACGGGATGGTGTCGAAGTAGCCCTTGAGCAGCCAGGCGCAGTACGGCACCGCGGTCGTGCAGTACACGAGGATGAGCCCAAGATAGCTGTCGATGAGCTGGAGGTCCGAGAGCATCTGGTACATCGGCACCATGAGTACGGCCACCGGGAACATCTGGGTGACCAGGAGCACCCACATGAACTTCCGGTAGCCCGGAAAACGCATCCGGGACACGGCGTACCCGGTGGTCGCGGCGATCAGCACACCGATCACCGTGGTGCCGAGCGAGACGATCAGCGAACTCTTGAGCCAGCTGAAGAACTCGGTGTGCTGGAGGACGAACGAGTAGTTGTCGAACGTCATCTTCTTCCAGATGCCGCCCGGGTGGAGGTAGTCGTCCTTGTCCGGACCGAGGGACAGGAAGATCAGCCAGACGATCGGGAACAGCGCGATCAGGCTCGCGACGATCAGGATGCCGTGCGAGGCGAGGGAGCCGGCGAGGCTCTGTTCACCGCGGCGGCGGACCCGGCCGGGGGCCTGTGCGGGGCCGGCCTCGGACACCGCGGCGGAGGTCTCGACTGTGGTCGTACTCATGGGAGCTCCTGCCTCAGATCGCGAGCTGCTGGTCATTGCGGTTCAGCCAGCGGCGGTAGAAGGAGGTGAAGACGATCAGGATGGCCAGCAGCAGGATGCCGTACGCGGCCGACTGCGCGAAGTCACGCGGCTGCTGTCCGAAGCCCAGGTAGTAGGCCCAGGTGACGAGGATCTGCGCGTCGGGCGCGGTGTTGCCGAACATCAGGAAGAGCACCGCGAACTGGTTGAACGTCCAGATTATGCCGAGCAGCAGGACGGTGGAGCTGACGCTTCTGAGGCCCGGGAGGGTGACGTACCGGAACCGCTGCCAGGCGCTCGCGCCGTCCATCTCGGCGGCCTCGTACAGCGAGGCGTCGATGGACTGGAGGCCGCCGAGCAGCGAGACCATCATGAACGGCACTCCGCACCAGGTGTTGACCATGATGGCGGCGAACCGCTGCCAGAAGGTGTCCTCCAGCCATGCGGGGCTCGGCAGGTGGAGTGCGTCCAAGACGATGTTGATGATGCCGCCGTCGGCGAGCATGAACCGCCAGCCGAAGACGGTGACGAAGGTGGGCACCGCCCAGGGCAGCACCAGGATCAGCCGGTAGAGCGTGCGTCCGCGCAGCTTCTGGTTGAGCAGCAGCGCGAGGCCCAGGCCGATGCAGTAGTGCAGGGCCACGCACAGGGCCGTCCAGACGATCGTCCAGATGAAGTGCGACCAGAAGCGGTCGTAGGCCGTGTCGCCCCAGAGGATGTCGGCGTAGTTGTCCAGGCCGATGAACTTGTAGGTGGCGTCGATGTGGTTGACGCCGATCGTGCGGGCCGTGTTGAGGCTGTTGGCGTCGGTGAGTGTGAGGTAGATGCCGTAGACCAGGGGATAGAGCACGAGGACGCCGAGGACGACGGCCACCGGGGTGATCATCGCGTAGGCGTACCAGTGTTTCTGGTAGCTGTGCTTCAGGCGTTGGCCCGGCCCGGGCCGCGGCGCGCGGTCACCGCGGCGCTTGCCGGTGGCGCGGTCGATGGCGACTGTCATGTACGACACCTTCTGGAAGTTCTACGGCTCTGAGAAGTGGCAAGGCGAAGCGGCCCCACGTGGTGGCTGGGCACAGGCCGGTGGCCGCCGGATCTCTCCCCCCATGATCGGGAGATCCGGCGGCCACCCGGGCTCACTTGCTGAAGTCCGGCACCAGCTTGGCGATGGCGGCCTCGGCGTTGCCCAGGCCCTTGTCCAGGGACTCCTTGCCGCCGGCGATGCTGTTCAGCTCGGTGTCGAGCGGGGTCAGCAGGGAGCTGTACTCCGGCAGGGCCACCCGCGGCTGGGCGGAGGCGAGGACCGTCTGGTAGCCGGCGATGCCCGGGTCGGCCTTGACCTCGGCGGTGTAGGCGTCGTCGCGGGTGGGCAGCGTGGAGTTCTTCAGCGCGATCTGCGTCTGGGACTTCGCGGAGGTCATGAAGCCCACGAACTTCTCGGCCGCCTTCTGGTGGGCGGAGTCCGAGCCGGCGTAGATGGAGAGGTTGTGGCCGCCGGTCGGGGCGCCCGCCTTGCCGGTGGAGCCGGCCGGGACGGTGTCGATGCCGAGGTTGGCCTTGTCCGTGAAGGCCGAGCCCTTGTAGAAGTTGGTGATCTCCCAGGGGCCCTGGATGATCGCGGCGACCTTGCCGTTGACGAACGCGTCCTGGATGTGGGCGTAGGCGTCGGCGGTGGTGTCGGCCTTGTGCAGGCCCTTGCCGGAGAAGAGGCTCAGCCAGGTGCCGTAGCCCTTCTTGGCGGCCGCGGAGTTCACCGTGATCTTCTTGGCGGAGGCGTCGACGGTGTCGGTGCCCTCGCCGAAGAGGAACGGCTGGGCGTAGTAGGCCGCGGTGGAGCCCCAGTAGCCGTCGACGCCGGTCTTCGCCTTGATCGTGGCGGCGGCGGTCTTCAGGTCGTCCCAGGTCTTGGGGGCCTCGACACCGGCCTTCGCGAAGAGCTGCTTGTTGTAGACCATGGCGAGGGTGTCGGTGACGAAGGGGACGCCGTAGGTCTTGCCGTCGTACTTGGCCTGCTCGATCAGGTTCGGCTTGAACTTGGCCTGGTCGGCCAGGGCCTCGGTGCCGTCGAGGGGCAGGAAGTAGCCCTTCTTGGCGAAGGCGGGGGTCCAGCCGACGTCGGAGCGCAGCACGTCGGGGGCCCCGCTCGCGCCGGCCGCGGTGTCGAACTTGTTCTGCGCCTGGTCGAACGGCACGTTGACGTACTTGACCTTGATGTCCTTGTTGGCGGCCTCGAAGTCCTTGATCAGGGCCTTGTACGTCGGCGCCTCATTGGTGGCGTTGGAGGTGTCCCACCAGGTGATGGTCACCGGACCGTCGGCCTTGTCGCCGCTGTCACTTCCGCCGCAGGCCGTCGCCGCGAGGGCGAAAGACGCCACCAGCGCGGTGGCCGCTATGCCACGCCGCATGAGTTCTCCTTGAGGGTGAAAGCCCGTGTGCTGCGGGGAGAGGTCCCGTCTGCCCTCCCCGTCTGCCGACTGCGCCTTTGCGGCCGCCGGGCGAGTGGGAACGTAACAGCGATGCAAGGCTTGCGAAAGAGCTTGCAGCAAAAAAGTGCAAGAGACTGCGGAAGTTACCCCGTCGTGATCCCTTGTCGACCGTCACGAGACCCTTGTTTTACGGGGCTGAGCGGGACGACTACGGGTTGTGCAAGACTCTGCAAGCTCTTGCCATCCCCCTCCCGGACGGGAATCATCCCCTTACGGGACAGAGGGCACCGACCAGAACAGAGGGACCGCGATGACGATACGGCCGGTACAGTCCGGTGCCGTGACCACACGGCTAGCCGACATCGCTGCTCAGGCGGGCGTGAGCGAAGCGACCGTCAGCCGCGTCCTCAACGGGAAGCCGGGGGTCGCCGCCACCACCCGCCAGTCCGTGCTGGCCGCACTCGACGTGCTGGGCTACGAACGCCCGGTGCGGCTGCGGCAGCGCAGCGAGGGCCTGGTGGGCCTGATCACCCCCGAGCTGGAGAACCCGATATTCCCGGCCCTGGCCCAGGTGATCGGCCAGGCGCTGACCCGGCAGGGCTACACCCCGGTCCTCGCCACCCAGACCCCGGGCGGCTCCACGGAGGACGAGCTCACGGAGATGCTCGTCGACCGGGGCGTGGCGGGCATCATCTTCGTCTCCGGGCTGCACGCGGACACCTCCGCGGACATGCAGCGCTACGAGCAGCTGCGGGCGCAGGGCGTGCCGTTCGTGCTCGTGGACGGTTTCTCGCCGAAGGTGCAGGCGCCGTTCATCTCCCCCGACGACCGCGCCGCGATGGCGCTGGCCGTGACGCATCTGGTGTCACTGGGCCACACGAAGATCGGTCTCGCCCTCGGGCCCAAGCGCTTCGTGCCGGTCCAGCGCAAGATCGAGGGTTTCGTGCGCACCATGCAGGACCAGCTCGGGCTGGCCGCGGCGACCGTCGAGGCGGACCTCGTCCAGCACTCGCTGTACACCCTGGAGGGCGGTCAGGCGGCCGCGACGGCCCTCATCGAGCGTGACTGCACGGCGATCGTGTGCGCGAGCGACATGATGGCGCTGGGCGCGATACGGGCGGCCCGGCAGCGGGGCCTGGAGGTGCCCCGGGACGTGTCGGTCGTGGGCTTCGACGACTCCCCGCTGATCGCCTTCACCGACCCGCCGATGACGACGGTCCGCAAGCCGGTGCCCGCCATGGGACAGGCGGCCGTACGGACCCTGCTGGAGGAGATCGGCGGAACGCCCGCGCCGCACAGCGAGTTCGTGTTCATGCCTGAGCTGGTGGTACGCGGTTCGACGGCTTCGGCCCCCGGGGAACGCTCTCGTCCGTAGGGCGGAGGAACCGGGCATCCACCAGTGCGCTGGTAGGAGACCGGGACAGTCTTCCCGTCGTAGGACATGCGACCCGAACCCGACCGCGGGATGATCGGTGGGGTAAGGCGCTTCTGGCAGACTTTGTGTCTATGGGTGACTCGACGGCGACCAGTCTGGAAGACCGCGAGGACGCGGCCGCTCCTGACTCCCTCACGGCCGCGGACCGGCCGGGTCTCCTTCGCCGACTGCGCACCCCGAGCCGACCGCGTCTGTGGTTCGAGATCCTGCTGATCGCGATGAGTTACTGGACGTATTCGCTGATCCGCAACGCGGTGCCGGAGCAGAAGACGGAGGCACTGCGCAACGCCGGCTGGATCTGGCGGATGGAGCACCATCTGGGCATCGCGGTCGAGGAGTCCGTCAACCACGCGGTGAACTCGGTGACTTGGCTCGTCGTCGGGATGAACTACTACTACGCGACGCTGCACTTCGTCGTGACACTGGGCGTCCTGGTCTGGCTCTTCCGCAGCCATCCCGGCCGTTACGCGGCGACGCGCCTGGTGCTCTTCGCGACCACGGGTGTGGCCCTGGTCGGTTACTACCTGTATCCGCTCGCGCCCCCGCGGTTGATGAACGGCGGTGACTTCGTCGACACGGTCATGGTCCACCAGACCTGGGGTTCGATGGCCTCCGGCGACCTGAAGCACATGTCGAACCAGTACGCCGCGATGCCGTCCATGCACATCGGCTGGTCCCTGTGGTGCGGCCTGACGATCTTCGCGCTGGCCTCGGTGCCCTGGGTGCGCGTCCTGGGCCTCCTCTACCCGACGGCGACGCTCGTGGTCATCGTCGCGACGGCCAACCACTTCTGGCTCGACGCGGTCGGCGGCATCCTGTGCCTGCTGTTCGGCTTCACGGTGGCCCGCCTCTGGTACGGGGCGCTGCCGTACGCGCTGCCGAAGGCAGTGCCGGAGAAGCGCGCTCTGCTCCTCACCAAGGTGTAGCCGGTCTCTGCGGCTGTCGGCGGAGGAGGCAGCGTCACGCCCCTCTTACGCATCATTCGCCCCTGTATCCCTTTATGCCCCGTAGAACAACTCCTCCACCACGCCCCGGGCCCGCCGGGCGGTACGCCGGTAGTCGTCCAGCATGTCCCCCGCGTGCCCCGGCCCGTATCCCAGGTACCGCCCCACGGCGGCGAGCTCACGCGACTCGGTCGGAAAGGTGTCCCCGGCCCGTCCGCGCACCAGCATCACCGCGTTGCGCACCCGGGTCGCCAGCACCCACGCCTCGTCGAGGACCTGGGTGTCGTCCGCGGAGAGGAACCCGGCGTCCCGTGCGGCGGTGAGGGCGGCGCGGGTACGGGTCGTGCGCAGCCCCGGCACCTGCGATCCGTGCCTCATCTGGAGAAGCTGGACCGTCCACTCGACGTCCGACAGGCCGCCCGGCCCGAGCTTGGTGTGCAGCTTCGGGTCGGCGCCGCGCGGCATCCGCTCGGACTCCATGCGTGCCTTGAGCCGCCTGATCTCGCGTACGGCGTCGTCACCCAGGCCGCCCGCCGGATAGCGCAGGGGGTCGATGAGCTCGACGAAGCGACGGCCCAGCTCCTCGTCCCCGGCAACGGGCTCGGCCCGCAGCAGCGCCTGCGCCTCCCAGACGAGCGACCAGCGGCGGTAGTAGGCCGCGTACGACGTCAGCGTGCGCACCAGCGGCCCGGACTTGCCCTCCGGGCGCAGGTCGGCGTCGATCAGCAGCGGCGGGTCGGCACTGGGGAGCTGGAGCAGGCGGCGCATCTCGGAGACGACCTTGTTGGCGGCCTGGGATGCCTCCCGCTCGTCGACGCCGTCGCGCGGTTCGTGCACGAACAGGACGTCCGCGTCGGAGCCGTAGCCGAGTTCGTGACCGCCGAAGCGGCCCATGCCGATGACGGCGAACCGGGTCGGCAGGGTCTCTGCCCAGCCGTCCCGCACGACCGCCCGCAAGGTACCGGCCAGCGTCGCGGCGGTCAGGTCGGACACGGCGGCGCCGACGCGGTCCACCAGGGCGCCCTGGTCCGGTTCGGCGGGCTGGGTCTCGGTGCCGTAGGAGCCGACGATGTCCACGGCGGCCGTACGGAAGAGTTCGCGGCGGCGGACTCCGCGGGCCGCCGTCACGCCCTGGACGGCGCCGCCGGCGCGGCCGACGGCGGCGAGGATCTCCTGTTCGAGACCGGCCCGCCCGCGCGGAGCGAGCCCGCCGCCGTCGCCGTCCCCGAGGAGCGCCACGGCTTCGGGGGCACGCATCAGCAGGTCGGGGGCGAGGCGGCCGGCGGACAGCACGCGTGCGAGGTTCTCGGCGGCGGCGCCCTCGTCCCTGAGCAGCCGTAGGTACCAAGGGGTCTTGCCCAACGCGTCCGACACCTTGCGGAAGTTGAGCAGCCCGGCGTCCGGGTCGGCGGACTCGGCGAACCAACCCAGCAGTACGGGAAGGAGGGTTCGCTGGATGGCGGCCTTGCGGCTGACGCCGGAGGCGAGGGCCTCCAGGTGGCGCAGGGCGGAGGCGGGGTCGGCGTACCCGAGCGCGACCAGCCGTTCCCGCGCCGCCCCCGCGCTCAACCTGATCTCGCCGGGCCCGAGTTGGGCCACGGCGTCCAGCAGCGGCCGGTAGAACAGCTTCTCGTGCAGTCGGCGTACGACGGAGGAGTGCCGCTTCCACTCGCGGTTCAGCTCGGTCACCGGATCGGCGCGCAGGCCGAGGGAGCGGCCGAGGCGCCGCAGGTCGGTGTCGTCCTCGGGGACGAGGTGGGTGCGGCGCAGCCGGTAGAGCTGGATGCGGTGCTCCATGGAGCGCAGGAAGCGGTAGGCGTCGTCGAGCTGGGCGGCGTCGGCCCGGCCGACGTAGCCGCCGGCGGCGAGGGCGTGCAGGGCGTTCAGCGTGGTGCCGCTGCGCAGCGAGCCGTCCTCGCGGCCGTGCACCAACTGCAGGAGCTGTACGGCGAACTCGACGTCCCGGAGCCCGCCGGGACCGAGCTTCAGCTGCCGGTCCAGCTCGGCGACGGGGATGTTCTCCACGACCCGGCGTCGCATCTTCTGCACGTCCGCGACGAAGTTCTCGCGCTCGGCGGCCTTCCAGACGAGGGGTTCGAGGGCCGCGACGTACTCCTCGCCCAGCTGCAGGTCGCCGGCGACCGGGCGGGCCTTGAGGAGGGCCTGGAACTCCCAGGTCTTGGCCCAGCGCTGGTAGTAGGCGAGGTGGCTGGAGAGGGTGCGCACCAGCGGGCCGTTTCTGCCCTCGGGCCGCAGGTTGGCGTCGACGGGCCAGATGGACCCCTCGACGGTGGTCTCGGAGCAGACGCGCATCATGTGCGAGGCGAGCTTGGTGGCGGCACGCAGGGCCTTGCCCTCGTCGGCCCCCTCGACGGCCTCACCGACGAAGATCACGTCGACGTCGGAGACGTAGTTGAGTTCATGGCCGCCGCACTTGCCCATGGCGATCACCGCGAGCCGGCACAGCGCCGCGTCCTCCGGGGCGGCCGCCCGCGCTATGGCGAGCGCGGCGCGCAGGGTCGCGGTGGCGAGGTCGGCGAGTTCGGCGGCGGTCTCGGCGAGGTCGGTGGTGCCGCACACGTCACGGGCGGCGATCGACAGCAGACAGCGCCGGTAGGCGACCCGCAGGGCGACGGGGTCGGTGGCCTCGGCGAGCCCGCGTTCGAACTCCTCGACGCCGGGGTGCAGGTCCCGGGGCTCGTAGGTGACGAGGGCCTGCCAGTCGGCGGGGTGCCGGGCCAGATGCTCGGCGAGCGCGGCGGAGGCGCCCAGCACCCCGAGCAGCCGGTCGCGGAAGGGCTTCGCCGCTATCACCGTGTCGAGCAGTTCCCGGTCGGGCTGCGCCTCCAGGAGCCGTACGAGACCGTGCAGGGCGAGATCGGGGTCGGCGGTCGCGCCGAGCGCCTCCAGCAGCACCGGGTCATTGCGTACGCCGCTCAGCTCCGCGCTCTCCAGCAGTCGCTCGGCGGCCGACGGATCGGTGAAACCGTGCCGCAGCAGCCGTGTGAAGGTACTGCTCCTGCGCCCCGGCGCCGCCGTCATCCCGGCCTCCCGTCCGATCAAGGTCGTACCGACTGAGCCTAACCGGAGAGCTGGGGATGAGCGCCGGGGTGCGGGCGGGCGGATTTCGCGCGGGGGCGGGGGCCTGGGGTCGGGCCGGTACGCAGCCCCGTCCGCCGGACAGATCGTCGTCCTCCCCGCATCCGGAGGACCCCTTGGGCAGACTGGAAGTGTCGAGCCGGACCGCCGCGGTGGCCCGGGTGTCCCCGAGCGGAAGGCTCCGTGATGACCGAGAAGGAACCCGAGACCCACCTCGACCGGCGCTACAGCGATCCCGACGCGACGGCGCACTCCTGGGCCGACGCGAAGTCTCTGCTGGCCTCCGCCGAACTGTTCTGGATCTCGACGGTACGACCGGACGGGCGCCCGCACGTCACACCGCTGCCCGGGGTGTGGGCGCACGGGGCGCTGCACTTCTGCACCGGCCCCGAGGAGCGCAAGGCGAAGAACCTCGCGCACAACGCGCACGTGACGCTGACCACCGGCACCAACATCTGGGACAAGGGCTACGACCTGGTGGTGGAAGGCGAGGCGGTGCGGGTCTCCGACGACACGAGGCTGCGTGAGCTGGCCGCCGCGTGGGAGGCCAAGTACGGCGACTTCTGGCGCTTCGAGGTACGGGACGGCTACTTCCACCACGGTCCTGGACACGCGGTCGTCTATGCGGTGGCGCCGCGCACCGTTTTCGGCTTCGGTAAGGGACAGCCGTTCAGCCAGACGCGGTGGCGCTTCTGAGAACGGCCCTCTGTACTGACGTCGACAAGGGAGTCACGCCATGCACATGAGCCTCGAAGTGATCATGCTGCCGGTCTCGGACGTGGACCGCGCCAAGGAGTTCTACCGCGACAAGGTCGGTTTTCACGTGGATCTGGACGGCGAGGTGATGGAGGGCGTCCGCATCTGCCAGCTGACCCCGCCCGGCTCGGGCTGTTCCATCGCCCTGGTGGACGGCCTCCAGGTGCCGACGGGAGCCCCACAGCCCGGGACGTACCACGGCATGCAACTGTGTGTGACGGACGCGAAGGCGGCGTACGAGGAACTCACCGCCCGCGGCCTGGACGTCAGCGAGCCGGTCCAGTTCGCCCCGCAGGACGGCGCCACCTTCATGTACTTCAAGGACCCGGACGGCAACGGCTGGGCGATCCAGGAGTACAAGCGCAGGGAGACCGAGCCGCTGCACCAGGTACTGGCACAGCAGGCGGCCCAGTAGCCCATCCGCAGAGGCGCGGGGAGGCGCGACCAGCCCCACCGGGCGGCAATCGTCGCGACAACCCCGCGCCCCTACGGCGAAGCCCTACAGCACCGGCAGGTTCTTCCGCAGCTCGAAGGCGGTGACCTCGCTGCGGTACTCCTCCCACTCCGACTTCTTGTTGCGCAGGAAGAAGTCGAAGACGTGCTCGCCGAGCGTCTCGGCGACCAGGTCGCTGCGCTCCATCAGGGTGAGGGCCTCGCCCAGGTTCTGGGGCAGCGGCTCGATGCCCATCGCGCGGCGCTCGGAGTTGGACAGGGCCCAGACGTCGTCCTCGGCGCCGGGCGGCAGCTCGTAGCCCTCCTCGATGCCCTTGAGGCCGGCGGCCAGCAGGAGGGCGTAGGCGAGGTAGGGGTTGGCTCCGGAGTCGAGGGAGCGGACCTCGATACGGGCCGAGCCGGTCTTGCCGGGCTTGTACATGGGGACGCGGACCAGGGCCGAGCGGTTGTTGTGGCCCCAGCAGATGTAGGAGGGGGCCTCGCCGCCGGCGCCGGCGGTGCGCTCGGTGCCGCCCCAGATGCGCTTGTAGGAGTTGACCCACTGGTTGGTGACCGCGGAGATCTCCGCCGCGTGCTTCAGCAGGCCCGCGATGAAGGAGCGGCCGACCTTGGAGAGCTGGTACTCCGAGCCCGACTCGTAGAACGCGTTCCGGTCGCCCTCGAAGAGGGAGAGGTGGGTGTGCATGCCCGAGCCGGGGTGCTCCGAGAACGGCTTCGGCATGAACGTCGCCTGGACGCCCTGCTCCAGCGCCACCTGCTTCATGACCAGGCGGAACGTCATGATGTTGTCCGCCGTCGAGAGCGCGTCGGCGTAGCGCAGGTCGATCTCCTGCTGGCCGGGGGCGCCCTCGTGGTGGGAGAACTCGACCGAGATGCCCATCGACTCCAGCATGGTGATCGCCTGGCGGCGGAAGTCCATGCCGATGTTCTGGGGGGTGTGGTCGAAGTAGCCGGAGTTGTCGGCCGGGGTCGGGCGCGAGCCGTCCAGCGGGCGGTCCTTCAGGAGGAAGAACTCGATCTCCGGGTGGGTGTAGAACGTGAAGCCCAGGTCGGAGGTGCGGGCCAGGGCACGCTTCAGCACATACCTGGGGTCCGCGAAGGACGGGGAGCCGTCCGGCATGAGGATGTCGCAGAACATCCGGGCCGTACCGGGGGCCTCGGCCCGCCACGGCAGGACCTGGAAGGTCGACGGATCCGGCTTGGCGATCATGTCCGACTCGTATACACGAGCGAATCCCTCGATCGCGGAGCCGTCGAAGCCGATGCCCTCGTCGAAGGCCTGTTCCAGCTCGGCCGGGGCCACCGCGACGGACTTGAGGAAGCCCAGCACGTCCGTGAACCACAGGCGTACGAACCGGATGTCGCGCTCCTCCAAAGTCCGGAGCACGAACTCCTGCTGCTTGTCCATCTTCCGCTTCCCCATCCTTGCTGGTCAGGCCGCCTGTCTCCGTGTCCCGCAGGAGGCGGTCGGGCACCTGAGCATCACACCACAGGAGCGTTTCGTGCGCGTTGCCGACCTTGATCGCCTCGGCGACCCGGGAGTGAACGCCTCACGTCCGGTGGATGTACTGCTCTGCCGCCCATCTTGCCTGCTCGGACTGACATACGTAATGCCCGGCCCTCTCCGTCTCACCGCGGGTGCCGGGTTTCCTGTGGGCTCCCTGCGAGAAGCCTTCCCCGCCCCACTACGATCAGCGGACCGATCCTCACCATCCGTCCCGCCCCTTTCCCCCAGAAGGACACACCTCATGGGCTCCGCCAAGAAGAACACCGCCTCGGCTCGCAAGGCGCGCATAGAGGAGATGCGGCGCGCCGAACAGGCCAGAGAGCGCCGCAACCGGATCCTCACGATCGCCGCGAGCGTGGTCGTCGTCGCCGGTCTGGTCGTCGGCGGCATCGTGCTGGTGCAGTCGCAGTCCGATGACACGGCGGCCGACGGCAAGGGGAAGGGGCACTTCGTCACGGGCTCGGACGGTGTGAAGACCTGGAAGGGCACGCTGGGCCGCAACCATGTCGCCAAGACGGTGGACTACCCGATGGAGCCGCCGGTCGGCGGTGACCACAACCAGGTCTGGATGAACTGCAACGGCAACGTGTACACCAAGGCGCTCAACAACATGAACGCCGTGCACTCGCTGGAGCACGGGGCGGTCTGGGTGACGTACACCAGCAAGGCCGAGAAGGCGGACGTGGACGCGCTCGCCGCCAAGGTGAAGAAGACGCCGTACACGCTGATGAGCCCGGACGACAAGCAGAAGGATCCGATCATGCTGTCCGCCTGGGGCCACCAGCGGACCGTGACGGGGGCGAAGGACCCGAACGTCGACAAGTTCTTCGCGAAGTTCGTGCAGGGCGCGCAGACACCCGAGCCGGGCGCGGCGTGCACGGGCGGTCTGGGGCAGTGAGGTTCGCGGGAGTGGCCGTGGCGGTGGCGGGCGTACTCGTCGCGGCGGGCGCGATCACCTACGCCGTGGCCGAGGACGGCGGCTCGGGCGACACCCCGTCGGCGGAGTCCGCGGACGCCGGTTTCGCGCGCGACATGGCCGTGCACCACCAGCAGGCCGTGGAGATGTCGTACATCGTGCGGGACCGCACCAAGGACGTCGAGGTGCGGCGGCTCGCCTACGACATCGCGCAGACGCAGGCCAACCAGCGCGGCATGCTGCTGGGTTGGCTGGATCTGTGGGAGCTGCCCAAGGTGTCGGCGGATCCGCCGATGACGTGGATGGACATGGGTGACATGCCGTCGGCCGGTGAGGGTTCGCTGATGCCGGGCATGGCGACCGACAGCGAGATGAAGAAGCTGGGCACGCTGAACGGCAAGCAGGCCGAGATCTTCTACCTGCAGTTGATGACGGACCATCACCAGGGCGGCATCCACATGGCGAAGGGCTGCGTGGAGAAGTGCACGGTCGGTGTGGAGAAGCGGCTGGCGCAGGGGATGGTCGACGCACAGCAGTCGGAGATCGACCTGATGGCGGGGATGCTGAAGGAGCGGGGCGCGAACCCGCGATGATAGAGGGTTAACCCTCGAACGAGCCTTTTTCATTAGGTTAATTGGGCTTTTCTTGGCATGCCCATTCCCCGGACATGAACGGTTCGTCGCAAGAGTGGCCACACCGTCGAGTGATCACTCGCGACGAACCGCATCTTGGGGGTTCCATGAGATCCAACCGCGCCAAATTCCGCGCCGGGGTGAGCATGGCGGCGACACTGCCGATGCTCGCGGGCGCGCTGGCGCTCGGTATACCCGCGGCTCACGCCGCGGACAGCCCGAACCGTGACACGCTGGCCGGGACCAAGCCCGCGTGGGCCACTGCCAAGGCGGACAAGGGATCGGCCTCGGACAGTGCCCAGGTCTCCGCCCGGGTCTACCTCGCCGGCAAGAACGCCGCCGGCCTCGCCGCCTACGCGAAGTCGGTGTCCGACCCGACCTCGGCGTCGTACGGCAAGTACCTGAGCGCGAAGCAGGCACAGGCCCGCTTCGGCGCCACCAAGGCGCAGGTCGCCGCGGTGAAGTCCTGGCTGGAGTCGGCGGGCCTGAAGGTCACCGGGGTCTCGCAGCACTACGTCTCCGTCACCGGTGACGTGGCCGCCGCCGAGAAGGCCTTCGGTACCCAGCTGCACAACTACAGCAAGGGCTCGAAGACCTACCGCGCCCCGGCCAAGGCCGCTTCCGCGCCGGCCGCTCTGGACGGTGCCGTCCTGACCGTCACCGGCCTGGACAACGCGCCGCACAAGGCCAGCAGCAAGGACCAACTGCCGCCGCCGGACGCCGTGTTCAAGAACTCCGGACCGTTCTCCTCGTACTACGGCTCGAAGACCGCGAGCACGCTGCCCGAGGCCTACGGCTCGAAGATCCCGTACGCGATCAAGGGCTACACGGGCAAGCAACTGCGTGCCGCCTACGGCGCGGGCACCTACACGGGCAAGGGGGTGCGGGTCGCCATCACCGACGCCTACGCCTCCCCGACCATCGCCTTCGACGCGGCCACCTACGCGAAGAAGAACGGTGACGCCGCCTACAGCAGCAGCCAGTTGAAGCAGGTGCTGCCCAAGAACTACACGAAGACCGAGGAGTGCGGGGCGGCCGGCTGGTACGGCGAGGAGACCCTCGACGTCGAGGCCGTGCACGCGGTCGCGCCGGACGCGAACATCACGTACGTGGGTGCCGCGTCCTGCTACGACGACGATCTGCTCGACTCGCTCAGCAAGGTCGTCGACGACCACCTGGCCGACATCGTCTCCAACTCCTGGGGCGACATCGAGGCCAACCAGACGCCGGACCTCGCGGCCGCCTACGACCAGGTCTTCCAGTTCGGCGCGGTCGAGGGCATCGGCTTCTACTTCTCCTCCGGCGACAACGGCGACGAGGTCGCCAACACCGGTACGAAGCAGGTCGACACCCCGGCCAACTCGGCGTGGGTGACGGCGGTCGGCGGTACCTCCCTCGCTGTCGGCAAGGGCGACAAGTACCTGTGGGAGACCGGCTGGGGCACCGAGAAGGCCCTGCTGTCCGCGGACGGCAAGAGCTGGACCAACTTCCCCGGCGCGTTCACCTCGGGCGCGGGCGGCGGCACCAGCAAGACGGTCGCCGAGCCCTTCTACCAGAAGGGTGTCGTCCCGAACGCGCTCGCCACGGCCAACAACGCCGCCGGCAACCGCGTGGTCCCGGACATCTCCGCGATCGCCGACCCGAACACCGGTTTCCTGGTGGGTCAGACGCAGACGTTCCCCGACGGCTCGCAGCAGTACAGCGAGTACCGCATCGGCGGCACCTCGCTGGCCTCGCCGGTGATCGCGGCCGTGCAGGCGCTGGCGCAGCAGGCGAGCGGCGGCAAGGCCCTCGGTTTCGCCAACCCGTCGATCTACTCCAAGTTCGGCTCCCGGGTGTACCACGACGTCACGGACAACCCCACGGGCTCCGGACTCGCGGTGGCGCGCATCGACTTCATCAACGGCTCCGACGCCAGCGGTGGGTTGAGCACCTCGGTCCGCAGCCTCGGCAAGGACAGCTCGCTGTCCGCGGTCAAGGGATACGACGACGTCACCGGCGTGGGTACGCCCGCGAACGGTTACGTGCAGTCGTTCGGCCGGCACTGACCGGACGCGCGTCCACGGCGCGCATCCACAGGGGCCCGGTCCCGAAGGCGAGAACCTTCGGGGCCGGGCCCCCGCGTGTGTCCCGGCTATGTTCGCGGCACGGGGCCCGGGCGCGCGTGGCGGCCGGTCATCACGTGGATCACGAGCCCCGCGGCCAGCAGGAGCGCCCCGGTGACGAGGAACGGGACCGGCGTGTACTCCTCGGTGCAGGTCTGCCCGCCGGTCACCGCGTGGCACACCTCTCCCGGACCGCCCCGGTTCAGGTAGGCGAGGTAGAACAGCGGCAGAGCCAGGCCCGAGACGGCGCCCACGACAGCGCGTCGGGGTCCCCTGCGGAGCAGCGGCACCGCGGCCACCGCGGCGAGTACGACGAAGGCCGCGCCCACCGTCAGGATCGCCGCGACGCCGATGCCGCCGCACGCTCCCACGAGGAGCCAGGCCAGGAACCAGCCCCATCCCGCCGTACGGTCCCGGCGGTCACCGCTCGTGTCGCTCATGCCTCTCATCTTGAGGCAAGGGTGGGGTCCAGCCCCCCCCGGCCCCCTATAGCGTCGCTCTGACGATTACACTGATCCCGTGCCTGCCTCGAACTTCTGGTCCATCTATCAGCACGGGTTCGCACGCGTCGCCGCGTGTACGGGTCACACCGTCATCGCGGACCCGCCCGCCAACGCCGACGCGGTGCTGCGTCACGCGCGCCGGTGCGACGAGGAAGGGGTCGCCGTCGCCGTCTTCCCGGAGCTGGTTCTGTGCGGCTACTCCATCGAGGACCTGCTCCTCCAGGACGCGCTGCTCGACGAGGTCGAGACGGCGCTCGGGGAGGTGGTCGCCGGGTCGTCCGAGCTGCTCCCGGTGCTGGTCGTCGGCGCCCCGCTGCGCCACCGCAACCGGGTCTACAACTGCGCGGTGATCGTGCACCGCGGCCGGGTCCTCGGTGTCGTACCGAAGTCGTACCCGCCCAACTACCGCGAGTTCTACGAGCGTCGGCAGATCGGCGACGGCGCCGACGAGCGCGGCGGGTCGATCCGGGTCGGCGGCGCGAGCGTGCCGTTCGGCGTGGATCTGCTGTTCGAGGCGGCCGATGTCCCGGGTCTCGTGCTGCACGCGGAGATCTGTGAGGACATGTGGGTGCCGGTGCCGCCCAGCGCGGAGGCCGCTCTCGCAGGCGCGACCGTCCTGGCCAACCTCTCCGGCAGCCCGATCACGGTCGGGCGGGCCGAGGACCGCAAGCTGCTGTGCCGCTCGGCGTCCTCCCGCTGTCTCGCCGCGTACGTCTACGCGGCGGCCGGACTCGGCGAGTCGACCACCGACCTGTCCTGGGACGGCCAGGCCATGCTCTACGAGAACGGCGTCCTGCTGGCCGAGACCGAGCGGTTCCCGCAGGGTGACGAGTACGCGGTGGCCGACGTGGACCTGGACCTGCTGCGGCAGGAGCGGATGCGGATGGGCACGTTCGACGAGAACCGGCGTACCCATCGGACGCGGACCGGTGACTTCCGGACGGTGTCGTTCGAGCTCGACCCGCCCTCGGGCGACCTGGGTCTCAAGCGCCGTCTGGAGCGCTACCCGTTCGTGCCGGCCGACGCCGACCGGCTCGCCCAGGACTGCTACGAGGCCTACAACATCCAGGTCGCGGGGCTCCAACAGCGGCTCGCGGCGATCGGCGGCCCCAAGGTGGTCATCGGGGTGTCCGGGGGCCTGGACTCCACGCACGCGCTGATCGTCGCCGCCCGCGCGATGGACCGGGCGGGGCGTCCGCGCAGCGACATCCTGGCCTGGACGCTGCCCGGCTTCGCCACCAGCGACCACACCAAGGGCAACGCCCACCGCCTGATGAGGGCCCTCGGTGTCACCGCGGCCGAACTGGACATCACGCCGACCGCGCGGCTGATGCTCCAGGAGATGGACCATCCCTTCGCCTCCGGCGAGCCGGTGTACGACGTCACCTTCGAGAACGTCCAGGCGGGCCTGCGCACCGACTACCTGTTCCGGCTGGCCAACCAGCGCGGTGGCATCGTGCTCGGCACCGGTGACCTCTCCGAGCTGGCACTCGGCTGGTCCACATACGGCGTGGGCGACCAGATGAGCCACTACAACGTCAACTCGGGCGTGCCGAAGACGCTGATGCAGCATCTGATCCGCTGGGTGATCAGCAGCGAGCAGTTCGACGAGGAGACCGGCGAGATCCTCGCCGCGATCCTGGACACCGAGATCAGCCCGGAGCTGGTGCCGGGCGAGGAGATGCAGTCCACCGAGTCGAAGATCGGCCCGTACGCGCTGCACGACTTCACGCTCTTCCACGTCCTGCGCTACGGCTTCCGGCCCTCGAAGATCGCCTTCCTGGCCTGGCACGCCTGGCACGACGTCGACGCGGGTGAGTGGCCGCCCGGCTTCCCCGAGGCCAAGCGCGGCACATACGACCTGCCGGAGATCCGGCGGTGGCTGGAGGTGTTCTGCAAGCGCTTCTTCGCCTTCGCCCAGTTCAAGCGCTCGGCGATGCCGAACGGCCCGAAGGTCTCGGCGGGCGGTTCCCTGTCGCCGCGCGGCGACTGGCGGGCACCGTCGGACAGTTCGGCGAGGGCCTGGCTGCGGGATCTGGAGCGGTTCGACTAGCGCGGCAGGCCGGTTCCTGTCCTGAACAGAGGGCGCCCCGCCGACGGGGGAAGATCGGCGGGGCGCTTTGGTGCCACTGTGGTTCTGAGGGGCCGTGGGCCCTAGTGGACGGAGTGCTCCTCCAGCGGGAACGTTCCACCGACGACGTCCTCCGCGAAGGCCTTGACCGCGCCGGACATCACCTCGCGCAGGTTGGCGTACTGCTTGACGAACTTCGGGACCCGCCCGCCGGTGAGGCCGAGCATGTCGGTCCAGACGAGGACCTGCGCGTCGGTCTCGGGGCCCGCGCCGATGCCGACCGTCGGGATGTGCAGGACCCGGGTGACCTCGGCCGCGAGCTCCGCCGGGACCAGCTCGAGAACGACCGCGAACGCGCCCGCGTCCTGGACCGCCTTCGCGTCCCGGAGCAGCTGCTGGGCCGCCTCCTCGCCGCGGCCCTGGACGCGGTAGCCCATGGCGTTGACGGACTGGGGGGTCAGACCGATGTGGGCCATGACCGGGATGCCGGACTCGACGAGCAGGCGGATCTGCTCGTGGGAGCGCTCGCCGCCCTCCAGCTTCACCGCGCCGACGCCCGCCTCCTTGACCAGCCGGGTCGCCGAGCGCAGCGCCTGCACCGGGCCCTCCTGGTACGAGCCGAAGGGCAGGTCGCCGACGATCAGGGCGCGCGAGGTGCCCCGTACGACGGCCGCCGACAGCATCGTCATCTCGTCCATGGTGACGGGCACGGTGGTCTCGTACCCGAGATGGCAGTTGCCCGCCGAGTCGCCGACGAGCATGACCGGGATGCCGGACTCGTCGAAGACGGACGCGGTGGTGGCGTCGTAGGCGGTGAGCATGGGCCACTTCTCGCCGCGTTCCTTGGCGAGCGCGATGTCCCTGACAGTGATGCGGCGCGTGCCCTTGCCCCCGTACAGCGCCTTGCTGCCGTCGGAGGGCTTGTCGTGGGCAGCCGAAAGCTGCGTCATTGCAACGGCTCCTTACGTCATCTCGAGGCGCCCTCACGGCGTCCCCGGATCACCTACATGGTGGCACCTCGTGCCAGAGAGGGCCAGAGGTGGTAGGTGTGACCGTTCAGGCACGTAAGGTCTAGGTAAAGACTTACGATACGAGACGGTTCCGTATCGTAATGAGGTTACTCTCGTACGCATGACTACCGCAGTCCCTGACTCCCGAGTACCGGAGGCGGTGCACCGGCGCCGCTGGGCGATTCTCGGCGTACTGATGCTGAGCCTGCTGATCGTGGTGCTCGACAACTCGATCCTGAACGTCGCGATCAAGACGATCTCGACCCCCGCGCCGACCGGCCTGGGCGCGACCCAGAGCGAGCTGGAGTGGGCGATCAACGCCTACACCCTGGTCTTCGCCGGCCTGCTGTTCACCGCGGGCCTGCTGGGTGACCGGCTCGGCCGCAAGAAGGTGCTGCTGGGCGGCCTGTTCGTGTTCGGCGCCGGTTCCGCACTCGCCGCCTTCTCCGGCTCGCCGGACCAGCTGATCGCCTTCCGCGCGCTGATGGGCCTCGGCGCGGCGTTCGTCATGCCGGCCACGCTCGCCGTCCTGATGAACGTCTTCGAGCGCGAGGAGCAGCCCAAGGCCATCGGTATCTGGGCGGGTGGCGTCGGACTCGCCATCGCCATCGGGCCGATCACCGGCGGTGTGCTCCTCGACCACTTCTGGTGGGGCTCGGTCTTCCTCATCAACGTGCCGATCGTGGTGCTCGCCCTCGGGCTGATGCTGTGGCTGGTGCCCGACTCGCGCGACCCGAACCCCGGCCGGATCGACCCCATCGGTGTCGTGCTGTCGGTCGTCGGCCTGGTCCTGCTCGTCTACGGCATCATCAAGGGCGGCCAGCTCGCCGACTTCACGGACGCGACCGTACTGGCCACCATCGGTGCCGGTCTTGCCGTGCTCGTCGCGTTCGTGGTGTTCGAGAAGCGCAGCGACCACCCGTCGATCGATGTCACCTACTTCAAGAACAAGGTGTTCTCGGCCGCGATCGGCGCCATAGGGCTGGTGTTCTTCGCGCTGATGGGCGTGACCTTCTTCTCGGTCTTCTACACCCAGAGCGTGCGGGGCTACTCGCCGCTGCAGACCGGTCTGCTCATGCTGCCGCTTGCCGCCGCGCAGCTGATCTTCGCGCCGCGCGCCCGGCTGGTCGTCGACCGCTTCGGCAACCGGGCGACGACGACGGGCGGCATGCTGCTGATCGCCGCGATGCTGTGCGCGTTCGCGGTGCTGGAGGCGGACACACCGATCTGGCTCCTCGAGGTGATCTTCTTCCTCATGGGCACCGGCATGGCGCACATCATGACGCCGACCAGCGTCGTCATCATGCAGGCCCTGCCGCGCGAGAAGGCCGGCTCCGCGTCCGCGCTCAGCAACACCTTCCGGCAGGTCGGCGGCGCGCTCGGCATCGCCGTCCTCGGCTCGGTGCTCTCCACGGCCTACCGCAACGGCATCGAGTCCCATCTCGGAGCGGTTCCGGCAGGCGTACGGCACACCGCGGGCGAGTCCATCGAGGCCACGCTCGGCGTCGCCGCGAAGCTCGGCCCCCGGGGCGACGCCCTGGTCGGGCCGGCCAACGACGCCTTCTTGCACGCGATGCACGTCACCGCGCTGTGGGGAGCGGGCGTGGCCCTGGTCGGCGCCCTGGTGGTGGCCCTGTACCTGCCGGGCCGCCCGAAGGAGCGTCAGCCGGGCCAGGAGGAGCAGGAGTTGGTGCCCGCCGGCGAGTGAGCCGCCCCGGGGCACCGACAGGACGGTGCCCCACCGGGCCGCGCGGAGCAGGCCGGTCGGGAGCAGTGCCGCCGGCCCGGGCGGTGTTCGAACCGGCGGCGGGCCGACCCCGCCGGGGAGGAGAGCCGAACTCCCTCCCCCGCCCCACCTGCCAAGCCGTGGACCAGGGAGAATCACCCCCATCCCACAGACCTCCATCCCACAGAGAGGACCAAGCGACGTGAGCGGCCTCGCGGAGAGTCAGTCCAGGCAGAGGGGGGCCGTACGGGGGCGGCCCCGCAGTGAGGCCGTGGAGCGGTCCATCATCGAGGCCGTCATCAAGCTGCTGGAGGACGGCGTACCGCTCGCGGAGCTTTCCATCGAGCGCATCGCCCGGACCGCGGGCGTCGGCAAGGCCACCATCTACCGTCGCTGGAACGGCAAGGAGGAGCTCTTCGTCGACGTCGTGCGCACCGCCGAGCCCCCGGACGCCGAACTGCCCGGCACCTCGATGCGCGACGATCTCGTGGCGCTGCTCGAGCAGTTGCGGCAGCGCGGGCTGATGGCCCGGTCCTCGGCGCTGCTGCACAGTGTCTTCGCCCAGATGAAGAGCAGCCCGAAGGTCTGGGACGCGTACCACGCGATCGTCGTCGCCCCCCGGCGCCGCAAGCAGGTAGCCATCCTGCGCCGGGGACAGGCCAACGGCGAACTCCGCACGGACATCGACGTCGAGCTGGTCAACGACCTGTTCATCGGACCCATGCTGTTCCGCACCATCATGCAGCCCAACGCCGCCCTGCCGGAGGGCCTGTCCGAACAGATCGTCGACACCGTCCTCGAAGGCCTACGCCCCGTCAGTTCCTAGTGTGCGCGTTTCGTCACAGAGGGCGCTTTCCCCGCCGGGACGGGGAACCCGGAAAGGCGACTTGTACGTCATCGCCCCCGTACGGTCGTCCTGGGACGACGAGATGGAAGCCGATCATCCCCTAGGGTCGTACGGGGTGTTTGAGGCCCCACGGCAGCGGGGCGAACGGTGTGCACGGCAGGCAGTGAGGCGACGGTATGGCGCAGCAGGCATACGTGACGGAGACGGCGGACAGCGGCTCGGGACCCGAGCACCGCAGAGACCGGTTCCGGCGCCTGTTCGGCCGTCCCCTCTCCGGCTGGCGCGGTGACCGCCGTATCTGGCGCCGGGGCCTGGTCCTGACCGCCCTCGCGGTGATCGTCGCCCTGGTGATGCTGCTGCACGCGCAGATCCCGAACCGCGTGGGCAACCTCGGCAGTCTCACCGAGACCTTCCTGCCGTGGCTGGGCGTGTTCGTCCCGGTGCTGCTCCTGCTCGGCTTCCTGCGCAGGTCCGCGATCGCGCTGATCGCGGTGCTGCTCCCGGCGGCCGTGTGGCTGAACCTCTTCGGCGGGCTGCTCTCCGACAAGTCCGCCACCGGCGGCGACCTGACGGTGGCCACCCACAACGTCAACGCCGACAACACCGACCCGTCCGGCACCGCCCGGGACGTGGCCGCCTCCGGCGCGGACGTGGTGGCGCTGGAGGAGCTGACCGCCTCGGCGGTGCCGGTCTACGAGAAGGCGCTGGCGTCGACGTACCGGTACCACGCGGTCGAGGGCACCGTGGGGTTGTGGAGCAAGGACCCGCTGACCGGGGTGAAGGCGGTCGACATCAAGCTGGGCTGGACCCGTGCCATGCGCGCCACGGTGGCCGCCCCGGACGGTCAGGTCGCGGTGTACGTCGCCCATCTGCCGTCCGTACGGGTGAAGATGGAGGCCGGGTTCACCGCCCGGCAGCGCGACAAGAGCGCCGACGCGCTGGGCGAGGCCATCGCCGACGAGAAGCTCCCGCGCAAGATCCTGCTCGGCGACCTCAACGGCACGATGAACGACCGGGCGCTCAACGCGGTCACCTCCCAGATGCGGTCCACGCAGGGCGCGGCGGGCAGCGGGTTCGGGTTCAGCTGGCCGGCGTCGTTCCCGATGGCGCGAATCGACCAGATCATGGTGCAGGGCGTGGAGCCGGTGAGCTCGTGGACGCTGCCCGCGACCGGCAGTGACCATCTGCCGGTCGCGGCCCGTGTGAGCCTTGCCACCTCGTCGTAACCCGTGGGAAGCCTGGGGAAGCGGTCTTTGTTCCGTAAATGAACATACGCTAGGTACGGAACTCCGCTCTCCCCTGAAAGGCTCGACCTCTTTATGCCTCTGGCCCTGCTCGCACTGGCCGTCGGCGCTTTCGGTCTCGGCACCACCGAATTCGTGATGATGGGCCTGCTGCCCGATGTCGCGGACGACCTGGGCATCTCGATCCCCACCGCCGGCCACCTGGTCTCGGCGTACGCGCTGGGCGTGGTGATCGGCGCCCCGCTGCTCGCCGCGGTCACGGCCCGGATGTCCCGTCGCAAGGTCCTCATCGGCCTGATGGGACTCTTCGTGGCCGGTAACGCGCTCTCCGCCCTCGCCCCCGGCGAGCACTGGCTGCTCGCGGCCCGCTTTCTGAGCGGGCTGCCGCACGGCGCCTTCTTCGGCGTGGGCGCGGTCGTCGCCACGGGCCTGGTGGCGCCGGAACGCAAGGCCCGCTCGGTGTCCCTGATGTTCCTCGGCCTGACCCTCGCCAACATCGCGGGCGTGCCCGTCGCCACCCTCATGGGGCAGCACCTGGGCTGGCGGGCGACCTTCCTCGGCGTCAGCGCGATCGGCCTGGCGGCGATAGCCTCCCTGGCGCTCCTCATCCCGCACGACCACGCGCACGCCCCGGCGGTGGGCCTGCGCCGCGAACTGGTCGCCCTGAAGTCGCTGCCCGTCTGGCTGGCACTCGGCACGACGGTCGCCGGCTTCGGCGCGCTGTTCTCCGCGTACAGCTACATCACGCCGATGCTCACGGACGCGGCCGGGTACGCCGACTCCAGCGTGACGCTTCTGCTCGCCCTGTTCGGCGTGGGAGCGACGGCCGGCAACCTGCTCGGCGGACGCCTCGCCGACCACTCGCTGCGCGGCACCCTGTTCGGCGGCCTGACCTCGCTGGTCGTGGTCCTGGCCCTGTTCCCGGTGCTGATGTCGACGCAGTGGAGCGCGGCGACCGCGGTCGTCCTCCTGGGTACGGCGGCCTTCGTCACCGGCTCCCCGCTCCAGCTGATGGTCATGGAGAAGGCGCAGGCCGCCCCCTCCCTGGCCTCCTCCGCCAACCAGGCCGCCTTCAACCTGGCCAACGCCGGCGGCGCCTGGATCGGCGGCCTCGCCCTGGCCGCGGGCCTCGGCGCGACGTCCCCGGCCCTGACGGGCGCCGCCCTGGCCGTGCTCGGCCTCGGCGTCGCCACGGTGGCCACGGTCGTGGACCGACGGCGCGCGAGCGTGCCGTCCGGGCGGGAGCGCGTGGTCGCGGCCCATCTGCCGGAGCACGCCGAGGCAGTGCGCCACTGAGCGGTCGTATGACCAAGGGGGGCGCCCGGTGATCCTTCCGTGGAGGCGCAAGACGACCTCCGCCGCGCCACTACACTGGCGCACAACATACGCGTCAGGCCCACAACGTCGTGCGTCTTCCA
>NZ_JBEXGM010000017.1:0-165959 GCF_040607335.1 Streptomyces sp. NPDC005303 | reverse complement strand
CCCGCTACGACAAACTCGCCCGCCACTACCAGGCCCTGGTCACCCTCGCCTGCCTACGACTCTGGCTCCCCTGACATTGCGGACAGACCCTAGGCCTGTCTCGGACTGTGGCCCTACGTCATCCCCACAGCACCGCCCCCAGCCACGCGCCCATGATGAGCAGACAGGTGAACAGTTCCGCCAGCACACTGGAGCCGCCCGAGCGCATCGCCGTGCGCAGGGCGGCCTTCGCCTCCCGGTGGCGGCCGAGGCGCAGGCGCTCGGAGACGTAGATGCCGCCCATGAACCCGGGGATCGCGCCGAGCACGGGGATCAGGAAGAAGCCGAGGAACGCGCCCACCCCCGCGTACACCCCCATGCGCGGGGTGGCCCCGCTCGCCCGCAGCCGGCGCGGCGGCAGCGACCAGCGCACCACCTGGGAGAGGAACAGGGCGACCGTGGCCCCCACGAGGACGCTCCACGCGACCGGCTGCGGATCCTTCAGCGCCCACCACAGGACCGCGGACCACACGAGCCACGACCCCGGCACGCCGGGCACCAGAACCCCGACCAGGCCGAACAGCATGACCAGGCCCACCAGCAGGAGGTCCCACACTCCCATGCGTCCAGGGTGCCCCCGGGCGGCTGGAGGCGCAGATCAGCCGGTTCGTCACCCCGACCGCGCGGTTGTCATGCCGGGGCGAGCTGTCGGGGCGACCTCTTTGAGCAACACGAGTTCGACGGTTCACTCGCCAGGCCGTTCGATGCGCGTGGTGGCACTTGATTTTCGGGATGCCCCGTTTCCATAAGGCCCGCGCAGTGGACAATTGGGGGCATGAGCCAGCAGGGGGGAAGGCCCACCGGTCACGAGGACGACTGGTGGGGGCAGCTGTACGACTCCACCGACGACACGGGCCCCACACGGGCCCCGGACACCCTGGACGACCGCTTCGCCTCGGCGGCGGGGACAGTGCGGGACGGGTCCGGGCCGGGTGCTGTGGACGAGCAGAGTCCTCGGCCCGGTACCGGGGTACCCGCGCCGCGGACAGGCGTCTCCGACGCGACGGCTCCCTCGACGGGCCGGCGCAGAGCCCCGTGGGAACCGCCCCCGGACACACCCGCGTCCTTCCCGCCCGGCCCCAAGCCACCCGGCTTCGTCGAGCGCGCCCCCGAGGACCGGACGCCCTCGGCGCCCGGTGGGCGTGCGTCCACGGAGACGCCCCCGGCCACGAACGTTCCGGCCTCACGTACGCCGACCGAACCCCCGAGGCGCCCCACGGCGGCACCCCCGCCCCCCTCCGCCCCACCTCGCCCCGCGGCTCCACCCCCGCCACCACAGGATGCCGACCGGGCCGTCGCGCCCGGCGCCGGGGACCCGGGAGGGTCGGTGCCGCGGGAAGGTGCCGATGCGAGTCCGGCGCAGGTTGCCGGCGACCGGCCCGTCCCACCCGGCCGTGGTGACACCCGTGGGCCCGGCTTCCGCGGAGGCGTCCCGGGTGAGCGCGGCCCGGACGGTGCCGTCCCCGATGAGGGTGACTCCGGGCGAGGCCCCGACCCCGCCACCACAACCCCCGCCGGCCGCGCCGAGGACGCGCCGACCCCTCGCCGCGCCGAGAGTCCTCCAGGGCCCTCGGAGCGAGGTGAGGCCGGTGCACAGCGCGGCGTAAGTGACTGGTGGGCTGCTCCAGGCGACCCAGCCCCCGCCCCCGCCCCCGCCCCCGCCCCCGAGGCCCAGGCCGTCCCAGACCCCCGCCCGGCCTCCGACCCGCGCCCCGCTGCGGGCACAGTCCCTGCCCCCGACCCCCACGCCGTCCCAGACCCCCGCCCCCCTGCGGAGCCAGGCCCCGTCCCCGACCCCCGCCCCGCTCCCGACGCCCGCCGCCTCCCCGATCCCCGCCCCGCTGCGGGCCCAGGCCCCGCCCCCGACGCCCGCCCCGCCCAGGACCCCCCTGCAGTCCCACCACCACCCCCCACCGGCCCCGGCTCCACCCAGCCCAACCCCATGCCCGAGCCCTCCGGTCACGGTCAGGACAGCGCGCCCCGCCAGGACGAATCCGGCCCCGCCCCACAGACACCCCGTACCGCCACCCGCTTGGACCTCCCCACACTCCCTCCCACTCCCGTCGGCTTCGTCGGTTCCGGTCCGCCCACCTACGACGCCGAACCCACCGCCCTCCCGCCCGCCGACCCCGACGAACTCGACGACCTGGTGGCGGACACCGTCCTGGACGGGGCCAGGTACGGGGCCTGCACGCTGCGGGCCGTGTCCGTGCGCGGGGACTCGGCCAGATTCCGGGGCGAGCCCCGGCGGGACTCCCTGCTCACCGCCCGCTTCGGCACCGGCGAGCAGGCGTTGATCCTCGTCGCCATGGCCACCGGCGCCCGTGCCACCCCCGGCGCCCACCGTGCCGCCGCCGAGGCATGTCACTGGATCGGGAGGGCCGTCGGACGCAGCCATGCCCGGCTCGCGCAGGACATCGGCGCCGCCCGCCGAGGTGACCTCAAGTCCGGGTTGCACCGGCTCACCGACCGCAGTCTCGGCAAGCTCAGGGCGAGCGCCGTGGAACAGGGCATCGACCCGGAGGAGTACGCCGCCACCCTGCGCTGTCTGCTTCTGCCCGCCGACCCGGACTGCCGTGTCCGCGTGTTCTTCGGCGTCGGCGTGGGCGGCCTCTTCCGCCTCCGCGACGGCGAATGGCACGACATCGAACCCCGGATCACCGATGTCACCGGCGAACCGGTCGTCGGCTTCGGTTCGCTGCCCTCCGAGACCCCCGACGGCGACCGCCTCACCATGGACCTCGGCATCCCGACGCCCCCGAGCCCCTACGAACCCGCACCCGAACCGCCGCGCGAAGCCTTCCGTTTCCGCGCCTCCGTCGCCCGCCCGGGTGACACCCTCCTGATGTGCACCGGCGGCCTCGCCGACCCCCTGCGCGGCGAGCCCGAACTGTGCGAGTACCTCACCAGAAGGTGGTCCGGGCCTCCGCCCGGTCTCGCCTCGTTCCTCGCCGACTCCCAAGTCCGGGTCAAGGGATACGCCGACGACCGTACAGCCGCCGCTGTTTGGGAGGCGTGATAGCGGCCAGTGTGGATTGATGGACCCAAGGAGACCGAAGGGGTGCATGGATCCATGGCCAAACAGAACGTCGCCGAACAGTTCGTGGACATCCTCGTCAAGGCCGGAGTGAAACGCCTCTACGGCGTCGTCGGCGACAGCCTCAACCCGGTCGTGGACGCGGTCCGCCGCAATGCCGCCATCGACTGGGTCCACGTACGGCACGAGGAGACCGCCGCCTTCGCCGCGGGCGCCGAGGCACAGATCACCGGGAAACTGGCCGCGTGCGCCGGCTCCTGCGGGCCCGGCAACCTGCACCTCATCAACGGCCTCTACGACGCCCACCGCTCCATGGCCCCGGTACTCGCCCTCGCCTCACACATCCCCTCCAGCGAGATCGGCCTCGGCTTCTTCCAGGAGACCCACCCGGACCGTCTCTTCCAGGAGTGCAGCCACTACAGCGAGCTGATCTCCAGCCCGAAGCAGATGCCGAGGCTGCTGCAGACCGCCATCCAGAACGCCGTCGGCCGCTCCGGCGTCAGCGTCGTCTCCCTCCCCGGCGACATCGCCGACGAGCCCGCCCCCGAGAAGGCCGCCGAGACCGCCCTCGTCACCTCCCGGCCCAGCGTCCGCCCCGGCGACGCCGAGATCGACAAGCTCGTCGAGATGATCGACGCCGCCGACAAGGTCACGCTGTTCTGCGGCAGCGGAACGGCGGGCGCGCACGCCGAGGTCATGGAGTTCGCGGAGAAGGTCAAGTCCCCCGTGGGGCACGCCCTCAGGGGCAAGGAGTGGATCCAGTACGACAACCCCTTCGACGTGGGCATGAGCGGGCTGCTCGGCTACGGCGCCGCCTACGAGGCGACCCACGAGTGCGACCTGCTGATCCTGCTCGGCACCGACTTCCCGTACAACGCCTTCCTCCCCGACGACGTCAAGATCGCCCAGGTCGACGTGCGTCCCGAGCACCTGGGCCGCCGCTCCAAGCTCGACCTCGCCGTCTGGGGTGATGTGAAGGAGACCCTGCGGTGTCTGACGCCCCGAGTGCGGGAGAAGAACAACCGGCGCTTCCTCGACAAGATGCTCAAGAAGCACGCCGACGCGCTCGAAGGGGTCGTCAAGGCGTACACCCGCAAGGTCGAGAAGCACGTCCCGATCCATCCCGAGTACGTGGCCTCCGTACTGGACGAACTCGCTGACGACGACGCGGTGTTCACCGTCGACACCGGCATGTGCAATGTGTGGGCCGCCCGGTACATCACACCCAACGGCCGTCGCCGTGTGATCGGTTCGTTCTCGCACGGGTCGATGGCCAACGCCCTGCCGATGGCCATCGGGGCGCAGTTCACCGACCGGAAGCGACAGGTCGTGTCGATGTCCGGCGACGGCGGATTCTCCATGCTGATGGGCGACTTCCTGACCCTCGTGCAGTACGACCTCCCCGTGAAGGTCGTCCTGTTCAACAACTCCTCGCTCGGCATGGTCGAGTTGGAGATGCTGGTCGCCGGTCTCCCCTCCTACGGCACCGCCAACAAGAACCCCGACTTCGCGGCCGTGGCCCAGGCCTGTGGGGCCTACGGCGTGCGCGTCGAGAAGCCCAAGGACCTGGCCGGGGCGCTGAAGTCGGCTTTCAAGCACAAGGGCCCGGCCCTCGTCGACATCGTCACCGACCCCAACGCCCTCTCCATCCCGCCGAAGATCAGCGCCGAGATGGTCACCGGCTTCGCCCTGTCCGCCTCGAAGATCGTCCTGGACGGCGGAGTGGGCCGCATGCTCCAGATGGCCCGCTCCAACCTCCGCAACATGCCACGGCCCTGAGGAGCCCGTGGATGCCAGACTGGGCGTATGCCGGAAATCGCCTTCACCGAAGTCGCGCCCGTCGTCCCGGTCCGGAACCTCGACGCTGCCCTGGAGCGCTACCGACGGCTGGGCTTCGCCGCGCGTGCCTACGACGGTCCACAGCGGTACGGCTTCGTCGAGCGGGGGTCGGTCTCGATCCACCTCAGCGAATGGTCCGAGCACGACCCGCTGCGCACCGGAGCCGTCGTCTACCTCTATGTGAGTGATGCCGACGCCGTCCACGCCGAGTGGGCCGCGTCCGGCGTCGAGGGCCGCTTCGTCGAGCCGGCCGACACGCCTTACGGGCTGCGGGAGTTCACCTACGTGGACGCCGACGGCACGGCTCACCGGGTGGGCTCCGCGGCAGTAAGGCCTTAGGTGCCGGACGGCACCCACGCCCGCTCACCGGCACTGTTCGTGCCGTACCAGAGACGGTTCAGGCCCTTGGTGCTGGTCGTGCGGAACGGGCGGCCGTGGTCGTCGATGCGGACCGTGCCGGTACGGCCCTGGGAGGACCAGTCGAGTTCGAGGTACCAGTTGCAGTCGTAGGTCTGCGTCGTCGCGGTGACCAGCAGCACCTCCGGGTCCGTGGCGGAGACGCGGTAGGGGAACTGCACCGCGGGGACGGTCTGTCCGGTCTCGTTGCCGGCGACCGGGTGGGTGACGGGGCGGTCGATGTCCAGGTTCACGTCGAAGCCGCGGGGGGTGATCCCGCCGCCGCAGCCCTGGTCCATGGAGTAGTCGATACCTGGTGCCGGGGAGCCGCGGCCCGTGATCCGGACGCGGAGCGCCTCCAGGACGACGGCCGTGGACGACCGTCCCTGCACGGTGATCTGCACCTTCGTCTCCCGCCCGTGGATCGCGCCCTGCGTGGCCGCCCAGATCCCGGCGTCCTGCACGAGCGGGGGCGGGGGCACCTCGGAGGGCGGCTTGTCGATGACGTAGTCGTGACCGCAGCTGCCCTCCCAGATCTGGGAGTTCGCGCTCCAGGTCAGGGGAGTGCCGACGGAAGTCCCCCGCGGCCCGGCCCCCGCGCCCTCCTTCGAGGTGCCGCCGCCGTGGGACGCCGAAGCGGAGGGGCGTGTCCGGGTGGCCTCGGCGGAGGGGGAGGCGGACGTGGCGGAGGGACTCGGTGACGGCGAACCGGAATGGCGGGGCAGGCCCGACGCGGTCGTCCGGGACGAGGGGTCAGGAGCCTGGGCCACCTTGTCCGAGGCGGGACGGCCGGACGGCAGCGCCGAAAGACTGCCCAGGGTGGCGAGAGTGACCACGACGGCGGCCGCGGTGACGAGGAAACGCCGGCGGCGGTACCAGGGGCGCGGCGGACGAGCGGACGCCGTCACCTGCCTGGTGTCCGGCGCACCCTCACGGTCGCCCGGTCGCTCGTCCTCGCGCTCCGAGCCCGGCCCACCGGACGCCTCCGCGCGCGGCTCTCCCCCTGCCGCGGTCGGCACGACGAGGGTCTCCGACGACTCTGTCGTCTCCACCGGCTCCGCCGGTTCCGTCGTCTCCGCGGTCCGAGGCCGCTGCCTCGCCGCCACCGCCGACAGCCACAGCCGGTGCAGTTCCATCCGCTCCTCGGCCGATGCCCCGCACAGCGCGGCGAACCGCTCCACCGGTGCGAAGTCGACCGGTACGGCGTCGCCCGCGCAGTACCGGTGCAGGGTCGAGGTGTTCATGTTCAGCCGCCGGGCCAGCGAACCGTAACTGCGGTCCGTGCGCTCCTTCAGCCGCCGCAGCAGGGCCGCGAACTCCTGGACATCGTCCTGTAATTCCGGTGCCGACAACGCTCTCCCCCTTGATCCCGCATCCCAGGCACTCCCTGTACCTGCACGTCAGACGCCCTGGGATGGTTCCATGCCGACGGATCCCGTGTCCCATGTTGCATCCGCCCGGTGTGACCGCTGATGCTCTTGGTGTCACACCGACCGGGCCGGACCGACCATCCGGCGTCGTGGTGGCATCCCACACTCATGCACGTATCTCACGGGGGACTCTCATGCCCAAGCGCAGTCGAGCAGGCGCGCTCACCGTACTCTCTCTCACCGGCCTCGCGCTGGGCGTCACACTCGCCGTGCAGGCCGGGGCCGCGCCGGCCGCGCCCAGGTTCCTCTCGGCCGGCGACCTCCCGCCGCACCCCTCGTCCCCCTGGACGGCGGGCAAGGTGACCGACGGCGTCCCGGACGAACTGCAGCTCTGTCTGAAGGACGCGCTGCCGGGCTACGACTCCCGGTACCGCGACTTCCGCACCGACCTGGACACCAGCGCCCGCCAGCTGACCATCGAGGTCGGCACCAAGGCCAAGGCCGCGGCCCTCGCCACCCGTATGAACAAGGAGATCCGCACCTGCGCGGACCGCCTCGAACAGGGCGACCCGGAACTCGAGGCGACGTACAAGGACTACGGCAAGGTCGCGGTCGAGGAGGGCGCCCGGGTGCACGGTCTGCACACGGAGTACTCGTACGGTGCCACCGACATCCGCCTGCTGTCCGTCGGCCGGGACGACCGGACCGTCACCGTCGTGGAGTGGTCCCAGATGGGCGACTTCGCCGACGCCCCGGTGAAGGCCTTCAAGAAGACGACCGCCACCGCGGTGAACAAGCTCCACTGAGCAGCGGGGCCGCCCTCCCGCACGGGGGTCGGGCGGGCGGCCCCGCACGGACCACCACACCATCACCAGCAGCAGCCGAAAGAAAACGGGGAACACAGATGAACACGACCAAGGCGACCCGCCGCACCACCCTGGCCCTCGGCCTCGCCCTGGCCCTCGGCCTCGGCGTCACCGCCCAGGCCTCCGCCGGAGCACCGCGCAGCGTCAGCGGCAAGCCCTCCGACAACATCACACGCATCGCCGACTTCTACGGCGCCTACATCGACGCGGTGACCGACGAGGGCGGCGGCGAACTCCAGGACGCCCTCCGCGCCCACTACCTCACGCCCGCCTTCCAGAAGGAACTGAACGCCTGGGAGGAGAAGGAGCACGCCGACGGCGTCCTGCGCGCCCAGAACGTGCCCCTCGCCTGGAAGGTCACCGACAACGGCACCACCGCCGCCCGCACCGAGGCCGTGGTCACCCTCACCTGGAGCGCCGGCCAGACCAGCACCCTCGTCGTCGACATGACCCGCGGCAGCCACAAGATCCTGCACATCGGCGCCAAGGGAATCGGGAGCAAGTAGCAGCGGATTCAGGCCAGTTTCCCTGCTGTCCCAACTCTTCGCCGGCTACGACGAGGTCGACAGCACGGAGTCGGCGGATCGGCGCATGCCGGGCGGTCCCGGTGTCCCGGAGCCAGGTGGGCCAGGAGCCCTACGGCACTTCGGGACCAAGGTCCACCGAGGAAACGGATGCGCCGGCTCACCCCCGCTCACCGGGCCCCGATCGACGGGCGCCGGTGGCGGGGGTGCACGCCGTTCAGGGGGCCGCGCGGTCGGTCGTACGGCAGGCTCCTCACCTGGAGGCGGCTCGGGTATGTGTGCATCCGGGGGCGGTCCCCACCTGGCCGTCCTGATCCGCCGACGCCTTCCGTTGCTCGGCATCACCCCGCCTACCAGGTGCTTTCCCAGAGCTTTCCGTCCGCGAAGGGATCGGCGCCGACCACGACATGCGGTGGGACCGGCACTCGGTTCGCCGGGCACATGCCAGTCGGCGGGAACCAGCGGCACAGGCACCGCATGACGGGCCGCCCGTGCGGACCGCCGCTTCATCCGAACTGCTCCGGCGCGCACGGCGGTTCGCGGCGCGCGGCCGGGATGCGTCCGCCCTGTCGGCGTGACCGTGGTCGCCACCGCAAACGTGGCCGAACACCTGGTCGTTGAGGATTCGACATGACTGCCGCACGAACAAGGGGGGCATGGATCCCCGTGAACGTGTTCGAGCAGGAGGGAAACCGACATCGGCACGCAGGCGGGGGTCATGAAGAGGCAGGCACGAGGAGGCGGTCCCACGGCAGCAGGGGCCTTCTCGGCACAGACAGTGGAGGGGAAGACCGACAGCGCCTGGGAGCAGCCGCAGCTCCGGCGCCGACTGGAGCGGGCGGACCTGGGGGCCGTACCGGAGACACGCAGGGCCCTGCGCGAGCTCTTACGGCACTGGGGGAAGCCGGGACGATCCGAGATAGCCGAACTGCTCACCAGCGAACTCGTCACCAACGCACTCGTGCACACCGACCACGACGCTGTCGTCACGGCCACGGTCGGACCGCGAGCCCTGAGGGTGGAGGTGCGGGACTTCGTCGCCCGAATACCCCGGGTGCGCGTAGCGGACGCCGACGACCATACGCACGGCAGGGGCCTGGCCCTGGTGCAGTCCCTCGCGGACGCCTGGGGCGTACGGGCACACGGCGTGGGCAAGGCCGTCTGGTTCGAACTCGACGCCGGAGCCGCGTGAACCATGGGAAGGGGGCGTGACCGCGTCGGTCACGCCCCCTTCCCATGGTGCTCCGGCCTTTCGGCCGCGCCCTTCAGGCCTCGGCCTTCGCCTCAGCCGAACTGCTGCTCAAGGTCCTTGAGTTTGCGCTCCAGCGAGTCGAGACGCGGTAGGGCCATTGTGTCGTCCTCCGCGGTGAGATCGACGGAGTGCGACTCAGAGCCGCGGACGGGCTGGAGAGAAGGACGCTGGCGTACGGGCAGCGGATCCGGGCTGGATATCGCAGGTTCCGTCGCGGCCCGCTCCAGGGCGGCCTGCGGCTGCTGCTCCAACTGGCGCCCGCCGCCCCGGCCGACGAAGCCGCGGTGGCCCCGGCTGATCGCCTTGAGCTGCGCCCGCTCCACCCGCTCCTGCTCGCGGCGCCTGAGACGGGCCGCCTCCTTCTGACGCTTGTCCTCGCGGACCTCGTCCACCGCCTCGTCGAGGCTGCGCACGTTCTCCAGCAGCATCAGCGACCAGGCCCTGTACGTCTCACGCGGTGCCCTCAGCCAGCGGACGATACGGATCTGCGGCAGCGGACGCGGCACCAGACCCTGCTCGCGCAGCGCGGCCCGGCGGGTCTGCTTCAGCGCGCGGTCGAACAGCACGGCCGCCGAGAGGGACATGCCGGAGAAGAACTGGGGCGCGCCGTCGTGACCGAAACCCCTGGGCGCGTGCACCCAGTTGAACCAGGCCGCGGCACCCGCGAACGTCCACACCAGTATCCGGGAGCCGAGAGCGGCGTCACCGTGGCTGGCCTCGCGGACCGCGAGGACGGAGCAGAACATGGCCGCACCGTCCAGGCCGAACGGAACCAGGTACTCCCAGCCGTTGGAGAGGCCGAGGTTCTCCTGGCCGAAGCCGACCAGGCCGTGGAAGGAGAGGGCGGCCGCCACCGCCGCACAGCAGAACAGGAGGACATAGGACGCGGTGCCGTATATGGCTTCCTTGCGCCTGCGGCGCTCCTCGCTGCGCTCCCACGAGTCGTCTTTCGCGTGCTCCCCGCCGGACCGCTTGCTCCGCGCGAGCACCGCCACCGCCGCCAGCATGCCCAGGAGCAGTACGGCGCCCGGAAGCAACCAGTTCAGCGATATGTCGGTCAGTCTCATCTGGGGTCCCTTGCATTGGGATAGGGCGTAACGCCCGCCATAGTGGCCCAATCCCAACGGCCCTCAGGCGTTTTCGGGGCAAGAGGCCGCCAAGGAAGTGCAAGGGGTTGCCCAGGGCGGCGTTCTGCTCGAACTGCCGCTTGAGGGGCGGGAGTTGAGTTCGAATAAGACTACCCGTACGGGTGGTTCCTCGGAAAGTTCCTGCGCCGAGTGAGGAAATTGTGAATTGCCTGTAACCGAACGGGCGTCCCGGTCGGCGCTGATCTTACGGGACGCCGGAGCGGTGTCCGCGGCGGGGGTCCCCTGAAGGGTCCTCAACTCGCTGCGGCCGCCGTCAGCTTGGCGATCCGGTCCGTGTCGCAGGTGCGCGGACAGGTGGCGCAGGTGTCGTCCGGATCCAGTGTGTAGTACATGCAGCAGCTGATCCGGTCCCGGGTGGACAGGGGCCTGCCGTCCGGGCCGGCGAGCACGCGGAAGGCCGGGGAGCCGGCGTAGGGCTTCGTCGTCCCGGGCAGCAGGAGATCCAGCGCGTGCTCGGCCCGGCGCTTCTCGTGCTCGCCGAGGAGTTCGGCGACGTACCAGATGCCCTCGACGATCTCGTCGGTCACCATGCCCCACAGGGCCCTGCCGCGGCGGCGCATGCGCGGGCCGAAGGCGGCGAGGAGCGGCTCCATGTGCTCGGCGATCGCGTCGCGCAGTTCGGCGCGCAGGGACTCCTCGTCGGGGACCGTGTACGCGCCGGGGAGCGCTGCGGCCGGGTCGTCCGGGAGACAGGCGAACGGGCCGGGGTGGACGGCGAGGGCCATCGGGCCCCGGGTGCGGTCGTAGGAGACGTGTGTCACGGGGTAGCGGGGGACTCGACGGTGCAGGAACCACGGGGCGGTGAAGAGGAGGCAGGCCGGCCAGGCGTAGCGGTGCAGCCCGAAGCCGGCGATCACGTCCGGGCGGCCGTTCTTGGCGTAGTCCCTGAGGACCTGTTCCTCGTCCCAGGCGAGGAAGGAGTCCAGGGCGGACGCGTTCCTCGCGAGGGCGGACGCGGTGACCCAGCCGTCGGTGGTGGGGAGGGGGGTGGTCTCGGGCAGCTCCGTGACCGTCAGTACCGGGAGGGCCTCGGTCATCCGCGCATAGGCGGCCGTGGCGGCCGAGCGGGGTGCGGGCAGCGGTGTGGGCATGCGGGGCCACCGATTCGCAGACGTATAGAGGTAAGCCTTACCTTACCAACCCGTGCGGGGATTTGAACTGGAGCGTTCTGCGCCTAAGGTGCTTGACGGGTGAGTAACATCCTGCCGTTAATGACCCGAAGTACTGACACGTCCGGAGGAGGGGCCCGTGAAGCAGGGTGCGCAGGGCTCCGCCGGGACGGGGAGCGTGGCGCGGGACAGGGGCCAGGCCGTGGCGGAGGCCCGGGTGCCGCCGCAGTCGCGGGCGTCCGGTGTGACCCGTTCGCCGGTCGAGGGGGGTTCCGGGGTCCGGGGCGAGCACACGCACAGTGAGGTGCCGATACCTCGGCCTGTCGTGCAGCGGGCCTCGGTGCGGGGGCAGATCCTCGTCGCTCTGCGCACGGCGCTGGTCGCGGGGGAGTTGCGGCCCGGTGAGGTGTACTCGGCGCCCGCGCTGGGGGAGCGGTTCGGGGTGTCGGCGACGCCCGTGCGGGAGGCCATGCAGCAGCTCGCCCTGGAGGGGGCCGTCGAGGTCGTTCCCAACCGGGGGTTCCGGGTGGTCGAGCGGGGGGCTCGTGAACTGGCGGAGCTGGCCGAGGTGCGGGCGCTGATCGAGGTGCCGGTGGTGTTGCGGCTCGCGCGGAGTGTGCCGGTGGAGCGCTGGGCGGAGTTGCGGCCGGTGGCGGAGGCGACGGTGCGGGCCGCGTCGTCGGGGTGCCCGGCGACGTACGCGGAGGCCGACCGGACGTTTCACCGCGCGATGCTTTCCCTGTCGGGCAACGAGCAACTGGTGCAGATCTCGGAGGACTTGCACCGCCGTTCGCAGTGGCCGCTGGTGGGTGGGTCCGCCTCGCGGGGCCGGGCGGATCTGATCGCGGACGCGGCGGAGCACACGGCACTGCTGGACGCGTTGATCGCGCGCGATCTGGATGTGGTGCGGGGGCTGGTGGGCGGGCATTTCGCGGGCGGGTCCTGAGGGCGGGATGCCTGCGGCGGCTGCACGGGTTCGGCCGTCGGGTGCACCGCGGGCCGGTGGGGGCTGATCGCGCAGTTCCCCGCGCCCCTGATGCCTGCGGTGGGTGGCCGGGCGGCTCGGGGTGGGGGTGACTGCACCCCCCCAGAGGCGCGGGGAACTGCGCGACCAGCCACAACCCGCTCGCGCTCGACCGACAACCCGACCCGGCACCCCCTCAGGCGCCCGGTTACGGACCCCCGTCACCTCACGCCGTAGCCGCCGGCGGTGCCAACTGTCGTGCCAGCCACGTAGGTACGCCCCCGAGCAACCGGTACAACCGTCGCGCCTCCTCGCGCAGTCGGGAAGCCTCCGGCTCCACCTCCGCGTCCGCCAGTGAGGCGAGCGCCGGTGCCGTGCCGACCAGGTACCCCAACTCCTCCCGGATCCGCAGCGATTCGGCGAAGCCGTGGCGTGCCTCCGCCAACTCCCCCTCCCGCAGGGCGAGTCCCGCGAGGTGGCGCCAGGTGAAGGACAGGAGCAGGGGGTCGGACTGGGCCGTGGCACCCGCGTGGGCGCGGCGGTAGGCCGCTCGGGCCGCCTGCGGAGCGTGGCTCAGGTTCTCCGCCAGCAGGCCCCGCCGGAAGTCCAGCAGGGCCCTGCCCTCCGCCCCCGGAGGGATCAGCGCCGCCGCGCGACCCAGCGCCGCCCGCGCCTCGTCCGCCCGGTCCCGGACCCCGTGGAGCGTCGAGGCGTACGCAAGTTGCCCCCGTTCACAAGCGGCCGCGCCCCGTTCGTCGTCGCTGTGGGCCAGCGCCTCGGCGGTGCGCAGCGCATCCTCCGCCTCCGGCCAGCCCTGCTCCGTGTACAGGCAGCGTTCCACCAGAAGTGCCGCCCTCTGCAGGGCCGCCGGTGCGGTGACCGGTTGGAGCAGGGCGGCCGCGTCGGTCCAGCAGGCCCGTGAGCGCAGCCGCCATACCGCGGTCTGGAGTGGATCGTCACCGGCGGTCGTTCCGTTACCAGACATGGCGGTATGCGCCACGTTGCCCTCCCCGAGCGCGCCGTCGAGCTTTGAGTGGTGGCGGCATCTCAGCACGAAACGACGGGCCCGGCCAAGGGGGTGGGTGAAGGAATTCACAAAGTCGTGGGAGTCCGGGCGCTCACAGGTTTCAGCTCATCCGCAGTGCCAGGAAGAAATCCAGCTTGTCCTCGAGGCGCGAGAGGTCGCGGCTCGTCAACTGCTCGATCCGCCCGACGCGGTAGCGCAGCGTGTTGACGTGCAGGTGGAGGCGGGTCGCGCAGCGGGTCCAGGAGCCGTCGCAGTCCAGGAAGGCCTCCAGGGTCGGGATCAGCTCGGCCCGGTGGCGGCGGTCGTAGTCGCGGAGCGGGTCGAGGAGGCGGGCCGTGAAGGCCCGGCGTACGTCGTCGGGCACGAAGGGCAGCAGCAGGACGTGCGAGGCCAGCTCCTGGTGGCCTGCCGCGCAGACCCTGCCGACGCGGGCGGCCGCCACCCTGCGGGCGTGCCGGGCCTCCTCCAGGGCGCCTCTGAGGCCCTCGGCGGAGTGGACCGACGCGCTGACGCCCAGGGTGACCCTGCCGTCGTCGTCGAGGCCGGCCGACAGGGGGTCGCGGACCGATGCGAGCAGCGCGTCCGCCAGGATGCCCGACTCCGAGCCGTCGTGCTCGGTCGAGACCGCGGGGAGGGGGACCAGCGCGATCGCCTCGTCGCCGGTGTGGGCCACCGCTATGCGGTCGGAGGGTTCGGGGCCCGTGGCCGACGGGTCCACCAGGATCTCCTCCAGGAGGGACTGCGCCATCGGGCCGCCCTCCAGTTCCCCGTCCTGCCACTCGACCCTCGCCACCACGACCTGCCAGTGGGGGGCGGCGCCGAGGCCGGGAAGGAGGACCGGGGCGGCGACCCGCAGGCGGGCGGCGATCTCGGCCGGTGCCGCCCCTGCCTGGACCAGTTCCAGGACCTCCTGGGCCAGGCGGCGACGGACCGTGCGGGCCGCGTCCCTGCGATCCCGCTCGACGGCGATCAGCTGGGTGACGCCCTGGAGCAGGTCCAGGCGCTCCTCCGGCCAGTCACCGGCATCCGCCTCCACCGCCAGCAGCCAGTCGGACAGGACCGTCTCGCGTACGTCCCTGGAGGCCTGGGGCGACCGCCCGCTGCTGCGGATCGGGAAGAGGGAGTACGCCGAGGAGCCGAGCGTGACCCGGTGGGGGCCTCGGCGCCCGGTGCGGGCCGCGGCGAGGTGTTCCGCCGCGAGCTTCGCGCAGGTGTCCGCGGGCAGGCCGGGACCCGCCACCTTCGGGCCCGCGATCAGACGGCCGGTCGGGGACAGGACCCAGGCGCGCAGGTCCAGGTCGGAGCCCAGGAGGTCGAGGACCACGTCCGGGCCGCCGCCCGCCGGGCCCGAGGTCATCATGCGGCGGTGGCGGTCCACCACGGCCGCCAGGTCACCCGCACGCTCGCCGGAGACCTGCCGGACGACATGCTCGGTGATCGTGGCGAAGGCCACCGACTCGTGCACCGCGAACAGCGGGAGGCGGTGCCGCGCGCAGGCGACGACCAGGTCCTCCGGGACCTCGCCCAGCTCCGCCTCGCCGGCCGCCAGCGCCACCACCCCGGCCTGCACGAGGAGTCGTACGAAAGGCTCCGAGTCGGCGGCGTCCCGGCGCCAGGCGAGGCCGGTCAGGACCAGTTCCCCGCCGGAGAGGTAGCGGCTGGGGTCGCGCAGGTCCGTGGTCATCACACCGCGCACGGTGCGGTCCAGTTCGTCCTCGCCGCCGAGCAGCCGCAGGCCCAGCGCGTCGGTGTCCAGCAGTGCGCGCAGCCGCATTCTCGTCGCCGCCGTTCTGTGTCTCGAAATCTACGATGGAGAAGGGGTCCGGTGGAGTGGGGAGCGGCTGCTGCCGCCTCCGAGGCTGTGTCCCAGGTCACGTGGGCCGTGTCGCACGTTCCGCAGGGCTGCATCGGATGTTTCCGAAGGAAAACATAGAGGTTACTGAGGACCTCCGTTCATACGAATCTACAAGATGACGGCCGCGACCAGCCAACTCCTTCATGGTTTCCGTGACTGACCCCGTCGGAGTACGCCGCTGTGTACTGACTCCATTCCGCGTGAACACCACATGAACGAGCCGGGCCCGCCGCACCCGATCTGGCTCGATCCGTACGACCCCCAAGACGAAGAAGAGAGCCGGTCATGGACTTCCTTCGCCCCGCCAGCTGGGAGGAGGCGCTCGCCGCCAAGGCCGAGCACCCCACCGCTGTGCCCATCGCGGGCGGCACCGACGTGATGGTCGAGATCAACTTCGACCATCGGCGGCCCGAGTACCTGCTCGACCTGAACCGCATCGGTGACCTCACCGAGTGGGAGGTCGGCGAGGACACCGTGCGGCTCGGCGCTTCCGTGCCGTACACGCGGATCATGGAGAGCCTGCGCGGCGAGCTCCCGGGCCTGGCCCTCGCCTCGCACACCGTGGCCTCCCCGCAGATCCGCAACCGCGGCGGCGTCGGCGGCAACCTCGGCACCGCCTCCCCGGCCGGTGACGCCCACCCCGCCCTCCTCGCGGCCGGCGCCGAGGTCGAGGTCGAGTCGGTGCGCGGATCGCGGCTCATCCCGATCGACGCGTTCTACACCGGCGTGAAGCGCAACGCGCTGGCGGCCGACGAGCTCATCCGCGCCGTGCACATCAAGAAGGCCGACGGGCCCCAGCAGTACTCCAAGGTCGGCACGCGCAACGCCATGGTCATCGCCGTGTGCGCCTTCGGGCTCGCGCTGCACCCCGGGACGCGCACCGTGCGGACCGGGATCGGTTCGGCCGCTCCCACACCCGTTCGGGCCAAGACCGCCGAGGAGTTTCTGAACGCCGCACTGGAAGAGGGCGGGTTCTGGGACAACGGCAGGATCATCACCCCGTCGGTCGCCAAGCAGTTCGCGGACCTGTGCGCCGCCTCCTGCAACCCGATCGACGACGTCCGGGGCACGGCGAGCTACCGCCGCCACGCGGTCGGCATCATGGCCCGCCGCACGCTGACCTGGGCCTGGGAGTCGTACCGCGGCACCGCCGCCACCACGGAGGGAGCTGCGTAATGCGCGTCAACTTCACTGTCAACGGACGTCCGCAGGAAGCCGACGACGTGTGGGAGGGCGAGTCCCTGCTGTACGTGCTGCGGGAGCGGCTCGGGCTGCCCGGTTCGAAGAACGCCTGTGAGCAGGGCGAGTGCGGGTCCTGCACGGTCCGCCTCGACGGCGTCCCGGTGTGCTCGTGCCTGGTCGCCGCCGGGCAGGTCGAGGGGCGCGAGGTCGTAACCGTCGAGGGGCTCGCGGACTACGCGAAGCAGCGCTCCTGCGGTTCCTCGTGCGGGACCTCGCTCCAGGACGCCCAGGACTGGGCCGCCAAGGGGCAGGACTCGCAGACCGGTGAGGGCACCGAACTCGCGCCGATCCAGCAGGCGTTCATCGACGCCGGTGCCGTCCAGTGCGGCTTCTGCACTCCGGGGCTGCTGGTCGCCGCCGACGAGATGCTGGAGCGCAACCCCAACCCGAGCGACGCGGACATCCGCGAGGCGCTCTCGGGCAACCTGTGCCGCTGCACCGGCTACGAGAAGATCATGGACGCGGTCCGCCTCGCGGCCGCCCGGCAGGGAGAGGCGGTCTGACGTGTCCACTCCCAACGGCACCCCCACCAAGATCACCCAGGGTTCGAAGACCAAGGGCGGCATCGGCGAGTCCACGCTCCGCCCGGACGGCACCCTCAAGGTCACCGGAGAGTTCGCGTACTCGTCCGACATGTGGCACGAGGACATGCTCTGGGGACAGATCCTGCGCTCGACCGTCGCGCACGCCGAGATCGTGTCCATCGACACGAGCGAGGCCCTGGCACTGCCGGGCGTGTACGCCGTCATGACGTACGACGACCTGCCGACCGAGGTGAAGAACTACGGCCTGGAGATCCAGGACACCCCCGTCCTGGCCCACGGCAAGGTCCGCCACCACGGTGAGCCGGTCGCCATCGTCGCCGCCGACCACCCGGAGACCGCCCGCCGCGCCGCCGCCAAGATCAAGGTCGAGTACCGCGAGCTGCCCGTCATCACCGACGAGGCCTCCGCGACCGCCCCCGACGCGATCCTCGTCCACGAGAACCGCGACGACCACCACATCGGGCACGTCCCGCACCCGAACATCGTGCACCGCCAGCCGATCCTCCGCGGTGACGCCGAAGAGGCCGCGAAGCGGGCCGACTTCGTCGTCAAGGGCGAGTACACCTTCGGCATGCAGGACCAGGCCTTCCTCGGCCCCGAGTCGGGGCTCGCGGTGCCGGACGAGGACGGCGGTGTCCACCTCTACATCGCCACCCAGTGGCTGCACTCCGACCTGCGCCAGATCGCCCCGGTGCTCGGTCTGCCCGAGCGCAAGGTGCGCATGACACTGTCCGGCGTCGGCGGGGCCTTCGGCGGCCGCGAGGACCTGTCGATGCAGATCCACGCCTGTCTGCTGGCGCTGCGCACCGGCAAGCCCGTGAAGATCGTCTACAACCGCTTCGAGTCCTTCTTCGGACACGTCCACCGGCACCCCGCCAAGCTGTACTACGAGCACGGGGCCACGCGTGAGGGCAAGTTGACCCACGTGAAGTGCCGGATCGTCCTGGACGGCGGCGCATACGCCTCCGCCTCGCCCGCCGTCGTCGGCAACGCCTCCTCGCTGTCGATCGGCCCGTACGTCGTCGACGACGTGGACATCGAGGCCATCGCGCTCTACACCAACAACCCGCCCTGCGGCGCGATGCGCGGCTTCGGCGCGGTCCAGGCGTGCTTCGCCTACGAGGCGCAGATGGACAAGCTGGCCGACGCGGTGGGCATGGACCGGGTGGAGTTCCGGCAGCTGAACGCCATGGAGCAGGGCACGATCATGCCGACCGGCCAGCCCGTCGACTCCCCGGCCCCCGTCGCCGAACTCCTGCGCCGCGTCAAGGCGATGCCGCTCCCTCCGGAGCAGCAGTGGCTCGCGGCCGGCGAGCAGGCCGACGTACGGCAGCTGCCGGGCGGTCTGTCCAACACCACCCACGGTGAAGGCGTCGTCCGCGGCATCGGCTACGCGGTCGGCATCAAGAACGTCGGCTTCTCCGAGGGCTTCGACGACTACTCCACGGCGCGTGTGCGCATGGAGGTCGTCGGCGGCGAGCCCGTCGCCACCGTGCACACCGCCATGGCGGAGGTCGGCCAGGGCGGGGTCACCGTCCACGCGCAGATCGCCCGCACCGAACTCGGTGTCACCCAGGTGACCATCCATCCCGCGGACACGCAGGTGGGCTCGGCGGGGTCGACATCGGCCTCCCGGCAGACGTACGTCACCGGCGGCGCCGTCAAGAACTCCTGCGAGCTGGTCCGGGAGAAGGTCCTGGAGCTCGGGCGCCGCAAGTTCTGTTCGTACCACCCGGCTTGGGCGACCGCCGAGCTGCTCCTGGAGGGCGGCAAGGTCGTCAGCGACGCCGGCGAGGTCCTCGCGGACCTGGTCGACGTGCTGGAGGGTGAGTCCGTCGAGGTCGAGGCCGAGTGGCGGCACCGGCCGACCGAGGCCTTCGACCTGCGCACCGGGCAGGGCTTCGGCCACGTCCAGTACTCCTTCGCCGCCCACCGCGCGGTCGTCGAGGTCGACACCGAACTCGGCCTGGTCAAGGTGATCGAACTGGCCTGCGCGCAGGACGTCGGCAAGGCGCTGAACCCGCTGTCCGTCATCGGCCAGATCCAGGGCGGCACGACCCAGGGCCTGGGCATCGCGGTGATGGAGGAGATCATCGTCGACCCGAAGACGGCGAAGGTCAGGAACCCCTCCTTCACGGACTACCTGATCCCCACGATCCTCGACACGCCGACCATCCCCGTCGACGTACTCGAACTCGCCGACGACCACGCCCCGTACGGGCTGCGCGGCATCGGCGAGGCACCCACCCTGTCCTCGACCCCGGCCGTGCTGGCGGCGATCCGCAACGCGACGGGGCTGGAGCTGAACAGGACGCCGGTACGGCCGGAGCACCTGACCGGCACCTGATGAACCGGTGAGTTTCCCCGGGGGACCTGGTCCCCCGGGCCCCCAACTGTCCGTCCTGGGCCGTCCCCCGGGTCGTGCACATCCCAAATCCCGTGACCGACAAGGCGGTTGCACGGGTGCCCCTGTGAACCTTGGGAGACGGCACCATGACCCAGCAGTCCCTGGAACCCAGGACCACGGCCGAAGACGCGGGAGAAGGCACCCGCGTCCCGGCCGGCAGGTCCTGGCTCGACCGGTACTTCCACATATCCAAGCGGGAATCCACGGTCGCACGTGAACTCCGCGGCGGCGTCACCACCTTCATGGCGATGGCGTACATCCTCCTGCTCAACCCCCTGATCCTGTCCGGCAAGGACGCGGCGGGGGACACGCTCGGCCAGAAGGCACTCATCACCGCGACAGCGTTCGCGGCGGCCCTCACCACACTGCTGATGGGCTTCTTCGGCAAGGTGCCCCTCGCGCTCGCCGCCGGTCTCTCCGTCTCCGGCGTGCTGTCCTCGCAGGTCGTACCCGTGATGACCTGGCCGCAGGCCATGGGCATGTGCGTGATGTACGGCGTGGTCATCATGCTCCTGGTCGTCACCGGCCTGCGCGAGATGATCATGAACGCGATCCCGCTGGCCCTCAAGCACGCGATCACCATGGGTATCGGCCTGTTCGTCGCCCTGATCGGCTTCTACAAGGCCGGCTTCGTCCACCAGGGCAGGGCCACCCCGGTGACTCTCGGTCCCACGGGTGAACTCGCGGGCTGGCCCGTCCTGTTGTTCGCCGTCACCCTCCTGGCGATCTTCATGCTCCAGGCGCGCGGCGTCCCCGGCGCGATCCTGATCGGCATCCTCGGCGGGACCGTACTCGCCGTGTTCCTCAACGCGGTCGGGGCGGTGGACCCGAGGCAGTGGGCGAGCGGTGCCCCCGAACTGCACGGCAGCGCGGTCTCCATGCCGGACTTCTCGATCTTCGGGAAGGTGGAGTTCGGCGGCTGGGGCGAGGTCGGCGCGATGACGGTCGGCATGATCGTGTTCACGCTGGTGCTCGCCGGGTTCTTCGACGCGATGGCCACCATCATCGGCGTCGGCACCGAGGCGAAGCTGGCCGACGCGCAGGGCCGGATGCCGGGACTGTCCAAGGCGCTGTTCATCGACGGCGCGGGCGGAGCGATCGGCGGGGTGGCCGGTGCCTCCGGGCAGACGGTCTTCGTCGAGTCGGCCACCGGAGTCGGGGAAGGAGCCCGTACCGGCCTGTCCTCCGTCGTCACCGGCCTGTTCTTCGCGGCCTGTCTGTTCTTCACCCCGCTCACGGCGATCGTGCCGGGCGAGGTCGCGGCCGCCGCCCTCGTGGTGATCGGCGCCATGATGATGATGAACGCCCGCCACGTCGACTGGGCCGACCGCGCCACCGCGATCCCGGTCTTCCTGACCGTCGTGATCATGCCGTTCACCTACTCGATCACCGCGGGCGTCGCCGCGGGCGTCATCTCGTACGTGGCGATCAAGGTCGCGCAGAGCAAGGCGCGCGAGATCGGCGCCTTCATGTGGGGACTGACGGTGATCTTCCTGGTGTACTACGCCCTCAACCCGATCGAGAGCTGGCTGGGCGTGCACTAGCCGCCGGAACGCACCTGTACGCAACCGCTGTTAAGGAGACCGAGACATGCTGGACATCGCCGACGAGCTGCACCGGTGGGTCGAGCAGGGACGCGACGTCGCCGTGGCCACCGTGGTGGCCGTGGGCGGCAGCGCGCCCCGCCGGCCCGGCGCCGCCCTCGCGGTGGACGCCGACGGCTCGGCGATCGGCTCGGTCTCCGGCGGCTGCGTGGAAGGCGCGGTCTACGAACTGTGCCAACAGGCTCTGCAGGACGGGGAGTCGGTGCTCGAGCGCTTCGGCTACAGCGACGACGACGCCTTCGCCGTCGGCCTGACCTGCGGCGGCGTCATCGACATCCTCGTCACCCCGGTCCGGGCGGGCGACCCCGTCCGTACGGTGGTCGCGGCCGCGCTGGAGGCCGCCGCGAAGGGACAGGCGGCGGCACTGGCGCGGATCGTCTCCGGGCCGCGGGAACTTGTCGGCCGCGCGCTCGTCGTAGGACCCGAGGACCTCTCCGGGTACGGCGGTTTCGGCGCCCATCCCGAGCTGGACCGCACGATCGCCGCGGAGGCCGGAGCCTTCCTGGACGCGGGGCGCACGGGCACCCTGGAGATCGGCGAACAGGGCTCGCGCTGCGGCGCCCCGCTCACCGTGCTCGTCGAGTCCTCCGTGCCGCCGCCGCGGATGATCGTCTTCGGCGCGATCGACTTCGCGGCGGCTCTGGTGCGGATCGGCAAGTTCCTCGGCTACCGGGTCACCGTGTGCGACGCACGTCCCGTCTTCGCGACCGAGGCGCGCTTCCCGGAGGCCGACGAGGTGGTCGTCGAGTGGCCGCACCGGTACCTGGAGCGCACCGAGGTCGACGCCCGGACGGTCCTGTGCGTCCTCACCCACGACGCCAAGTTCGACATACCCCTGCTGCGACTGGCCCTCAGGCTCCCGGTCGCCTACGTGGGCGCCATGGGCTCCCGCCGCACCCACCTCGACCGCAACGAACGCCTCCGCGAAGCCGGCGTGACCGAACTGGAGTTGGCGCGGCTGCGGTCACCCATCGGCCTGGACCTCGGCGCCCGTACGCCCGAGGAGACGGCCCTGTCGATCGCGGCCGAGATCGTGGCCGACCGGCGGGGCGGCAGCGGGGTCTCCCTCACCGGCGCGCACACGCCGATCCATCACGACGGGACGTCGGTACCCACCCGGCGGATCGGCTCGGTGGCCTGAGCGGACACCTGGGGCCGGTCCGGTTCGGCCGGGCGAAGGCGTACCGCGGGTCGCCGCCCCGGCTCAGCCGGACGGAGCGCAGCAGTTCGCGCACGATGCCCGCGCAGCGAGTCCTCCTCGTGGCCGTCGACGGCGGCGGCAACACCGCGGCCCGCGCGGAGTGCCAGATCGGCGTAGGAGTCGTCGCCGAAGTGCCGCCAGGCCCCCAGGAGTACGGTGACGCCCGTCCCCGGACTCCTGCGGCCGCCACCAGCCACCGCGGCCCGACCACCGCGAGCTCCCCGACCTCGTCCAGCCGTGCGGTCGTACCGTCGACTGCCGTCAGGGCGCCCCCTGTTGCTCGCCCGTCACGCCCCCCGCAGCAGCCGGTTCAGCGCCCGTCCGAACACCGACCGGGCGGCCACGCCCAGCAAGGGGTCGGGGACCAGCGGAAACCGCAGTGTCTCCCGCCAGATCACCCGCGCCCGGCCCCCCGGCCCCGGGTGGACCTCCAGTTCGGCCCAGCCCTTGACCACCCGGCCGCGCTTCTCCAGGCGGCACAGGCCGGAGACGCCCTCCGCCGGCGGGCGCCAGACGGTGACCTCCATGGGGTCGGCGAAGCCGAGCGGGCCGATCCCCGAACGGGCGACGACGAGCGTGCCCTCGGTCGTCGGCCCCGGCGGCACGACGGTGACGCGCGTCAGGGGGACGACCTCGCCATGGCGGGGCCACTCCGTGAGGCGGCGCCAGGCCTCGTCCTGGGAGAGCGGGGCCGTACGTTCGAGGAGGAAGGTGACCACGAGCTGATCCTAGGGAATCCGTCCTGCTCAGCGGGGATTTCATGAGGAGCGCGACCGCACGGCGGCCCCAGGGGGAGGTCCTTCGGGCAGCCAACCGCAGGACGGGCCGCCGCATGGACCGACCGTACCCGGTTACTCGCGAGGGGAAGAAGTGCACGCGAGAGCCGGGAGGTGGCCCATGACGCACGTGCGTACGGTGCTGTTCGACCGTGACAGCATCCTCGCCGAAGACACCCCCGACCTCGACCGGGTGCGCCCGGCGCCCGGTGCCCGTGAGGCGCTCGGCTTGCTGCGCCTGCACGGTGTCCGCACCGGGTTCGTGGCCGTGCAACCGGGTATCGCGCACGGGCGGCTCAGCGACGCCGACGTACGCGCCGTCAATCACCGCGTCGACGAACTGCTCGGCTCCTTCGACATCTGGGGGGTGTGCCCCCACGGGCCCGAGGACGGCTGCCACTGCCGTCCACCCGAACCGGGCCTGATCCTCTGGGCGGCGGGCCGGGTGTGCACCGGGCCGGCCGACTGCGCGGTCGTCGGCACCGCCGCGGACGCCGAAGCCGCGGCCCGGGTGGGCGCCCACGGAATCCTCGTACCGGACGAGCGGACCCGGCCGGAGGAGACGGCACGGGCCGGTCATGTGGCGCCGGACGTCCTGACCGCCGTACGCGCGTTGCTCACCGGGCCGCCGCAGGGGCGGGTCCTGGTCGACGAGCGGCCGATCGAGGCGGCCTTCGAGAAGGGCGAGGCGTGAGCCTCAGGGTTCCGTCCAGCGGCACAGCAGCCGGAACAGGGCGAACAGGGCCAGTGGCCAGACGGCCGCGAAGGTCCAGATCGCCGCGGGCCGCGAGGTGACGATGCCCGTCACCATGAGCGCGATGGACACCGCGAGCAGCAGGATCACGGTCAGGACGTGCGGCCGGTAGTGCGTCACCCGGGACAGGTCCGGCCGCCGGCGCAGCCGCCCCGTGCGAAGCCGGCGGTCCAGCCGGCGGTCGCGGCGCAGGGCGCGTTCCATCTCGTTGAGTATGCGCTGTTCGTGATCGGGGAGTCGCCCTGTCGTCACTGTCGCTCCTCGTGCTTCCGGAGAGTCCTTCTACAGGTGCCCGGAGAAGGACCCGTGAACCGTCCGGTCGCTGGGCGTCGAAGGTCGCGCAGTGGCTCCTGCGGTGCGTCCCGAGGAAGTTATTCGGATCAGGTGGCCGGTACGGAACACCACTGCCGGCAGGCCGGGAATCGGTGGCCGCCATGGTGCCCGTGCCGAGCGGCACGGGCACCATGGCGGCACGTGGGCGGGTCAGTTCTTGCCGAGGAGCTTCTTCATCTCGCTGATCTCGGCGTTCTGCGCGGTGATGATGTCACCGGCCATGGCCGTCGCGGCCTGGTCCTCGCCCTTGGCCTTCTCGGTGGTGGCCATCTCGACGGCGCCCTCGTGGTGCTCGACCATCATGGTCAGGAACATGGAGTCGAAGTCCTTGCCGGACGACTTCTTCAGCTTCTCCATGTCGGCGCTGTCCATCATCCCGGCCATACCGGAGTGCGCCGAGTGGTCCATGCCGGGCATGGCCTCGGGAACCTTCTCGTCCCAGGTCTTCAGCCAGTCGGTCATCGTCTCGATCTCCGGGCCCTGTGCCTTCTCGATCCGGGCGGCGAGGTCCTTGACCTCGAGGGAGGAGGCGCGGCCGTCGGCCAGTCCGGCCATCTCCACGGCCTGCTGGTGGTGCGGGATCATGCCCTGCGCGAAGGAGACGTCCTGGGCGTTGTGAGCGGCGGCGGAGGTCTCGGCGGACACCGAGGGCGACGAGGCGGCCGAGCCGCTGTCGTCGCTGTCGCCGCCACAGGCGGTGAGGGTGAGAGCGGCGCTCACGGCGACCGCCGCGAGACTGGCACGGCGGATCAGGGTACGGGTGGTGCGCATGCTGGAACTCCAGTGCTGTGAAAGGTGATCTGGACGCGGCGGAGCACGCCGTGTCTAGATCCGCAGGAGCTGGAGTTCCGCGAGGGAGGGCGGCGCGCGGGCGCCCTCCTGGGCCGCGGTCGTCTGAGCGCACAGGGGGGCCGTGCCCAGGGCGCCTCCGGACGGGTCGGGAACGAGCGCGGGCAACGCGGGCCCACCGCTCAGCGCTCCCGACGCGCAGGTCGCGTCGGCGTGGTGGAGATGGTCCGAGCCGCAGCCGTCGTGACAGACCGTGTCGACGACGCCGGAGGCCGTCGCCATGTGCGCAGACCTGCCCTCGTGCCCACCCATGCCGCCACCGGGCGCCAGGGCGTGCATGCCCAGCACCCCGACGAGCAGCCCGAGCACGAGCAGCGCCCGCCACAGGGGCGGACGCGCGGTGGACTGCTCGGAGCTGGTCATCGGTCTCATCCTAGAGGGGGCTGTGCCACGGCTGTGCACCCACGCCGTCCGTCCTGGGTACGGCCCGGCACCGCCCTGTGTTCAGAGCCCGTCCTCCCGCACGGGGCACCGTCCCTGCCGCCGCCGTCCGCCTACTGCGGGCGACGAAGGCCGCGCCGTAAAAGGAGTCCGCCACGCGTGGACCCGCGGCGTACGTTCTCCGGGAGCCCGTCGAGGGACGGTGGGCCGGGAAGGACCGTGTGGACACCGACAGCCGAGTCAAGGCACAGCGCTTCGCCGATCTGCACCGGGAGGGGTGCTTTCTGCTCCCCAACGCGTGGGACGTGGGCAGCGCCCGGATCCTGGAGGCGGCCGGGTTCCCGGCCGTGGCGACCACGAGCGCGGGCGTCGCGTTCTCCCTCGGACGGCCCGACCACGACTTCTTCGCCGAACAGCCGCCCGAGGACCGCGTCGACCGCGAGACCATGCTGCGCCGGGTCGGTGAGATCGCGGCCGGGATCGCGGTGCCGCTCAGCGCGGACCTGGAGGAGGGCTACGGCGAGTCGCCCGAGGCCGTCGCCACCACCGTCGCGAGGGCCCTCGCCGCCGGAGCCGCGGGCGGCAACATCGAGGACTTCACCGGCGACCGCACCCGTCCGCTCCACGACGAGAAACTCTCCGCCGACCGTATCCGCGCCGCCCGCGAGACCCTGGCGGCCGACGGCGCCCCCTTCGTCCTGGTCGGCCGCACCGACACGCTCCTGGTCGGCGGCACGCTCGACGAGGCCGTACGGCGGGCCAACGCCTGTCTGGACGCCGGTGCCGACTGCGCGTTCGTGCCCGGCGCCGCCGACGCCGAGACCATCGCCACCCTGGTCCGCGAGATCGACGGCCCGCTCAACGTGGTCATGGGCCTGACCGGGAACGCGCTCTCCCTCGACGACCTGCGCGCACTCGGCGTCCGGCGGGTGACGGTCGGCGGCAGCATCGCCCGTGCGATGTACCGCCGTCTGCTCGACGCCGCACGGGAGTTGGCCGACCTGGGCACCTTCTCCTACGCCGCCGACCAGCTCTCCCAGACGGAACTCAACGACCTGTTCCGGCGGGACCGGAAGCAGGGCTAGCGGCAGGGCTCAAGGACGCCACCGCACAGCTCGGCGCCTCGGGGGCGTCCTCGGCGTGCCGCGTCAGCGCGCAGACCGTACGCAGGGCGACCTTCCAACCGCCGTCATGGAGTACGGCCGCCCCCGGACCGCCGGTGTCCAGGCGGTGCCCCTCGCGCGTGAGCTCGTAAGCCACCTCGGCGTGCACGTCCGAGGTGTACGACACGGAGGTCACCTCGGCTCGCAGCTTGCCGCCGCTCGGATCGCGAAAGAGGTTGTCGATCATCAGGGCGTTCTCGTCACCGTCCTCGACGACGTCACTGCGCTGGTCCAGGGAGGACTTCGGGTCGAAGAGAACCGACCACGCCTGTCGGATGTCCCGCTCGGCCTGCTCCGGGTCCGAGGGCGCGGTCGCGGTCGGTGACGGGGAGGCGGAGAGCGAGGGGGAGCCGTCGGCCGTGGTCGCGCCCGGGGACCCGGCGGTGGAGGACCGGGCCGGACGGGAGGCCCCGCCGCCACTGCCGCCGTCGTTGTCGTCGCAGGCTCCGGTGAGGACGAGGGCGGTGACGGCCAGGGCCACCGCCCAGGTCCCGCGCCGTGCAGGGGAGTTCGCGCAGGTCATGGCACTCCATCTCCGGGTGGGCCGTGGGGCTGGCCTACCCGGAGGCGGGGGATTCATCCGGGGCTCGCGGGAAAACCCCCGGACCGGGTGCGGCTACTCCTCGGCGCCGCCCCGCCGCCGTACCGCGAAGACCACCGCGGCCACCGCCACGAGGATGCCCACGCCGATCCCGGTCCAGGCACCCGCGGACAGCCCGCTCTCGTCGTCCGTCTCGGTGTCGGCGGCCTGCGCAGAGGCCGCGGGCGTCGTTTCCACGGCTGTCGGGGTCGGGCTCGCGGAGAGGCTCGGGGAGGGGTCGGCCGGCTTCGCGTCCGGTGCCGCCGCCTTCAGCTTCAGTGTCGGCGCCGGGTTCTCCCCGTTCTCGTCCAGCTCGATCCAGCGGTCGACGTGCCCGTCGCCGTAGGTCTGGAGGGTCTTGAAGGGCACTTCCTCCGCGTCGGGCAACTGCCGTACGACGACGGAGTACTCGGCGCTCTCACCGGTCTTCAGTTCCGTGCCCTTGACGGTGTAGCCGTCGGCGGTCGCGCTGAACTTCCAGCCCTCGGGTCCCTTGCCGTACGTCACGTCGGCCGGGGCGATGCCCTCGGGCAGGACCACCCGTACCTCCTTGATCCCGGAGGTGTCGGACTCGGCCTCGGCGTGGAAGGAGACGGTGACGTTCTCGGCGAGGGCCTGCGCCTTGTCGGCCTCGACCTCGGTGTGGGCGGCGGCCGGAACGGCGGTCAGGAGTACGGCGGTCGCGGCTCCGGCGGCGGCGACGGACAGACGCGACAGCGGAATGCGGGTCAGGGGGGTACGGGGAAGGGGGATACGGGACATGGAGGTCTCCAGGCAGGGCGTACGGCGGGGCGGCCGTCCGGCGTGGGCCGAGACGGCGTCCCCGTGGGGTCAGTGGGCGAGAGCTGCGCTCGTCGCCGGAGGACCCCGCCGTACCACCGTGTGTGCCAGCAACGGCCGTGCCGTGAGCGGCCGTTCGTCGTACGTCGGCACGACCGTCACCCCGGCCGTCGGTGCGGGTGACGTGGGCCGGGTGAACAGCGGCAGGGCGGCGGCCAGTCGGTCCCGTACCGCGTCGAGCGCCGCCGTGACCCCGCGGGCAACCGTCCAGCAGGCCGCGTCCGCGCGGTGCAGCAGGACGGCGACGAGCGCGGCGACCAGCGAGTGGGCCGCCGTCATGGCGAGGGAGTCGTGGAGCCGCTCGTGCCATGCCGAGTGGGCGTCGTGCGCGTGTCCGCCGGGGTGATGCGGGGCCGCGGTGAGCGTCAGCCACAGATGCAGCCCGGACTGTCCCGCCACACTGCACGCGACGACCGACGCCAGGCTTCTGGGCCGCTGCACACCGACGAGACCCACCGCGAAGAGCACGGCCGTCGCGGCGGCGGCGTGCCTGAAGGGCACCTCGCCCTCGGCGAGCAGATGGTGGGCGCTGACCCCGAGTACCGTGCCGACGACGGCGAACACCGCGGCCCGCAGAAGGGGCAGCGGCGCGCGCGTCGTCGTGGCCGGCGGGTGCATGACCCGCTCATCATGGATCATCGCGGGGCCGGGCGGCGGGGAAACCGCGGACCGCGCAAGGGTGCCGGGTGTCTCAGCGGGTGCCGTGCCCCGGTTCGGTCTCCCCTGTGGTCCCCGGCCGGAGGACCTCTCCCTGGATGACCTGGGGCTTCGGGCGGTCCTGCGCCGCGCGGGCCTCCGCCCTGAGGATGCGCGCCGACCTGCCCGCCGTACGCGTCAGCTCCGGGCCCTTTTTGACGGCGATGACCGCTATGACGACGATCAGGATGATCGCGAGCTCGCTCAGTCCGAACATGGGGAAGGCCTCCGTCAGGGTGACGCCGATGTCGGACGAGATGCCCGCCGGACCGGCAGCGTACCCCGCACCCCCACGGGCCGGGAGGCTCGGCGCTCCCCTTCCGCTTTGCCCATCCTTTACTCTTGGGTGGAACGTCCCCGACCGACGAGAAGGAGCCACAGTCCCGCAATGGGTGAGCCTCCCAGTACCAGCCGTGCCGTCCGCCGCCCGACCGGGGGAGCGGGGGTGGCCCGGTGACCGAGATCCTGCTGCTTGTTTCGGCCCTGCTTCTCACGCTGGCCTGTGCCGTGTTCGTCGCGGCCGAGTTCTCCCTGACCACCGTCGAGCGCGGTGACCTGGAGCGGGCCGCCGAGGCCGGTGAGCGGGGCGCCGACGGCGCGCTGAAGGCCGTACGCAGGCTGACCTTTCAGCTCTCCGGCGCCCAGCTCGGCATCACGGTCACCTCCCTGGTGATCGGCATGCTCGCCGAGCCCTCCCTCGCGGCGCTCCTCAAGGGCCCGCTGAAGGCCGTCGGCCTGGGCGGGGCCGCCGCTCCGGTGGCGACCGCGCTGGGCGTGGCCCTGTCCACCGTCGTGCTGATGGTGGTCGGGGAGCTGGTGCCGAAGAACTGGGCGATCTCCCGGCCGCTGGCCGTCGCCAAGGTCGTCGCCGGACCCCAGAGCGCCTTCACCGCGGTCTTCGGCCCGTTCATCCGTCACCTCGACGACACAGCGAACCGTGTCGTACGGCGCTTCGGTCTGGAGCCCGCCGAGGAACTGGTCTCCGCCCGCAGTCCCGAGGAACTCGTCGCCCTCGCCGAGCATTCCGCCGCCGAGGGCGCCCTGGAGGCCGACTCCGCCGAACTGTTCGTGCGCACCCTGCACCTGGGCGAGCTGACCGCCGAGAACGTCATGACACCGCGTGTCGACGTCAAGGCCCTCGAAGCCCACGCCACGGCCGCGGACGCCGCGAACCTCACGCACGCCACCGGCCTGTCCCGCTTCCCGGTCTACCGCGACAGCCTGGACGAGGTCATCGGCACCGTGCACATCCGTGACGTGCTCGCCCTGGAACCGGAGAAGCGGGTCGCCACCCCGGTCACCGAGCTGGCCACCGCGCCCCTGCTGGTCCCGGACAGCCTCACCGCCGACCGGCTCCTGGAGCGGCTGCGGGCCACCCGCACCATGGCCGTGGTCATCGACGAGTACGGCGGCACGGCGGGCGTCGCGACGGTCGAGGACATCGTCGAGGAGGTCGTCGGCGAGGTCCGCGACGAGCACGACCCCGTCGGGACACCTGATGTGCGGCCCGCCGGTGACCGGGCGTGGGAGGCCGAGGGATCCGTCCGCGTCGACCGGCTCGGCGAGATCGGGCTCACGGCGCCCGAGGGACCGTACGAGACGGTGGCCGGACTGGTCGCCACCCGCCTCGCACGCATCCCCGCCAAGGGCGACGGCATAGAGGTGGGGAGCGGCTGGCGTATCGAGGTCCTGGAGGTCGACCACCACCGGGCCGACCGTGTCCGGATCACCGCACCGGCCCTGGTCCGGACGGGGGAGGAGACCCGGTGACCACCGTCCAGCTGCTCGTCGGCGCCCTGACACTGCTGACCAACGCCTTTTTCGTGGGCGGCGAGTTCGCCCTGATCTCCGTGCGCCGCAGCCAGATCGAGCCACGCGCGCGTGCGGGCCACAAGCGGGCCCGGATGACCCTGTGGGGTCTCGAACACCTCTCCGCGATGATGGCCACCGCCCAGCTCGGCATCACCGTCTCCTCGCTGGTGCTCGGCGCGGTCGCCGAACCCGCCATCGCCCACCTGCTGGAGCCAGGCTTCGAGGCGGCCCGCGTCCCGGACGGCCTGGTCCACCCGATCGCGTTCGTGATCGCCCTGTCGCTCGCCACCTATCTGCACATGCTGATCGGCGAGATGGTGCCGAAGAACATCGCGCTCGCGGCCCCCGTGCCGACCGCGCTGCTGCTCGGACCGCCGCTCGTGGCCCTCACGCGCGCGTTGAAGCCCTTCGTGTTCGGCATCAACGCCTTCGCCAACGCCCTGCTCAAGCTGGCCCGCGTCGAACCCAAGGACGAGGTCGAGTCGGTGTTCACCGACGACCAGCTCGCCCGCATGGTCGTCGACGCGAGCGAGGCCGGGCTGCTCTCGCCGGCCGACGGCGAACGGCTGCGGGACGCGCTGGAGCTCGGCACCCGGCCGGTCGGCGAGATCCTGGTCCCGGTGCCGAAGATGCGGACCGTCGACGTCTCGGTCACCCCGGCCCGCCTGGAGCGGGTCGCCGCCGAGGCGGGCTACTCCCGCTTCCCAGTCACCGCCCCGGACGGCACCCTGCTGGGCTATCTGCACATCAAGGACACCCTCGGTGTCACCGACCGCGACCGGCCCTTCCCGCGCGCCACCCTGCACCCGGTCACCCGGGTCCGCATCGACACCCCGCTGGACGACACCCTCACCGCGCTGCGGGCCGACGGAAGTCATCTGGCGGCGGTGACGGGGCAGACGGGGACCGTCCTCGGCTTCGTGACCATGGAGGACGTCCTCAGCGAGCTGGTCGGGCCGACACCTGCGGCCGTATGACCGCCGGGCGGTCCCGCCGCCCGGCTGGTAGATCTGGGGAACGCCGCCCTGGCCCCGGCCGTTCACACAGCGCACATCACTATCGAAGGAGCAAGCCCGTGTCCGCCACACCGACGGACTCCCACCCCGCGCGATCGACCCGCCGTTGAGTACCACGAATGCCGTCCTCGGCCTGCTGGCCGTCTTCCTGCTGACCGCCGGCACCGGCTACTTCGTCGCCCAGGAGTTCGCGTACGTCTCCGCGGACCGGCTCGCCCTCTCCCGCGACGCGGACGCCGGTGACCGGAAGGCCGCCCGCGCGCTGAAGGTGCTGGAGCGGCTGTCCTTCATGCTCTCCGGCGCCCAGCTGGGCATCACCGTCACCGGTCTGGTCGTCGGCTTCATCGCCGAACCGTCGGTCTCCGCGCTGCTCGAACCCGCCCTGACCGGCCTCGGCGTCCCCGAGGGGGCCGTCGGCGGGATCTCCGTCGTGCTGGCCTTCGTCCTGGCCACCGTCGTCCAGATGGTCCTGGGCGAGCTGGCCCCGAAGAACCTCGCGATCGCCGTCCCGGAGCGGCTCGCGAAGGCCCTCGCCCCCTCCACGCTCGGCTACCTCAAGGTCGTCGGCCCGCTGGTGCACGTCTTCGACGGGGCGGCCAACCGCCTGCTCCGCACGGCCGGCATCGAACCCGTCGAGGAACTCCACCACGGCGCCACCCTGGAGGAGCTCGGCCATCTCATCGGCGAGTCCCACGAACAGGGCGAACTGCCCAGGGACACCGCAGAACTCCTGGACCACGCCCTGGAGTTCTCCGAGCGCACCCTCGACGAGGTGATGGTGCCGCGCGTCGACGCCGTCTTCGTGCGCAAGGACGCCACCGCCGCCGAGGCCGTCGACCTGATCGCCGAGCACGGCCACTCCACCTACCCCGTCCTCGGTGACCACCCCGACGACGTCCCGGGCGTCCTGGGCGTACGGGAGTTGACGCGCCTGCCGGCCGACGAGCTGACCCGGACCACCGCGGGCGCCCTCGCCCGCCTCCCGCTCCTGCTGCCCGACACCCTCCCGCTGCCGGAGGCGGTCGAGCAGATGCGGGAGCGGGACGACGAGTTCGCCGTCGTCCTGGACGAGCACGGCGGAGTCGCCGGCATCGTCACCTACGAGGACATCGCCGAGGAACTGGTCGGCGACATCGCCGACGAGACCGACACAGTCACCGAACTCGCCGTGCCCGACGGGGACGGCTGGCTTGTCGACGCGGGCCGGCGTCTCGACGAGATCGCCGACGCCACCGGCGTCGACCTGCCCGAGGAGGAGGACTACGACACCGTCGCCGGGCTGGTCGTGGACCGCCTCGGCCGCTTCCCGGCGATCGGGGACCGGGTCACCGTCGACCTGCTCGACGGAGGCCGCGCGGTGATCGACGTACGGACACTGGACCGGCACGTACCCGAACGGGTGCGCGTGGAGAGGGTGGAGTCGGCATGAGCTTCCCGATGGCGCTCTTCGTCACCGTCCTGCTGCTGATCGGCAGCGGCTTCTTCGTCGCCGCCGAGTTCGCGCTGGTCGCCGCCAAGCGGCACCGCATGGAGAAGGCCGCGGCCGAGGGGCGGCGCGGTGCGAAGGCGGTCCTGGCCGGGATGCGCGAGCTGTCGCTGATGCTCGCCGGTGCCCAACTGGGCATCACCGTCTGCACCCTGGGCCTCGGTTCGGTCTCCAAGCCCGCGATCTCCCACGAACTCGACCCCCTGCTGCACGACTTGGGACTGCCCAGCGCGGTCAGCTACGGCGTGGCCTTCGTGTTCGCGATGGTGGTCGTGGTGTTCCTGCACATGGTGGTCGGCGAGATGGCCCCCAAGTCCTGGGCGATCGCCCACCCCGAGCGCTCCGCGATGCTGCTCGCACCGCCCTTCAGGGGCGTCGTCAAGGTGGTCCGGCCGCTGATCTCCGTGCTGAACAGGATGAGCAACGCGCTGGTACGGCTGTGCCGGGTCACCCCGCGCGACGAGCTGGCCGCCGTGCACAACCGCGAGCAACTCACCCATCTCGTCGAGGAGTCGCAGCGTCTCGGACTGATCAGCGAGGCCGACTCGGAGCTGCTCACCCGTTCGCTCACCGAGCCCGAGACCCCGGTCGGTGACCTGCGTATCCCGGCCGCGGAGATCACCTCGGTGCCCGGCACCGCCGACCTCGACGCCATCCTGCGTACGGCCGCCGACCACGACCGCACCCGCATGCTGGTCCGCGAGGGCGACCTCGTGCTCGGCTCGCTCCACGCCCGAGACGCCCTGGTCGCCCGCGCCCAGGGTCGCACCGCCACCGCCCGGACGCTGGCCCGCCCGGTCCCGGAGCTGACGGAGGACACCAAGGTCGCCGACGCGATCGACCTCCTGCGCCGCAACCGGTCCTCCCTGGCGGTGGTACGGGACGGGACCGGCACCCTCACAGGCATGGTGACGCTGGACGACCTGCTGGCGCGGTACCTGCAACCGCAGTCGGGCTGAACGCGTTCCGCTTCCGCGTGGGCATATGAGGAAAGGCAAGGAGGTCACCACCTCCCTGCCCTCTTCAACGTATAGCCCACGGGGGGTCTTGCGGCAAGGCCCCGGTGGTGCCGCACAATCCCCGTCCGAGGCCAGAACCTGCGGAAACGGGGATTCAGTGTTCGACGTGATCATCGCCGGTGGCGGCCCGACCGGTCTGATGCTGGCCGCCGAGTTGCGGCTGCACGGTGTACGGGTGGTCGTACTGGAGAAGGCGGCGCAGCCGACCGAGATCGTCCGCTCGCTCGGCCTGCACGCGCGCAGCATCGAGGTGCTGGACCAGCGCGGAATGCTGGAGCGGTTCCTCGCGCACGGAAGGCAGTTCACTGCAGGCGGCTACTTCGCCGGCATCGACAAGCCCTGGCCGGCCGCTCTGGACAGCGCGCACGCCTACGTCCTCGCCATCCCGCAGACCGTCACCGACCGCCTGCTGGCCGAGCGTGCGGTCGAGCTCGGCACCGAGATCCGGCGCGGCTGCGAGCTGGTCGGGCTGAGCCAGGATGCCGACGGGGCCGGGGTGAGCGTCGAACTCGCCGACGGTACGCGGCTGCGCGGGCGCTTTCTCGTCGGCTGCGACGGCGGCCGCAGCACCGTGCGCAAGCTGCTCGGGGTCGGCTTCCCCGGCGCACCCGCCAAGGCCGAGACGCTGCTCGGCACGATGGAGGTGGGCGTGGAGCCGGAGACGGTCACCGCCGTGGTGACCGAGATCCGCCGGACCCAGAGGCTGTTCGGCCTGGGACCCGTCGGGGACGGGCTGTACCGGGTCGTCGTGCCCGCCGAAGGGGTGAGCGGTGACCGCTCGGTCGCGCCGACGCTCGACGAGTTCAAGCGACGGCTCCGGGCGGTCGCCGGCACCGACTTCGGCGTCCACTCACCGCGCTGGCTCTCCCGCTTCGGCGACGCCACCCGCCAGGCCGAGCGCTACCGCGTCGGCCGGGTGCTGCTCGCCGGTGACGCGGCCCACGTCCACCCGCCGGTGAGCGGACAGGGCCTCAACCTCGGTCTCCAGGACGCGTTCAACCTGGGCTGGAAACTGGCCGCGGAAGTGGCCGGATGGGCGCCGGAAGACCTGCTGGACAGCTACCACGCCGAACGGCACCCGGTAGCCGCCGACGTCCTGAACAACACCCGCGCGCAGATGGAGCTGCTGTCCACGGAGCCCGGGCCGCGGGCGGTGCGTCGGCTGCTGTCCGAGCTGATGGACTTCGACGAGGTGAACCGGTACCTGATCGAGAAGATCACCGCGATCGGCGTCCGCTACGACCTCGGCGAGGGCCATGAGCTGCTCGGCCGGCGCCTGCGGGACCTCGAGGTGCGGGGCGGCCGCCTCTATGAGCTGATGCACGCCGGACGCGGACTGCTCCTCGACCGAACCGGCCGCCTCTCGGTGACGGGCTGGACAGACCGGGTCGACCACGTCGTCGACACCGGTGACGCACTGGACGCCCCCGCGGTACTGCTGCGGCCCGATGGCCATGTGGCCTGGGCCGGCGAGGACCAGCGGGAACTGCTGGACCGACTGCCCAGGTGGTTCGGCGCGGCCGCCTGAGCGTGTCCCCGTAGGGGCGGCCGTCCGAGGCGGGCGCAGGCAGACGTCGCAGTCGTAGGTGACCGCGCTCGGGTTGCCGTCCGCGTCCGGCATCGGCGCCGACCTCGGCACCGACATCGGCCTGGCCCACGGCCCGGATGGTGGAGTGGGGGGCAGGAGCAGGGGCGTGACGCGGCGCGGTGCAGCGCGGGCCGGGGCGGGTTCCGTTCGGCGTCAGTGTCAGGCCGGGGTGTGCCGCCGGCTGTCGGGGAGCGGGCTGCGGTCTGCCTCGTCCTGGACGAGCAGGGACAACAGCGACGCCACGGTCAGGCCGGCCTCGGCGGGATGGCGCAGGACCTTGCCCGGGTCGATGCGGTAGGTGTTGGTGCGCCCCTCTCGCACGTGCGAGAGGTATCCGTCCTGCTCCAGGTCGGAAATGATCTTCTGTACGGCGCGTTCGGTGAGCCGGCAGTGCGCGGCGATGTCGCGGATCCGGGTGCTGGGGTTGTCCGCGATCGCGGCCAGCACCCGCGCATGGTTCGTGACGAACGTCCATCCGGTGTGAGACTCGGGCACTCCATCCATGGCAGCAGTCTAGCGACCAAGCATTCACGCATCCAAAAACCTGAACTTCATTTCGTGTATTGGTTGACGTATGTTGGCGGTGAAGGGAATCTGGGGAGAGGCAGCCGAGCACATGAGGGAGAGGGCCATGCCGGAATCTGCGCACTCGGCGCAGCCCCTCACCACGCTGGACGCGCGCCCGCCGTGTCTGGCCACGATCGAGGCTGTGGTGGCCGGGGGACGGGCGGTCGTCACCTGTCGCGGTGAGTTCGACGTCGGAGCCCAGGAGCTCCAGGCGGATCTGTACGCGGTCCTCGACCGCTCGGCCACCGGGGTGGACCTGGACCTGGAAGAGGTCCGGTTCTGCGACTGCGCCGGCCTCAACGTTCTGCTGAGCCTGCGCCGGGAGGCCCTCGACCAGGGCAAGACGGTTACGATCCGGGCCTGCAGTCCGACCGTCGCCCGCCTGCTCGACCTGACCGGGGCCCGGGAGTTGTTCGTGACCGAGGACTTTGGAAACCCCGCCGCTTCGAAGCCCCCGGCCGTCGAGCCCATCCCCGTTGTGGAGGAACTGCCCGAGCCCGTGGACGTCGACCGGGAGCTGCGTCTGGAGGTCGACCAGCTGCGCCGGGCGATGCGGACCCGGCCGGCCATCGACGTGGCCCGCGGGATCGTCATGGCCTCGTTCGGGCTGAGCGCGGAGGACGCCTGGACGGTGCTCGTCACCGCCTCCCAGAACACCAACACCAAACTGCACCACCTCGCCGAGGACCTGATGGGCGCCGTCCACGGCACGCCGGTGCCGGAGCAGCAGCGACAGCAGATCGCGGCGGCGGTCGCCAAGGTGCGGGAGGCGGGGCCGATCAGCAGGCCCCCGTCGTCACCGGCCGCGTGAACTGCGGCGGCGGCAGTCTCCACCGCCTGCGCGAGCTCCGGGGGCCTTGCCGCAGCTCGGCGACCCCACGGCCAGAACCGGCTGCGGGGTCCGGGTACCGCTGAAGGCCCGGGGCTTCCTCGACCGTCGCCCGTCTCGACGCGTCCCCGCGGCCGGTCAGTCGCTCGCAGTGCCGCCGAACGCCCCGAGGATCCGCTCGGCGGCCAGCGTGGCCGTCAACCGGCCGTCCCTGACCTGCTGTTCGAGCTCCGGTGCGAGGGACTGGACGGCCGGGCTGGCGTGCAGCCGGCCGAGCAGCTCGTCCCGGACCATCGCCCACGCCCAGCCCACTTGCTGGTCCCGGCGCTTGGCGGTGAGCCTCCCGGTGGAGTCGAGAAGCGTCCGGTGTTGTTCCAGGCGCTCCCAGACCGCATCCAGTCCGGTCCCCTCGCGGGCGCTGCAACTGAGCACCGGGGGAGTCCAGAAGGCGTCCTTGCCGTGCATGAGCCGCAGGGCGCCCGCCAGTTCCCGTGCCGCCGCGCGGGCGTCGCGCTCGTGCGGGCCGTCCGCCTTGTTGACCGCGATCACGTCGGCGAGCTCCAGAACACCCTTCTTGATGCCCTGGAGCTGGTCACCGGTGCGGGCCAGGCTCAGCAGCAGGAAGGAGTCGACCATGTCGGCGACCGCGGTCTCCGACTGCCCGACCCCGACGGTCTCGACCAGGATCACGTCGTAGCCGGCGGCCTCCATCACGACCATCGACTCCCGGGTCGCCTTCGCCACCCCGCCGAGCGTGCCCGCGCTGGGGGAGGGCCGTACGAAGGCGGCCGGATCGACGGCCAGGCGCTCCATGCGGGTCTTGTCGCCGAGGATCGAGCCCCCGGTACGAGTGGAGGACGGGTCCACGGCGAGCACCGCCACCCGATGCCCGAGCGAGGTGAGCATCGTGCCGAACGCGTCGATGAACGTCGACTTCCCCACACCCGGCACACCACTGACCCCGATCCGCCGCGCCCGGCCGCTGTGCGGGAGCAGCTCGGTGAGCAACTCCTGGGCGAGCGACCGGTGTCGGGGGTGGGTGGACTCGACCAGGGTGATGGCGCGGGCGACGATCGCCCGCTTCCCGTCGAGGACGCCCTTCACATACGTGTCGAGATCGATCACTGCCCGTGCCCGAGGTCGGCCGACAGACGCTCCACCAGGTCGTGGGCCGCGTCCGGGATCACCGTCCCCGGCGGGAACACGGCGGCCGCGCCCATCTCCAGGAGGGTCGGCACGTCCTGCGGGGGGATCACCCCGCCCACCACGATCATGATGTCCTCCCGGCCCTCCTCGGCCAGCGCCTCCTTCAGCGCCGGTACGAGGGTGAGGTGACCGGCCGCCAGCGACGAGACGCCGACGATGTGCACGTCGGCCTCGACGGCCTGGCGGGCCACCTCGCCCGGGGTCTGGAACAGCGGGCCGACGTCGACGTCGAAGCCGAGGTCGGCGAAGGCGGTGGCGATGACCTTCTGGCCCCGGTCGTGGCCGTCCTGGCCCATCTTGGCGACCAGGATGCGCGGTCGGCGGCCCTCGGCCTCCTCGAAGGTGTCCACCAGCGCACGGGTGCGGTCCACGTTCTCCGACTCCCCTGCCTCGTTGCGGTACACGCCGGAGATCGTACGGATCTGGCTGGCGTGACGGCCGTACACCTTCTCCAGGGCGTCGGAGATCTCCCCGACGGTGGCCTTGGCGCGGGCCGCGTGCACAGCCAGCTCCAGCAGGTTGCCCTCGCCGTCGGCGGCCCGGGTCAGCGCGTCCAGGGCGTCCCGGCACGCGGTCTCGTCCCGCTCCGCGCGCAGCCGCCGCAGCTTCTCGATCTGCTGGGTCCGCACGGAGGAGTTGTCGACCTTGAGGACCTCGATCGCCTCGTCGGTCTCGACGCGGTACTTGTTGACGCCGATGACGGGCTGGCGGCCGGAGTCGATGCGGGCCTGGGTGCGGGCCGCGGCCTCCTCGATGCGCAGCTTGGGGATGCCGGCGTCGATCGCCTTGGCCATGCCGCCCGCCGCCTCCACCTCCTGGATGTGCTGCCAGGCCTTGCGCGCGAGGTCGTACGTCAGCCGCTCCACGTACGCGCTGCCGCCCCATGGGTCGATGACCCGGGTGGTGCCCGACTCCTGCTGGATCAGCAGCTGGGTGTTGCGGGCGATGCGCGCCGAGAAGTCGGTGGGCAAAGCCAGTGCCTCGTCGAGGGCGTTGGTGTGCAGCGACTGCGTGTGGCCCTGCGTGGCCGCCATCGCCTCGACACACGTGCGCGTGACGTTGTTGAACACGTCCTGCGCGGTCAGCGACCAGCCCGAGGTCTGCGAATGGGTGCGCAGGGACAGCGACTTGGGGTTCTGCGGATCGAACTGCCGGACCAGCTTGGCCCACAGCAGGCGTGCCGCCCGCAGCTTGGCGATCTCCATGAAGAAGTTCATGCCGATCGCCCAGAAGAAGGACAGCCGGGGCGCGAACGCGTCGACGTCCAGGCCGACTTCGCGTCCCGCGCGGATGTACTCGACACCGTCCGCCAGGGTGTACGCCAGCTCCAGGTCGGCCGTCGCGCCCGCCTCCTGGATGTGGTAGCCCGAGATGGAGATCGAGTTGTAGCGGGGCATCCGCTGCGAGGTGAACGCGAAGATGTCGGAGATGATCCGCATCGACGGCTTCGGCGGATAGATGTAGGTGTTGCGGACCATGAACTCCTTGAGGATGTCGTTCTGGATGGTCCCGGCCAACTTCTCGGGCGGTACGCCCTGTTCCTCCGCCGCCACGATGTACAGCGCCAGCACCGGCAGCACGGCGCCGTTCATCGTCATCGACACGGACATCTTGTCCAGCGGGATCCCGTCGAACAGCTGCCGCATGTCGTAGATCGAGTCGATCGCCACGCCCGCCATGCCGACGTCACCGGTCACCCGCGGGTGGTCGCTGTCGTAGCCGCGGTGCGTGGGCAGGTCGAAGGCGACCGACAGACCCTTCTGGCCGGCCGCGAGGTTGCGCCGGTAGAAGGCGTTGGACTCCTCGGCGGTGGAGAAGCCGGCGTACTGGCGGATCGTCCAGGGCTGGTTGACGTACATCGTCGGGTACGGGCCGCGCAGGTACGGGGCCACCCCCGGGTACGTCTCCAGGAAGTCCAGGCCCTCCAGGTCGGCGCCGGTGTAGAGCGGCTTGACCGCGATGCCCTCCGGTGTCTCCCACACCGGATCGGCCTCCTGCGTGGCGTTCTTCACCGCCGTACGCCATTCGTCGGCGCCGCCTTCGGATGTGGGGGTCCCCAGGTCGATGCCGGTGAAGTCGGGGACGGAAGGGCCGGCGGGGGCGGTCATCAGGACACTCCCATGCGGTCGAGGGTGGCGGTGAGCACGGCGACGGCGTCGCAGCCCGCGAAGACGTAGGAGTCCACGCCGGAGTACTGCCCGGGCCGCCCGGCGAGGAACACATGCCGCGCGCCTGCCGCCTTCAGGGCCCGTACGACGTCGTCCGCCCGCTCCTCGTACAGCGCGTCGCTGGAGCACAGGCAGGCCTCGGTGGCGCCGCTCTCCTCGAAGGTGCCCTCCGTGACCGGCTCGATGCCGCCGGCCTGGAAGAGGTTGGCGGCGAAGGTCAGGCGCGCGGTGTGGGCCGCGGCGGGGCCGAGCGTCGCCAGGAAGACGCGAGGCCGGGACCCGGTCGCCGCGAGGTGGGCGTCGGAGCGGGCACGCAGCTCCTCGTACGCCTCGTCCCGCCGCACACGGGGCAGGCCGCCGGTCCGGGGCTCGGGTGCCGGGGTGCGCTCCACGGGCTTCTCGCCGAGGTGCGGGAACTCGCTGACGCCGGTGACGGGTTCGCGCCGGGTGGCGAGCTTCTTGGAACGCTGCGCCCACGTCGTCGCCAGATCGGTGCGGATCCGGCCGGAGCGCAGGACGGCCGCCTGGCCGCCGTCGCGTTCGATCGTCCGGAAGAACCGCCAGGCGGCCTCGGCGAGTTCGTCGGTCAGCCGCTCCACGTACCAGGAACCGCCCGCCGGGTCGATCACCCGGGACAGATGCGACTCCTCGACCAGGATCGTCGAGGTGTTGCGCGCGACGCGGCGCGCGAACGCGTCCGGCAGGCCGAGCGCGTGGTCGAAGGGCAGCACGGTGACGGCCTCCGCGCCGCCCACTCCGGCGGCCAGGGTGGCGATCGTCGCGCGCAGCATGTTCACCCACGGGTCGCGGCGGGTCATCATCACCGGCGACACCACGGCGTGCTGTGCCTGCGCACCGGCACCGGGCGCCCCGCACACCTCGGCGACCCGCGCCCACAGCCGGCGGGCGGCGCGCAGCTTGGCGATCGTGAGGAACTGGTCGGCCGTCGCCGCATACCGGAACTCCAGCTGCGCGCAGGCCTGTTCGACACTCAGACCGGCCTCGGTCAGCCCCCGCAGATAGGCGACACCGGTGGCGATCGAGGCGCCCAGCTCCTGCGCGGCCGAACCGCCGGCCTCGTGGTACGGCAGCGCGTCCACGGTCAGCGCCCGCAGCCCCGGGTACTCCTCGGCGCACGTGCGCGCGAGCGGGACGACCGGCGCGAAGTCCAACGCCTCGCCCGTACGGGCCTCGTGGCCCAGCGGGTCGGCGCCGAGGTTGCCGCGCGCGGCCTTGCGGTCGATGCCGCGCTCGTCGTAGATCCGCAGCAACTTCTGTGCGGCCGGGACGACTTGGCTGCCCGCGTCGAGGACGACCGGCGCGAGGTCGAGGTAGACGCCGTCGAGGACCTGGCCGAGCGAGGCGACCGGGATGCCGCCCTCGCCCGCGACGAGCCACAGCGAGGTGACGCCGTTCTCCAGGTCCGTGAGCACCGCGCTGTTGTCGGCGACCGCGTGCCGCTGCCGTACGTCCCAGCCGCCGGTGGTGTTCCCCTCGGCACGGGCGCCGCGCACAAAGGGCGCGAAGCCGGGGAATCCGGGGTCGGGTGCGGCATCGTGCGCGGTGTACAGGGGGCGGGTGCGCAGCCCGTCCTCCAACGCGGTGGACAGGGCGTCCTCCGCTGCCGCGCCGGAGACTTCCTTGCCCGACTTGCGCAGGACACCCGCCACCAGGCTGTGCCACTGATCAAGGTTCGCGTCAGGGAACTCGGCGGCCAGCGAGAGCCCGTCGTCAGGCAGGACCGTCATGCTCGGATGCTAGGCCAGATCGCCGAACGAGCAGCAGAGGGCACGGCTGTGACCTTGCCCGCAACGACACTGTGACGCCCGTCTCCCCTGTACAAATGGGGCGTATGGACGCCGAAGCGCAGACCTACATCGATGGCATCGACCCCGAGCACCGCCCGCTCTTCGACCGGATCCACCGGCTGATCCTGCGGGCGTACCCCGAGGCGGCCGTCGTGCTCTCCTACGGAATGCCCACGTACCGGGTCGGGGGCCGCCGGCTGCACGTGGGCGTGTGGCGGCACGGGGTCTCGGTCTACGGCTGGGACACGGACGCCGGCGCGGACCTGCTCTCCCGGCACCCGGAGCTGCTCAGCGGGAAGGGGACGATCAGGCTGCGGTCGAAGGAAGCGGCGGACGTGACCGACGACGAGCTGAGCGGTCTCGTCCGCGCCTCACTGGGACCCGGGACCGCTCACTGAAGCCGGTCGGTGTGCAGGCGCCTGGTGACCTCGGTCAGGTCGGCGACGAACATGCCGGCGAGTTCGGCGGTGAAGCCGGTGCGTACGACCAGGCGCAGCACGGAGACGTCCTGCCAGGGCGCCGGGAAGGTGTACGCCGGCAGGTGCCAGCCGCGGGCGCGCATGGCCTGGGAGACGTCGAACACGGTGAGGCCCTCGGTGCCGGGAGCGAGGCGGAAGGCGAACGCGGGGAGGTCGGAGCCGTCCGTGACCAGCTCGTAGGGTCCGATGGCCCGGATCCGCGCGGCGAGCGCACGGGCCGTCGTACGGTTGCGGGCCGCCAGGTTCCGCAGCCCCTCGAAGCCGTACCGCAGGAAGCTGTAGTACTGCGCGACGACGTGCGCGCCGGGACGGGAGAAGTTCAGGGTGAAGCTGGGGGAGCTGCCGCCGAGGTAGTCCACCTCGAAGACCAGGTCGTCGGGGAGGGCCTCGGCGTCGCGCCACAGGGCCCAGCCGAGGCCGGGGAAGACATGCCCGTACTTGTGGCCCGAGGTGTTGATGGAGGCGACCCGTTCGAGCTGGAAGTCCCACATCAGACCCGGGTCGAGGAACGGGGCCACCATGGCGCCCGAGGCGCCGTCGACGTGCACGGGGATGTCGGTGCCGGTGGCCGCCTGGTAGCCGTCCAGGGCCAGGCAGATGTCCGCCACGGGTTCGTAGGAGCCGTCGAAGGTGGAGCCGAGGACGGCCACGACACCGATGGTGTTGTCGTCGCAGCAGGCGGTGAGCGTGTCGGGCGTGAGGTGGTGGCGGCCCGGCTCCATCGGGACGTGACGTGGCTCCACCTCGAAGTAGTTGGCGAACTTCTTCCAGCACACCTGGACGTTCGAGCCCATCACCAGGTTCGGGCGCGCGGTGTCCTTGCCCTGGGCGCGTCGGCGGGCCTGCCAGCGCCGCTTGAGCGCGAGCCCGCCGAGCATCGCCGCCTCGCTGGAACCCGTGGTGGAGCAGCCGCGGACCTGCTCCGGGCGGGGCGCGTGCCAGAGCCGGGCGAGCATCCGCACACAGCGTTCCTCCATCGCCGTGATCTGCGGGTACTCCGCGCGGTCCGCGAGGTTCTTCTCCGCGGTCTCCGCCATCAACTCCCGCGCCTGCGGCTCCATCCACGTGGTCACGAAGGTGGCGAGGTTGAGCCGGGCGTTGCCGTCGAGCATCAGCTCGTCACGCACCCGGCGGCAGACCGCGTCCGGCTCCGACATCGACGCGGGCAGCTCGTCGACCGGAAGCAGGAGGGGGTCGGCGGGCGGGTGGCCGGGGCCGGTCGAGGAGGTCAGGGTGTCGAACTCGATGGCGGGCATGACGTCGGTGTTCGGGATGGGCATGAGTGACTCGATGCCTTTCTGGCTCGTACGGCCCCGTGCATTCCGACGCTAGATCCCCGCAGGGACCGGCATGTGTGCCGATTACACCGATCCAGCGACGCATTTGCGCACTGATGAACCGGATTTTCCCTTGTACATACTGACGCCCCGGCAAACCGTCCGACGCCGGTCGATCCAGCGGCCCTGTTTCTCCAGTCCGGGCAGGTGCGCGGCGATCGATTGCAGCACGCGGTACTGGAGGTTGCCCGACGGCACTGGTCCGAAGCCGCACCAGCGTGTTCACCAGCTGGGGCCTATGGATGCGTTGTCACTGCAAGCGGGTACGCCGCTCCGAGCGTCACCCGGCTGACGAGACGGCTGCCGCCAGTCGACTGATGGCGAGTTCCGCGAGCAGTGCGGCCCCGTCGGCGAGCACGGAATCGTCGAACACGGCCTCTGGGGAATGGTTGTAGGGCGCTGTGTCGGGGTCACGGTCCGGAGGACAGGCACCGAGTAGGAGGTATGCGGAGGGTATCCGCTCGGCAACGTAGGAGAAGTCCTCGGAGCTGGAGACGGGTCGGGGCAGCTGCACGAAGCGGTCTTCGCCCAGTAGTCCGCGGGCCACCGAGGCCGCGAAGTCGGTCTCCGCGGGGTCGTTCACCGTGGGGGGATAGCCCTCCTCCCACCGGACGTCGGCCGTCAGACCATGGGCCTCGGCCACACCCGTGATGGTGCGGAGCGCCTCCTCGCGCAGCTTTCCGCGAGCCTTCGGCGTGAAACAACGGGCGGTCGCCTCGTAACTGGCCGTGGCCGGGATGACGTTGGCCACCTCACCGGCGTGGATGCTGCCGACCGTCACGATCACCGGGTCGAAGACGTCGAACCGCCTGGTGACCATGGACTGCAGGGCAAGGACGGTTTCGCACACCACCGGTACGGGATCCAGGGCGCTGTGCGGGACGGAGCCGTGTCCACCCCGGCCGTGCACCGTCACCTTGATCGTGTCGGCGGACGCCATCAAGGTCCCGGGACGGCTGGCAACCACCCCGGACGGCAGTGCGGCCGAGGCCACGTGCATCGCGTAGGCCGCCACGGGCTGTGCACCGGCGACCTCGAGCACCCCCTCTTCCATCATCAGCCGTGCACCGGCGCCCTCCTCCTCGCCGGGCTGGAACATCAGCACCACCGAGCCGTGCACCTCGTCCCGCCTGCGGAGCAGCTCATGTGCGGCTCCCACCAGCATCGCGGTGTGCAGGTCATGTCCGCAGGCGTGCATGCGCGCACAGCCGGCGGACCCGGGCGGCGTTCCCGGCTCCGCCATGGGCAGGGCATCCATGTCGGCACGGAGCAGCACCGTGGGTCCCGGGCGCGTGCCCTCCATGACAGCGGTCACCGAGGTGAGCCGGCGACCGGTGGTGATCCGCAGTCCCAGCCCCGACAGGGCCTTGAGGACCAGTTCCTGTGTGCGTGGCAGGTGCAGTCCGGTCTCGGGCACCTGGTGCAGCGCGTGCCGCAGCAGCATCAGCCGGCGTTGCGCAGCCGCCGTCTCCGCGGATACGGCGCGGGAGTGCTGCGTCGCGGCAGACTGACCGGACTGCCTCCGACCCGGCGGTTTCGGCCCTGCGGTCGGTGTCCGGGCCGTCTCGGCCACCGCCCTCTCAGCCATCGGCCTTCGCCAGGAATCCGCTGATGGCCTCGGTGATCTCCTTCGGCTTCTCCTCCTGGGGAAAGTCGCCGCAGTCCGGCAACTCGACCAGGGACGCGTCGGAGAGCAGGGATGCGAAGCGTCGCCCGGTGGACACGGGGACCAGTCGGTCCTCGGCGCCGAAGATCAGCAGCGTGGGAATCGCAAGGCCGCTGATCGGCCCGGCCAGCGCGTCGAAGCGCTCCCCGTAACTCAGCCGCAGTTCCAGACCCACTCGGGCCATCTGGGCACCCTGGCGCCGTAGTTGCCGGAAATAGCGGTCCAACACTCCGGGCTCCGGACGATAGCCCGGGCCGTGAGCCGCCAGCCACCGCCGCTCGAACATCCCCTTCGGGAACAGCCGGGCGATCCAGGCGCCCAGCCACCGGTGGGCGAGCAGCCGGTACAGCGTCAGGTTCGCCTCGGACTCACCGAGAGCCCCTGCCGCCATGAGGACCAGACGGTCCACCCGCTCGGGACGCAGAGCGGCGAACCAGGCGGCGAGTGATCCCCCCATCTGACTGCCGACGAGGATGGCACTGCCGATGCCCAGTTCCTCGAGGAGTTCCTCCACGAGCCGGATCCAGTGAGCGGCGTCCCATCGGCCGTCCCCGGGCGGAGGCGTGTCGCCGCTGCCCGGCAGGTCCACCAGGATCACCCGGTAGCCACCGGTGAACGCGGGATAGACATTGCGCCAGGTGAACGCCGAGGTCAGAAAGCCGTGCAGGAAGACCAGCGCCGGCCCGTCCGGCCGGCCCTTCTCATAGACGCGGACCTGCCCAGCCGCCAGGTCGACCAGCCGCCCGGCGCGCGTTTCCTCAGATGGCGGGGTCACCGCTCCGCCCCGAAGAACTCGATGACAATCTTGTTGAACGGCAGCGGCGCCTCGACCGGGGGCACGTGTGCGGCGGGCAGCAGTTCCAGCGACGCGTTGGGGATCGCCGCCGCGAGCGCCTCGGTCACGGACGGCGGGAAGAGCATGTCCTCCATCCCTCCGATCACCAACGTGGGGCTGCGTACCTCGCCGAGCGCGGCCAGGAGGTCGTGCTCGCGTGCCTGGCCGTAGATGCTGCGCAGGGCCGCGGTCGTGTACTGATCGAACATCGCCCGCCGCAGGTGCGTCTCCATCCGGGTCATGCGTTCCCAGCCGGCGGCCGAGAACAGGAAGCTCTTGAGTACCTCCCAGAAGTTCGGCAGGTCGTCGCGGTCGAGGAAACCGTTGAGCATGTTGAGGAAGATGCCCGTGGAATTGCCCGGCCTGGCGAAGGTCGCGACCAGACCGAGACGGCGGACCCGGTCGGGATGGCGCAGGGCGAAGTGCTGGGCGACTAGACCGCCGTGGGAGAGCCCGAGCACGGAGGCCCGGGGGATGCCCAGCGCTTCCAGCAGCCGGTCCAGATCGTCGGCGTGCTCCGCGTTGGAGGGGAATCCGTGCTGGGACGGAGAATCGCCGAAGCCGCGCATGTCGTAGGTGATGACGGAGAAGTGCTGCGAGAGTTCGGGGAGCTGCCGTATCCAGGTGCCGGCCAGTGTCGACACCAGGACGAGCGGCGGGCCCTCCCCCTGGATGCGGTAGCTGATGCTGCCGTTCCCGAGATCGACGGTTTGTCGCGTCATGGTCATCCCCTCACGCTGAGCCACTGTGCGCCGGCGCCGTAGATCTCCTCGATCTTGTGTCGACGGGGCTTGGAGGTTTCGGTCAGACAGCCGTCCTCCACGGAGGGCATGGCAGCCACGACCGAGAAGTAGTGCAGGCGCTCCCAGGGGTGTAGGCGTTCGTTCACCGCCTTGAGCAGGGTCCGGCATTCGTCCTCGCTCCTGCCCCCCTCCGGGGAGGCCGGATCGAAGAACAGCAGGACGCCCAGGTGGGATGCATCGGTCTTCATCACGGCGCACAGCCCGGCACCGGTGGCGGCCGCGGCGGACTCCTCCAGGGAGCGCAGGAAGACCTTCTCGCCGTTGGGCAGGGCCACGAAGTCCCGTATGCGTCCGTACACGGTCACGTAGCCGTCCGCGTCGGCGGCGCCGACGTCGCCGGTCGGCCACCAGGTGTCCGGGTCCCGTACCACGGGGACGATGCGGTGCCCCAGCACCTCGCCGTAGAGGAAGGGCGTGGGGGTGCGGACCAGGATCTCGCCGGTGGCCGGGTCCGTCGTCACTTTCCCCCAGGGGATGGGGCGGCCGACGGTGCCCGGCCGGGTGGCCCCGGGGATGTTGAGGCCGATCATTCCGAGCTCGGTGGTGCCGTAGACCTCGTAGACCGGCAGCCCACCGGCGTGCATTTCTGCGAGCAGCGCCGGATCGGTGGGCGCGCTGCCCACGAAGACCGCCTTCAAAGCCGTCCCGAACACCGACGCGTAGGCCTTCGCCATGCCGCCGTCAGCGCCGTCCAGCCCCTGTCGCCGCGCGATGTCCTGTGCTCGCCTGTGCAGGTGCTGCAGCGAGCGCGGTACGGCCACGTGGAGGGTGGGGGACAGGTCGGCGCTGTCCGTCGTGATGTGGATCGGATCGCTGAGGACGAAGTCCATCCCCTGGCCGAGGCCCCAGTACAACATCATGCGCTGCGGCAGGTGGGACAGCGGCAGGTAGAGCAGCAACCGGTCCTGGCCGCCGAAATCGTACAGTTCGGCGAACCGGTCCATGGTGTAGAGCAGCGGGGCGGAGTGGACCGCGAAGAGTTTCGGTTCGGAGAGGGTGCCGCTGGTCGAAACGATGGTGAACGGGCCGTTTCCTCGGTCCGCCGGCTCGAAGACGTCCGGTGCGGCAGCGGCTTCGCCGATCAGGTCGGCCACCGACGGCGCCGCGTCGGCGCCGTCTCCCAGGATCACCACGTCCATTCCCGCGGCGTGGAAGGCGGCGACGCAGTCCGTCTGGTCGGTGAGGACCGTACGACAGTCGGCTTCACGGGCTGTAGCCACGGCCCGGTCCTTCGGGGCGCTCGGGTACAGCGCCACCGAGACAGCCCCGGTCAGCAGGACCGCGAGATCGGCCAGGACCCACTCGTAGGACGTCGCGCCGTGAATCGCGACCCGGGACCCGGTGGTGACGCCCCGCCGCCGCAGGGCGGCGGCGAGCAGCAGGGCGTCACGGTGGCACTCCGGATAGGACACGGACGTCCGGGCCCCGCCGCGCCGGCACACCAGAGAACTCGACGTCATGCTCGGCATGGCGGCGACGAGCGCGGTGAGCGAACAGGAGTCGTTGATCATGTCCATGTCACCAGTTTCCATGTCATCCGATCCGCGGGGCCGCGGTGGCCAGGTCCGAGCCGCCTCGCTCCAACGCGTCGGTGAACAGCTGTGCGTACGCGCGAAGGGTGTACTTCCAGGCGGCGACCATCACCGTGTACGCCTCCGAGGACTCCGCGCAGCGCTCGAATCCCTTGCGGACCGTCTCGATGTGCTCCTGGTCCTCGGCCGAGTGGACCTTGAGGAAGGACAAAGCGTCCTTGGCGAAGTCGTACTGCTGCATCGCCTCGGCCACCTTGGGGGCGAGAGAGGCCCCGAGCCCTTCGGTGGCGGCGGCGAAGCCGATGATCCCCGCGGGACTGGCCGCGCGGGCCAGGTAGTGGTTCTGTCCCACCATCGTCCAGGTGCCGAGGCCGGGGACGGCGCCGAGGTACCCGTCGGGGTCGATGCCCAGCTTCTTCAGGTCGCGCACGCAGAGCCTGTTGTGGTGGCGCTCGTCGCGCGCCAGGTCCAGGAACCAGTCCTGCAGCCATTCGCTGTCGCTGTGCGAGGCGGCGGCCGACAGGAAGTAGGGGGTCTGGGTCACCAGGTGGTAGGTCTCGCGCAGGTAGGCCGCGTAGACCGACTCGGTGAGCGTCCCCTTCAGGATGCACTCGATGAAGGGGTGCTTGTCGATGTACTCCGCCAGCACCGGCGCGGTCTCGGCTTCCGCCCGCTCGAACGCAGTCGTGGTCATCTCATGCCTCCAGAAGGCCCAGCTTGGACATCGTCTCGTCGAACCGCGCGCGGGTGCGGGGGATGTAGTCGGCCTCGACGAAACCCTGGCCGATCGCCCACGAGATGGTCTGCGACAGCTCGCCGCCGAGGTAGTTCTCGAGGTGCTCCGAGTACCACTTGCAGTACTCGATGCCGCGGCGCCGGGTGTCCTCGTTCTCGTCGAGCAGGCGCTTGGCCACCGTCAGGCCGAAGCCCATGTGACGGCGCTCCTCGCGCTCGATGCGGGCGAACGCCGGGAAGTACTCGGGCTTGTTCCGGCCGAGCTGGTGCAGTTCCTCCATGGCGAGCACGCCCTCGGCGTAGAGGTTCAGCCCGATGAGGACCTCGATCTCGTCGTCGCTCTCGAACAGCCTGCGGAACCGCTGGTCGATGTCGTCGATGCGGTACTTGCCGTGGTCGAACTCGTCCCAGACCAGTCCCAGCCGCTCGACACCCTCCTTGAACAGGCGGGCGTGCACTACCTCGTCGGACGCGTGGTGGAGGAGGTACGACTTCTCACGCAGGTCCTCCCGTCGCGGGATCCAGCGCGCGCACAGGTCGATGATCTCCAGCTCGGAGTAGTAGAAGTTCAGGTACACGGTCAGCACGAGGTCCAAGGCGTTCTGGCCGTGCTTCTCGATGATCTCGTCCTTGAGGGTGGGGGTGCTCATGACGACGCCTCCTTCGCTCCGGATGCCGTCGGGGCGGAAAAGATCTCCTCGACGTCGATGGACAGGGCCTTGAGGAACCTGCTGGTGAGGTTGTACGTGCCGATCGCGAGCACGATGTTGACGATCTCCGCCTCGCTGAACGCTTCACGCAGCCGCTTGCGCAGTTCGTCGGTGGTGCCGTCCGGATCCTGTGTCAGTCGATCGGCGAGTTCGAGGATCAGCGCTTCCTTGGGGTCGAACACCTGGGCCTGGACCACGGAGTTGCCGACGGCACTGATCTCGTGCTCGTCCATGCCGGCCCGGCGCGCCGAGGCGCTCATGTGGGCCACGCAGTACGTGCACTCCTGGGCCTTCGCGGTGCCGAGCGCCGCCAGGGCACGCAACCGTGGGCCGATGGTGGGTGAGGCGTAGACCTGCGCCCAGAAGGGGACGAAGGCCTGGAGCAGGTCCGGGCAGTGTGCCATCGCCCGGAGGATGTTCGGCACGAACCCGTATTCCTCATGGACCGCGGCGAAGGTGGCGCGCACCTCGGGAGCGACGTCCTCGTCCTGCTGAAGGTCGACGAATGCCATCGGATGCCGCCTCTCAGTCTTCCGCCGGTCCCTGGGGCGCGAACAGCCCGAGGGCGATGGCCTCGTGCAACAGTGCCCGGGCCCGGTCCGCGGATTCGAGCTCCTTCTCCACCAGCAGGCCGATGAGGTCGTCGGCCGATCGGCTGCCGTCGGCCAGGTCCCGCAGCGCCGACAGCGCCGGGGTGAGCTGCATGCTGGTGCCGGAGGGGTGGCGCAGGATCTGAGACGGCCTCAGATGTCCGCCGTCCACCGCGAGTTCCTCCCCGACCTCGATCCCCTCGGACGGTACGACGGGCTGCTGCCAGTCCACGTTGACGCCGACGGACTTGCCGTCGAAGATCCCCTCGATGGTGCTGCGCAGGTCCGCGGGGACGTCCAGCCGTTCCAGGTACCTGCTGTACCAGGAGCGGTGCTGGAAGGCACCGGCGATAAGGGAGATGAAAGCTTTCTCCGGTTCAATTCCTGGCACGTCGAACTGACTGCGCGCGTGCCAGAAATAGGACTCCTTCGACCCGCCGTGACCGCCGTAGAGGAAGTAGACCTGGGCGCGGAGCCGCTCGAACTCCTTGCGGTAGGCACCCTCGTAGAAGTCCAGCACCGTGTCACGGCCGATCTCGGGCTTGTCCAGGATGGTGTTCACCGCGGTCGCGGCCAGGTATCCGCTGAGCATCGCCAGGTGCACCCCGGTCGAGAACAGCGGGTCGATGAAGCAGGCCGCGTCGCCGACGGCGATGTAGCCGTCCCCACTGAACCGGTCGTAGATGTACGACCAGTCGCGCTGGGCGTGCATCGTGTCCACCTGTTCGGCGTCCTTCAGCCGCTCGGCCAGCTCGGGTGTCCGCTCCAGGCAACTCCGGTAGTAGTTGTCCAGGCCGGATTCCTTGTTCTTGAGGTACGACTGGCGGTCGACGACGACGCCGACGCTGGTGATGTCGTCGCGCAGCGGGATGAACCACCACCAGCCCTCGTCGAAGGTGGGCAGGAAGGTGTTGCCGGCGTCCAGCCCGGCCGGGCGCTTTGCCCCGCGCCAGTAGGTCCACATCGCCATGTTCTTGAGGTACGGGTCCCACTCCTGCTGGTGCAGGCGCTTGGTGACCAGGCCGCCCTGCCCCGAGGAGTCCACGAGCCAGCGGGCGCTCACGGATCCGGGGTTGCCGGCGGCGTCCGTGTAGTCGACCTGTACGGTGCCGTCGTCGCCGATCGTGAAGTCCGTGACGCGGTGCTCCTCACGGGCGTCGACGCCGTGCTCGCGGGCGTTCTCCAGCAGCATCTGGTCGAAGGGGCCCCGTTCGACCTGGTAGCCGTAGTCGTACGGCATGGCCAGCGCGTCCTTGAAGTACACCGTCCAGGGCTCGCGCCGTTCTCCCCAGACCCACTCGACGCCGTACTTCTTGATGAACCCGGAATCCTCCAGCTTCTCCAGGACACCGATCTTCTTGAGCAGGTCGGCGGTGCCCGAAAGCAGTGATTCGCCGATGTGATAGCGCGGGAACTTCGCCGACTCGAACAGAATGACGCGCTTTCCGTACTGGGCCAGCAGGGTGCTCGTCATGGAGCCCCCAGGCCCTCCGCCGATGACTACGACGTCGTACTCGGATGCGGAGTCCGTCATTTTTCTCCCGTCCCGGTGCTTCAGTTGTATACGTCGACCGTGCTGTCGTACTCCATGAGGTAGCGGTAGAACGAGGAACTGGTTCTGAACGGCCGAGAGAAAAGCTCGGCAACACGCAGGAGCAGAGCGATGCTCCGTCCGGAACCTTCGAGTTCCGTGTCGACGAACTCCTTTCCGGTTTCCTCGAAGCCGAGCGCGACCAGCGGGTCGATGGGCGTTGTCGCGGTCTCGGTGAAGAGGTCGGCCACGATGTGCGTGGCATTGTGGACGACGCACCAGTGAATACAGCCCTTCACCAGAGCGGCGAGCAACCCGTACGGCATCAGGTCGTACCGCCGGTTGCGGTACTCGGGGAGGATCATCAGCCGCTGGCACTCGATGAGCCGCCGGCCGGGGCCGCGCAGATCGTCGATGGAGACGAACTGCTCGATGGGCAGTCCGTCGGTTCCGTCCTCCACCAGTCGCATCGTGCCGACCACCGCGCCCTCGGCACGGACGAGCAGGTACGTGGACTGTGCGTCGTAGCGATCCTTGTGCCGCGGACCGTCCGCCGGGGGCAGCCAACCGCACTCCTTCCCGTACACCGCCTCCCACAACGCGTCCACGGCTTCGAAATCCGCTTCGGTCGAGGCGATGTGCAGGAAGAAGGGCTGATCGGCGTCCTTGGGCTCCTCTCGGAATTCCCAGCCTGCGAGACGCTTTCCTGCGGTTTTCCCGGGCGTCGGCCGATCGCCGGAAATGATCAGATCCTGGGATTCAGACCCACTCTTCATAGGCACCACACTTATGTCGTCCGACATTGCGAAAGCAGCCTCAGCGTGTAGCGGGCAAGCCGAATGCCCACGCTTGAAGAATTCGATGAGGCTGACGTACTCGTGCGATGTGCGGGATAACGAGCTCAGCGCAGAAGGCAAGCGAACAGATGGCGCTTGCGGCGTTTTGAAGCTAGTGGCACGGCTCGACGCAGAGCAATAAGGCCTTCCAGGGGCTGCGCCAAGATCCGGCCGCCCTCGGACGGCGATCCGGCGTCACAACTCACTACACACGCCCCACTGGTTGCCTTCCTGGCTGCTCGGACGCTCTGCGTGATCGTTCCGCACATTGGCCAGTTATTGAACCTCGAACATTTTGATGGGGCGTCAGGTTGTGAATGGCCTGTGTGATGACTCGGGGGGCGTTCCCTTGATGTGATGCGGCTTTCGGCCGGCCACTTTCGAGTCAGTGGCGAACGGCGAGCACGACAGTTCATCAGGGGCTGACTGTGGGCCGTGACGGCGGGATCCGGCCAACAGTGCGCCGAGCCATTGGCGGCTTATCGCAATTCTGCAATTCTCGACCCTCGGGTCCACCGTCGATGCCCTCTCGGCGCCTATTTGGTTCGCGCGCTCCACGGGCTCAGGTCGACCCTCCGTTTGCCGTGACGCGGATACTGCAGCGCCCCCGACGACGTGGGCATCTTCCGCTGAACACACCTGTTCGCGGCTTTGATCCTCTTGCTCGTGCCCTCCCCGTCGTTGCCCTGGACGTTGACAACGGAGCGTGTCGTGGACGTGATGACAGCCATCCTCACCCGCCGCAGTGAACACTTCCTCGCCGATCCGGCCCCGTCGGACGAAGAGCTCACCTACCTTCTGCGCGGTGCGGCGACCGCTCCGGACCACGGAACGCTCAGGCCGTGGCGGTGGATACTGCTGCGTGGCGAGGACCGCGTCGTGCTCGGGGGCTGCCTGGCGGACGAGCATCCGGGGCCGGCCTCGGACCGGATGGCGGCCCACATGCTGAGTGCGCCGCTCCTCGCTGTTCTCGTCTTCGCGCCGCAGCCGAACGGCAAGGTGCCGAAATGGGAGCAGCTCGCCGCCACCAGCTCCATGACGCACTCGCTCATGCTCCTGCTGCACGCGCGGGGCTACGGAAGCATCTGGCGTACCGGGCTCCTCGCCGAAAGCGCGGCAGCCCGTTCCCTCCTGCGGATCGACCCGGCGGAACGGCTTCTCGGCGGCCTCTGGATAGGTACACCGGATCCGGCCGGCAAGCGCCCCCGGCGGCCGCTGGAAGACGTGGCCCATCGGATATCGGTGTTCAGGGCGAGGGAGCAGACCTCTGCGGGACACGTGTAACGCGCCGCACACCCAGCCGAGTCGGCCGTGGGCGCCAAGGGCCGGGAAGCAGAGGAACGCATGACAGAACTCCAAGCGGCGATCCTCCTCGCCGATCTCGCGTTGATCCTCGTGGTGGCCCGGTTGGCCGGCCGACTGGCCCGCGCCCTGGGACAACCACCCGTCCTGGGGGAGATCGTCGGGGGAATCCTGGCCGGTCCCACTCTCGGCAACGGCGCCGTGGCCGAGACACTGTTCCCGTCCGATGTCCGCCCCTATCTGGGCGCCCTCGCGAACATCGGGCTCGTGCTGTTCATGTTCATCGTGGGTCTGGAGTTCGACTTCTCCCGGCTGCGCGGAAGCGGGCGGGCCGTCGGTGTCACCGCGCTGAGCGCCACCGTGGTGCCGTTCGGACTCGGCTGCCTCCTCGCCCTCCACCTCGCCGACGCCCATCAGGCGACGAGCCGTCTGAGCTTCGTCCTGTTCCTCGGCGTGGCCGTGTCGGTGACCGCGTTCCCCGTGCTCGCACGCATCCTGGACGACCGCGGTATGACCCGGACCAGACTCGGAGCGCTTGCACTGTCCGCGGCAGCGGTGTGCGACCTGGCTGTCTGGACCATGCTCTCCTTCGTCCAGGCGCTCGTCGACAAGGACGGCCTGGATCACTGGCGGGTGATCCTGGTCATCCCGTTCGCACTGTTCCTGTACGTCGGTATCAGGCCGCTGCTCAGGAGAATCCTGGTCCGGAAGGGGGGCGGCCACTCCCTGACCGGAAACAGCCGAGTGGTGCTGATCAGCGGTCTGCTCGCGTCATCGGCACTGACCCAGTGGCTGGGGCTGCACTTCGTGTTCGGCGCGTTCCTCTTCGGGCTCGTCGTACCGCGTGTCGAGAACAGCGGCTACCGGCAGGAGGTGATGCAGGACACCAAGTTCGCCACCAACCTGCTGCTCCCGGTCTACTTCATCGTCGCGGGGCTCAATGTGGACCTGTCCGAGGTGGGGCTCCAGGGACTGGGCGAGCTGGGCCTGATCATGCTGGTCGCCGTCACCGGAAAGTTCGGGGGCGCCTGGCTCGCGGCCAGATCCCAGAGAATGCCTCCACGCGACTCCGCGGTTCTCGCCACTTTGATGAACACCCGCGGCCTCACCGAACTCGTCGCCCTGAGCGTCGGATTGCAGGCCGGCATTCTCGACCACCGCCTCTACTCGCTGATGACCGTCATGGCAGTGGTCACCACCGCTGCCACGGGTCCCCTCCTGGCGTGGCTGGCTCCCCGGCGTGAAAGCGCGACGACGTTCGGGACACCGGACGGCCTGAGCCAGGGAGTTCCCTCCCGTTCCCCGGCGGTGCCGGTGCCCGGCGACGACAGGTCCCCGCCGTAGGCCGGGAGTCCGAACGACGGTCACTGGCGCGGGGTCGGCTCCGGCTCGGGGCTGGCCGGCACGGGCTTGTGCTGTGTCCGCCCACCAGGGGCACGGGTGAGGACCACGCCGGCGACCACCAGGCAGGCGCCGACCGCCGTGTTCCAGGAGAGGGGTTCGGACAGCAGCAGCGTCCCGAACAAGGTCGACCAGATGGGAATCACGTAGGTGACGGTGGAGGCGATGGTCGGCCCCGCGACCCGGATGACCCTGAGATTGAGGATGTACGCGATGCCGGTGCCGAATGCCCCCAGCACGGCCAGGGCACCGAGGGCCTTCGGGCCCACAACCTCCGGAGCACCGTTGAGAAGGGGGGCGAGCAGCGCGAGTTCGGCCGTGGCACAGATGAGTTGCACCGTCGACAGCGCCACGGCGGAGCCTTCACGGTCGGAGAAGAACCGGCGCGTGTACGCGAAGCCGGCGCCCAGACAGACGGTCGAGGCGATACAGGCCAGGCTGCCCACGAGGGATGCGCCGCCGAGTCCCTGCCACACCCCGAGCACGACCAGCACTCCGCAGAAGCCGACCGACAGTCCGGACAGCCGCCGGGCCGTCAGCTGCTCCTGCGGGACGAGCGGCAGCACGAACAGCAACGTGGAGAGAGGGGTGACCGCGTTGAAGACGCCGGCCAGCACGGAACTGACATGGGTCTCCCCGAAGGCGAGGAAGGAGAAGGGCAGGGCGTTGAGCAGTGTGGCCACCACCAGGGCATGGCCCCAGGTCGAGCGGGAGCCCGGAAGCCCGTCCCGTCGGACCAGACAGATCGCGCCCAGCGCGAGAACGCCGAAAAAACAGCGGCCGAAGGCGACCCACACCGGAGCCAGTCCTGCGTCCAGCGTGACCTTGATCAAGGCGAAACTGGAACCCCAGACGACCGACAGGGCCAGAAAGCTTGGCATCCACCGGGCAGCCCCCCCGTGTAGCGACTGACCGACTGTTCCCGTTCTCACAACATCCCGTCCTCAAGTCGTCATGAATCGCATTGCCGCCTTCGCCGCCAGATTCTGCAAGAACAGGACGCGTGCGTCCAACAAGTAATCAAAAACCCGCCATGAACATCACTCATGACCATAATGAGATCTCGTCAACTCCGCACCTGATCGACGTTGTCCGTCGATCAGTCAAATGCTAATGTTGCCGACGCCAATCGAATTCGCGAGACAGGGATATCAGCCGGGTTCGCCGGTGCGAGCACGGCCGTAAAACATGGGGGATAGTAAGCGCGATGTGTCGAATAATTCTCGCTCGGGGTGTCTTCGACTCCGACGCGGTGGTGAACGCCGCCCTGGCCATGAGTACCGGGCGCACCGCCGCCCATGAGAAGCCGGAGCAGACCCACGGTCACGGGTGGGGTGCGGTCTGGCTGGATCCGGAGGCCGAGGCGGGGCTGAGGGTCCACCGTGACGTGCGACCCATGGCCGAGAGCGTCGAGGAGTCGCCGCTGCGGTCGGTACACAGCGACTTCCTGGCCATTCACGTGCGTCACTCGACTCTGGAGCACCACCGGGGCCCGGACTTCACCCACCCGCTGGAGCGCATGGATTCCGATCCGGCCTGGTACTTCATGCACAACGGGTATCTGCCCACGGTCCATCGCCGGCTCGGACTGCCCGCTGCGACGTTCGACACGGCCGAGTACTTCCAGTACATCGTGCCGCGGGAAGGCAGCCGACTCGACCCGGACGAGACGCTGACCCGACTCCGGTCGATACCGCCGGGCGGCCTGTCGGGAAACGCTGTCGCAGTGAACCGGGAACGCGCCTACTTGATTCACTGGTCACCTGAAGAAAATCCGTTTCCGCGGTACTTCGGAATGTTTCGCCTAAACCTTCCCAGGGCGCTCGTCATCGCCTCCGAAATAATTCCCGAACTTTCCCCTGCTGCGGAATGGGAACCTCTCAAGCCGGAGCAGATCCTCGAAATCAATCTCGGCTCGGAGTGGTACTGAAAGGGGCAGAAGTGGGATCAGAGGTCCGCACGGCCGTGGCTACGGCAACGACAAACCGCTGGGATCGCGTGGTTCGCCGGGTCGGCATCGACCCGATCGAGCCCAACCTGTTGCGGCGGTTGGTCGACGGGGACATCGCCGTTCTCGTGCTCAGGAACCTGCTGCCAAGTGAGAACTTCGCGCGGCACAGGCAACTCGTCAACGACATGTTCGACCGCGCGTCGACCACGTACTACGCCAACGGACATCTGACCACCATCGGCTCGTATCTGGCGAAGCACCTGTCCGACGTGGACGAGTACTTCGCGGAGAGCGAGAAGATCGCCCGGCTCACCGCGGATGCCTCCTTCACTCTTGGGGACGACGTCCGGGCCGGGCTCGCCCGGGCACTGTCGATGCGCTCGGTGGAGGTGGCCGAAGAACCCGACGGCCGGCGCTATGCCGACATCTGCGTACGGATTCACCCTGACGGGGTGGCCAACCCCATGCACAACGACAAGATCATGCGGGACGCGGCCGGACTGGACCTCGTGGTCTCCCGGCTGCTCTACCAGTTGAGTTGTGTCATCTGCGTGCAGGAGTGCGACACCGGCGGTGAGTCCAAGATCTACGGGAAGCCGTGGGAGCCGCAGGACGAGAAGTTCAAGATCCCAGGCGGCCTCGGCTACGAGTACGGCGTCGTGGAGGGCGTGCCCGCCCATGAGTTCAAGCCGCGGGCGGAAGACGTGTATCTGATCAACCCGACGTACTACCACGAGATCCTCCGAGTCGGCGGTGACACCAGGGTCACCGTCGGGTTCTTCCTCGGATTCTCCGACGAGGCGCTGGACAGCGCTGTCACCTGGGGCTGAGCCGGCACACCTGGGACGCGGAGGCGGCCAGGCCGCCTCCGCGTCCCGCGGTTCAGCTCGGCCGAAGGGCTCGTTGCACTCGGCGAGGGTCTTCACCATCATGAGGGGACTGGATGAGTCTCCGGGCCACATGAGAGCAGTTCATGAACATCGGCATTTCCCATCTGCGGGCCTTTGTCGCAGTCCTCGAGAGCGGCAGCTTCAGCCTCGCCGCCGCTGAGCTGGGCATCAGCCAGTCAGCTGTATCGCACTCCGTGGCCACCCTGGAACGCTCGCTGGGCGCTCCCGTGTTCGTACGCGGCAGCGGGGTGCGGCTCACCGTTCTCGGAGAGCAGATCCTCGTCCCTGCCCGCCAGGTGGTCGGCGCCTACGGTGCCATCCGTGACGTGGCGAGCCAGCACGGTGGGCAACCGTCCGGAACGGTTCGGATCGCCGCGACCCCCACCGCCTGCCAGGGAGTTCTGCCGCAGTTGCTGCACCGCTGGCAGCACGAATTCCCTTTGGTGCAGGTCGTGGTACTGGAAGGCGACGATGCCGAGGTCGAGTCATGGCTGGGCGAGGGCGCCGTGGAACTGGCCGTGCTCATCGACCGGCCGTCCGATGCCGGGGTGCTCCTGACGACCGATCACTTCCACGCGCTGCTGGCAAGCGATCATCCGCTCGCGGACGAAGCCGAGATCGACATTGTCGATCTCGACGACGACTCGATGATCGTCTCCACGAGTGGCTGCGAGGAGTACGTACGGAAGATCTACCGGATGGCCCACCGTCCGTTGCGCCGGGGTCACCGCGTCCGGGACATGGGAACCCTGCTCGCCATGGTGCGCAGCGGCCTCGGGGTGTCCGTCGTCCCGGGACTGACCTCGGCGATGCTGGACCACCGGCTCGTCATGATCCCACTGCGGCAGTACGTCAGCCGCGACCTGACGCTCACCGGCCCGATCGGACGGCCGTGGCACGACGCCGCGCGGGTTCTCGTCGAGTCGTGCCGCCGGGCCCCCTCCCAGCTGGTCCCCGAGCAGCAGGGCCCCCAACTCACCTTGACGGCCAAGCGTGGAGCGGCGCGGCGGGCGAGAGCGGTCCGGCCCGAAGCCGGCTGAGGCTCAGCCGCGACGACGGCAGGCGGCGTCCGCGGAGGTGAGCATGGCGTCGTAGAGGCGCTGCGCCTTCTCGGGAGTCTTCTCGATGGCGACCATGCCCAGTTTGCCGGTGTCCGGGAGAGCGCCGAGCACATAGAAGACGACACCGGTGCGGGTCGCCCCGCTGTAGTGCAGTCCCTCGCCCAGAGCGATGTCGACGACATCCTCGGGCTGCAGCAGTTCATATCCCTCGCGTTGGGCCCGGTCGCTGGCGACATAGCAGCGTGGTTCACCCTCGGGCGTCAGATATTCACCGGTGTCCTGCGAGTAATTGCCCTCGACCGCCCCGTGCAGGAGGAAGTACGGCGCCGTCGCGCCCCCCATCCGCAGATTGATCTCCAGCGCGTGAATCCCTTCACCCGACACGGGATTTGCGACCAGGAAATCGACGCTGAGATGGCCCAGTACGCCCCTCGCGGCAAGCGCCTCGCCGGCCCGCAGGGCCAGTCGCTGAATCTCCGCCCGATAGGAGGGCCTGGCGGGGAACGTACAGCCCACGAACACCTGCCCCTCCGCTCCGCCGAGCACCTGCTCGTGGGTGGACACCACCTGTGCGCCCCGCACCGGGTCGATCTCCAGCTGAACGGAGGGGGAAGACGATCCCGATGTGTCGATGAAGCGTTCCACGATGCCGCCCATCTCCCACAGCCGGGCCCCGTAGCTCTCCCAGGTCTCGGACTGAGCGGCGAAGGAAAGCTGTTCCGGCAGCTTGGCGCTCACCCACGACTCCAGGCCGGTGGCCGGCGCCCCCGCATACGAGAACACCGCGTTGCCGCAGCCCGCGAAACTGTCGTCGAGTTTGACGATGGCCCGCTCGCAGCCGGCGTTCCCTGCCCGCAGCTCGACAAGGGCCTTGACCAGCCCCCGTTCGTCCCTGATGTCCTCGAACCCCTCAGGAACCGGGACGCCGGCCTGCCGCAGCAACTGCCGTCCGCCGCTCTTCGTACCGCTGGACGACAGCGCCGGGTCGCAGGCGTAGAGCGGGATGCCCAGTCTCATCGCCAGCGCCCGCTCCAGCGGAGTGCTGTTGAAGGTGACCAGATAGGCCCGGTCTCGATCGGGAATGGCGGACAGGATGCGTTCGACCAGTCCGTCGTCCTGGAGGATCTTCTCGGTCAGCGGCTGGGGAGAGCCGTCCGCACAGTCGAGCAGCGTCAGCCGACTGCGCGCGTGTCCGGCCGAGAGGGACGAGACCGCTCCGAGGGCGTAGTCGACGACGGTCTGCCGCAGCGGGAGGCTCGTGACGTACAGCATCCGGGCGGCGGGAACGCGGAGGGCCTGCGCCAGAAAGAGGAGGCGCTCCTCGAAGTGGATGACACCCTTGATCTTGCGGAGCTCCGCGCTGTCGAGGGAAAGACTGGGCACGACGACCAGGGTCGGTGCGTCAGCGCCCCGCTGGGCGAACAGTGCCGGGAGCCGCTGCTGAAGCTGCTCGAACGTCTGCCGGCTGGTCGAGCCGTCCCATTGCGTCGAAAGCAGGCCGCTGGCCATCTGTGTTCCTTTCGGGGTGTGCCGGAATGAATCCCCGTAGAGCGGATAATTCCGCTCGCTGTCCAGACGCGTCAAAGAATCAGCGTTTTACGGAGTATGAACACCACTCATCTCGCGACACGTGTGCGACGGAAATCAGTACGAGAGCACAATTCACCGTTCCCGGAGGTCTTCTCGCCGGGAAGGCGAACCGTGCCGCCCGTGCTCGTCGCGCATACCGACCGCCACGGCCACAGCCGCGAGCAGTCCCGTGGCTCCGAACAGCGGCCAGACCGCGTTGTTCAGCGCGCTCCACAGCACCACGCCGACGAACGGGCCGAGCGCGGTGCCGGCGCCGAACACCGCCTGGGACGCGCCCATGTAACGGCTCACCAGCTCAGGACGAGCGGCGGCCTGTGCCGGGTAGGCAACCATCGTGGGCGAGCCCACGGTCTCACCGAGCGACCAGACGAGGGTGGCCGCGACAAATCCCGCCACGCCGAGCGGAAGAACGTACGCGGCTACTCCCACGGCCACCAGCACGATGCCGCTCACGGCTGCCACCCGGTGCGGCCAGTACTGGACCCTCCTGGTGACCACGAGTTCGCAGGCAATGACGATCAGGCCGTTGAGGGAGACCAGCATCCCGTAGACAAAGGTGGACAGACCCGCGTCCCGCACTGCCAGCGGCAGGACAGAGACGTAGCTGATGTAGATCGCCGCGTACGCCAGCATGCCCAGCAGGAACAACAGGTAGCGTGCGTCGCGCAGCACCGTCAGATAGCCGTCCGGGGCGAAGCGCCGATCGCGCGAGCGGGTCTGTCGGGGTGTGTCGCGGGGCAGCGCCCGCCAGCTGATCGCGGCGCAGGCCAGCGCCGCCGCGGCCTCGACACCGAAGAGCAGCGGGTACGAGACGGCGGCCAGCACGGCACCGATCAGCGGGGCGGCGGTTGTACCGGCGTTCAGGGCGAGACGGTACATGGCGAAGGCCATCACGCGGCGCCGGGCCGCGATCCTCGCGCTGACGACCTCGGCGGAGGCTGGGCGGTAGACCTGGCTGGCGGCGCCGAGCACGGTGACCACGACGAGCAGCAGCGGGTAGGAGCTCACAGACATGACGGCGGCGGTGAGCGCGGCGGTCAGCGTCATCGAGCCGCTGATCGCCCTCCGGGTGCCGATCCGGTCCACCAACCAGCCGCCGAGCAGCGCTCCGGCGATCCCGCCCGCGCCATTGGCCCCGAGCGCGGTGCCGGCCTGTACGGGGTCGAAGCCGCCCTGGATCAGGTAGAGCACGAGAAACACCTGGAGGAAGCCGCCCAGCCGGTTGACGAAGATCCCGGCGATGACGGCCTTGACCTCCACCGGGGCTTCCCGCCAGGTCGCCACCGCCCCGGTCGCCTCGGCGTCCTTGGGCTGGGAGTCCAGGGGGTCCTGACGGGAGGTCACCGCCGGATGTTCCCTTCTCGGAGATCGTCCCCGCCGGCACCTCCGGCCTCGTCCGCCGGAACCAGGGTGATGGCGCGGGCCGCCGCGTCCAGGGCGTCGGCGCACTCCGCGGCGGTGGCGGCGGCAACGACGACCAAGGCGTAACGGCACGTCACATGTGCGGCGGGCGGGAGCAGCAGGGACTGGCCGGGCTCGGCAAGGATCTCCAGCCGGTCCACGCAGGCGGGCAGCCGGGCCTCGTCGACCCGGACGGATCCGACGACCGTGTCCCGCTCGGGGTACAGGAAGCGGATCGCCGCCGCACCCTGCGGCCGTACCCGCACCATCGGATCGACGCCGAGCGCGAGCGAGGCCGCAGCCAGCCCGGCGTCCACTCCGGTGACCAGGCGGCCGATATAGGGGATGAGGTCGCCGCCGCTTCGCGCGTTGATCTCGACCAGCCGTGGGCCGCGGGCGGTGAGCCGCCACTCGGTGTGGGTCCAGCCCCGGGTGAGACCGACGGCCGCGTGCGTCGCGTCAAGGACCGCGGCCAGTTCCGGGTCGGCCAGCAGCGGGTCGGCGGCATCGACGGTATGGCCGACCTCCTCGAAGTACGGTGGGAAGCTGAGTTCCTTGCGGGCGACGAAGAGCGGAGTGACACGGCCGTCCCAGCAGAGGCTGTCGACACTGATCTCCGGGCCGTCCAGATACTCCTCGATCACCACCGGGGCCGAAAACCGCTCCCGTACTTCCGGCATGGAGCACGCGGCGACGGAGTCGAAGACGGACAGCAGCCCCTCGCGGTCGGTGACCAGGGTGGTGCCGTTGCTGCCGACCAGGGCGCGCGGCTTGACGACAACGGGGTAGCCGACGCGTTCGGCCACCGCCAGGGCCTCGGCGGGGTCACGCGCGGTGGCCGCGGCCACGGGGGAGACTCCGGCGCGGTCCAGGGCCTGCCGGGTGGCGAACTTGTCGCGGCAGGTACGCACCACGTCCGGGGGCATCGTGGGCAGGCCGAGAGCCCGCGCGAGTAACGCTGAGGGCAGGATGCGGGTCTCGTCCCAGCACACGACGGCGTCGGCGGGGATGTCACGCGCGGCTTCGATCATCGCCTCGGCGTCCAGCGTGTCCACGACCGTGTGCCCGCACACCGAGTCCCGTTCCCAAGAGGGTTCCTCCTCCTTGAACAGCCACAGCCGGTACTCCTTCGCGACGGACTCCAGCAGATAGCCGCGAGTGAGTTCCCCCATCGGACTGACGAGGATCAGCAATGGCCGGCTGTCCCCCACCGCGCGCCTGTCTGCGTCCGCTACCCGATACATTTTCCCCGCTGCCTCTCTTCGTGCTGATGTCGCGTTGACGTCTCACTGATGACCTTCGGCGCCGCCGTTCGCGGCGTCACGCGTCCCGCCCGACTTCCAGTGGTACCGCGACGGTGGTGTCGAGGTGTTCCGTACGCCGCACCGACCCGAGGCACGGTAGCGCTATGTGGATGACCACATGCGTGGCGGTGATCACGAGCAGCGTGGACCGGACGCCGAAGCCGTCGACCGCGCCGCCGACGGCCGCGTACCCGAGCGGCGCGAACGCCAGGGAGCCCAGCCAGTCGTAGGAGCTGACCCGGGCGATGACCCCGGGCGGAACCCGTTCCTGGAGCGCCGTCTCCCACAACGTGTCCGCGGCGTTGAGCCCGGCGGCCGCCACGGTGGCGCAGAGCAGCAGGACCGCCAGCCCGGACCCCGACCACAGGGCCAGCAGGAACGGCACGTCGAGCAGCAGAAGTGCGGCCGCGAGCATCAGCGGGCGGTGCGGCCGCCAGCGCAGCAGTGGGAACCCCGCCGCGAGGGCTCCCACTGCGCGCGCGGTGAGGACGGCCGCCCAGCCGGTCACGCCCACGGTGGACTCGGCGATCCCGGGCCCGGCGACATAGATCGCGGGCAGCACGGTCGCCTGGTAGACGGCGAAGCTCGTCACCATCATCCAGATCCACGGCTTCGAGGTGAACGTTTCCCAGCCCTCGGCCACGTCCCGCAGCAGCCGGGCGTGCGGCCGGCGTGTGCGCAGTCCGGCAGGCACCCCGGCCATGGCCACCGCGGCGGCCACGAAGCTGGCGGCGTCCACGGCGAGCGCCCAACCGGGCCCGGCCACGGCGACCAGTACTCCGGCACACGGCGGCCCGAGGATGCCGAAGGCGTTCCTGGCCACCCTCATCAGTGAATTGGCCTGCTGGAGCAGGTCCTTGGGGGCGATGTCCGGGACCGCGCCCGTGGTGGCGGGCAGCGCGAAGGCGCCCGCGCAGCCGTAGGCGACCTGCAGCAGCGCCAGATGCCATACCTGCCCGGTGCCGGAGAGCAGCAGCAGGGCGGTGACCGCCTGGCAGAGCGCCATGCAGACGTCGGTGCCCAGCAGCACCCTGCGGCGCTCCAGGCGGTCGCCCGCGACGCCGCCCAGCAGGACGAGCACGACCTTGGGCAGGACCGCCGCGCCGAGCACCAGGCCCACGTCGCCGACGTCGCCGCCGATCGCGAACACCGCGAAGGGCAGCGCCACCTGGGTCATCGCGGTGCCCAGTTCGGACACCGAGCGGCCCACGAAGTAGCGGCGGAACGCGGGCTGCCGCAGCACCGCGAAGTCACGCGCGGCCTTCATTCCCCGCCCTCCGCGGGCTCGGCGGCCAGCCGGACCCGGTCGATCTTCCCGGCCGCCGTACGGGGCAGTGCCGGGCGTGGAACGATCCTGGCCGGACGGGCGGCGGCAGGCAGCCGTTCGGCGAGCCAGCGACGCAGCATCCGCGGGGACACACCGGTGAACGAGGTGACCACGTAGGCGGTGATGTGCGTGCGCTCCGGGCGTTCCACCTCGCACACCACGGCGGCGGCCTCGACGACGTCCGGGTGTTCTTCCAGCGCGGCTTCCACAGCGCCCAGTTCGACGCGGTGTCCGCGCAGTTTCACCTGTGTGTCGTCACGGCCGAGATATGCCAGTACGCCGTCGGGGCGGGCGCGGGCCCGGTCGCCGGTGCGGTAGCAGCGCCGTGGCCCGTCCGGGGTGTCGAGCGTGAGGAAGCGCCGCATGGTGGCCTCGGGCGCGTCGAGGTAGCCGTCGGCCAGGCCGTGTCCGTACAGCACGACCTCCCCCTCGCCCGGCGGGTCGAGGAACATCCCGGAGCCCGGCAGGGATTCGCCGAGGCCGACGCGGCCGGGAGTGCGGACGCGGTCGGCACTGGCCCAGATGGTCGCCTCGGTGGGGCCGTACAGGTTCCACAACTGCGCGCAGCGGGGCAGCAGTTGTTCGGCGAGCGACGCGGTGAGGGGCTCGCCGCCGCACCAGACGCGGCAGTCCGGCAGCCCTTTCCAGCCCCAGGCCAGCAGCAGCCGCCAGAAGCTCGGGGTGGCCTGGATGACATCGGGCCTTCGCCACTCGGCGAAGGCGGCGAACGACTCGGGATCGATCCGCGCCTCGGCGGGCGCGACGTCCACGCGGGCGCCGAGGGTCAGCGGCAGCAGGAGCTCCGCCATGACGATGTCGAACGACAGGGCGGTCAACGCCGCCATCGACTCCCCTGCCGTCAGTCCCGGCCGGGCGGCCAGCCCGCGCAACCGGTCCGTCAGGGAGGTGTGCGGCACGAGGACGCCCTTGGGCTCACCGGTCGAGCCGGAGGTGTACATCACGTACGCGATGTCGGTCAGGTCGGGTGCCCTGGGCGGGAACGCCGCCTCGGGCGGGTGGTGGACCGTCAGATCGGCTTCGCCGGGGGCCGCCCCGCGCAGCAGGCCCGCGGGGGCGGCGTGGCGCATCACCAGCTCCCGGCGGCGCGGCGGGTCGGCCGCGCTGAGCGGCAGCACGGCGCAGCCCGCCCGAGCCGCCGCCAGCACCGCGACGACAGCGGCGGTGTGCCCGGTCGTCTCCAGGGCGACCAGCGAACCGGCCGGGCAGACCTCCCGGAGCAGGGTGGCCGTGTGCTCGGCGCGCTCGGTCAGTTCCCGGTAGCCGATGTCCCGGCCGTCGGCGTGTACGGCGACGGCCTCGGGGGTGCGGCGCGCTTGGACGAGGACGGTGTCCCAGACAGTGGTGGGCGGCGGTGTCGCTGTCACTTCACGGCCCCTGCCTCGGCGCGGTCGGCGAGTGTGCGGGCCAGGCCCTCGGGGGTGGGCTCGCGGACGATGTCGATGAGCCGCAGGCCGGGACCGCAGCGCTCGGTGAGGCGGGCGATCAGCTGGAGGGCGAGCATGGAGTTGCCGCCCACCTCGAAGAAGTTGTCGTCGGGTGCGATCTCGTCGGTCTCGATGATCTCGCCGAAGATGTCGGCGATCTGATGGGGTGTCATGTGCAGGTCCTTGTCCTCGCGATCCGTGTCCACCAGTCGTCGTCCCGCAGTGCTTGGCCCTCGGCGTCGCGGTACTGGAAGCGTTCCCCGAGCAGAGTCACGGTGTCGGTGAGCCGGGCGCGCAGCGCGTCGTGGTCGTCCGCTCCGAGCCACACCGTGGCGACGGTGCCCGCCGCACCCGTACGCCAGTGCACCGGCCGCCCCGCCGTGGCGACGTGGTCCACCGCCAGTACGCCGGGCAGCCGGGAGATCTCACGGCGGGCGGGCGCGGCCGTGATCAGGGCCGCGCCGGGCGGTGCCGGGAAGAGCAGCACCAGGACCGCCCGGTACCAGGCCAGGCGGAGTTCCGCGGGGCGGGACAGGGCGGCGTCCAGGGCGGTCCGGGCCAGGTCCTCGCCGGTGCCGTAGCGCACCAGCCGGGCGACGAATCCGCCCAGCCTGCCGTTGACCTCGACGATGTCAGGGTGCCGCGCCCCGGGTTTGACCTCGACGTGGTAGGCACCGTCAGGCACGTCCAGCGCCCGCAGGGCGCGTACCGCGCACTCGATGACCGCGGCCCGGCCGCCCGGGTCCAGGCTGGTCGGCAGCACCAGTCCGGTCTCCCGGCAGGGGCGTTCGGGCAGCAGCCTGTCGGTGACGAACGCGGTGCGGACCCGTCCTGCGGTCACGAACACCTCCACGGAGACGTAGTCCGCCAGGTGCGGGGCGCTCGGCCGGCCGCCGGTCAGGTACTGCTCGGCGAACATCCCGGCGGGCAGCCCGCCGACGTCCGGGGTTTCGGCACGGGTCTCGTACAGGAACCGGTTGAGCTCCTTCGCGTCGTGGACCAGCCAGACGTCCCGGCCGGAGACGCCGTCGGCGGGTTTGACGACCAGCGGCCAGCCCGCCTCGGCGGCGAAGCGCCGCAGCGACGCCTCGTCACGCGGCGCGGCGGAGCGCACCCGCGACACGCCCGCGTCGCGCAATACGCGGCGCTGGAGGTCCTTGCGGCCCCACAGCCCCGGCGCGCCCTTGAGCTGGGCGGCGAGCGGACACAGGCGGTCCGTGAAGGTCGTCACCGCGTCCGTGCCGGCGACCGCCCGGCGGCAGGCGTCCAGGTCGGTGAAGTCCACGCGTACGGTGGGCGCCAGCGACTCGGCGATCATGGCCAGCCCGTCGTTCTCCGCACCGCAGTCGACCAGGAACCGGATCCGTACCCGGTTCCCGGCGTTGTCGGCCGCGCCGGCGATCTGCACGGGCGTCAGCGAGCCGGAGTCCCCCAGCAGCACGGCCAGGAGCGGATCCGGCTGGTCCCCGCCGGAGAACGCAGCGGGGGTGGCGGCGGGGTCAACAGGTTTCATCGGCGAGCCTCTTGGTGTCCGACGCGCTGAGCACGCCCCCGTACACATCGTGCATGACCGCGCCCCGGGACTTCTTGGGCACCTCGGCCGCCAGGCCCGCGCGGATCGCGGTCAGCCGATGGGCTCTGGCGTACGCCAGAGGCTGGTGGAAGAGCAGATCGAGGTAGACGGCGGTACGGTCGGGGCCCTCCTGTCCGGTCAGGCCGATCTCGTACAGCTCCAGCTCGTGTTGCCACACCAGGGCGGTCAGCACTCCCCGCACGGTGCCGGCCGACGCGGCGAAGGCGATCACCCGGACCGGTTCGCACAGCGCCCACTGTTCGTGCCGCAGTGCGACGAACTCCGGATGGTCCGGGTTTCCCTTGCGGCTGTTGTGCCGGGCGATCAGGTCGGCCGCGTCGTCGGCGACGTCCGCCCAGTCGCTCACCGTGGTCCGTACCCCGGCGGCGGCGATCAGCCTGCGGTCGCGGCGCAGCACGCCGCGCACCCGGGACACCACACGCTCCTCCCGGTCGGGGGCGCCGGCGTCGGGAAAGCGGGCCTCCCGGCCCAGTGGGGCCCACCCGGCCCGGTGGCGACAGGCCTGGGCGATCAGTCGCCGAGCGGGGGCGTAGACGTACGGGAAGGCCAGACACTGGTCGGCCTCGGCGGCCGCCCTGGCGAGCCGGGCCAGGACGGAGCGGGCCACCCGCCCGCCGTCCGCCGCCGGGCCGATGTGGAGGGCGGAGCGCAGGTCGCTGCAACCGCCGACGAACAGGCACCGGTCGGCGGTCAGGTCCGCGGGCACCAGCCCGGCCGGAAGTCCCCAACGGCGCACGTCGTACGCGGGGTCCGGCCAGCCGGTGCCGAGTCTGGTGCAAGCGGGTACAGCGGCCACCAACCGGTCGGCCTCGCGCCGCACCGCGTACCGCACCCGCCAGCGGAGGTCCGACTCGCGCTGCAGCAGCCGGTGATGGCAGCCCGCGGCTCCGGCGCTGTCGTCCAAGGCGTCGAATTCCCCGTGCGGCAGCGCCCCGATGCTGTCCAGGAGCGCGGTGGTCACAGCCGGCCGCTCCTCTCACCCGCGGTCGCGGACAGTACGAGGGCGGGCAGTTCTGCCGCCTCCAGCAGATCCTGCCCGGCCACCGGCAGGCATACGGTGCCCGACGGCCGGGTGTCCGGCCAGGCCAGGTCGAGCCGGTCGTCGCTGCCGCCGACCAGCCGGGGGGCGGTGACGGGTGCCGGCCCGGTGCGTACGTCGTGGGCGACGGCGAGCTGGAAGCCGAGCCAGGCCCGGTAGCGGTCGAGAAGGTCCCGCACGAGAGCCTGGCCCTCGGGCCTGCCGAGCCCCCTTCGCGTGGCCGCGGCGGCCGTCTCCGTCTCCAGTACGGACATCATGTGGCTCAGCACCGCCTCGGGTTCCCGTCCGCCGGGACGGGGGCCGCAGGGCGCAGGCGGTTCGCCGTCCGTCCACTGGGCGCGGAAGGACTCGACGTCGTCCCACGCCTTGCGTTCGGTGGGCCAGGTGGGTTGTACCAGGACGCAGTGGCACGGCGGTCCGTACGGCCCACCGAGCCGCTCGGCCACCCGCAGTGCGAGGGCGGCGGCGCTGCAGTATCCGACGACCAGCGGGGGCCGGCCCGCGAAGGCGGTCAGGCCGACGCACAGCTTCGCGTACTCGTCGGCCAGTTCGGCGAGGTCGGCACAGTCCCGGGTGCCGGTCAGGTCCCCGACCGGGTCGGCGCGGAAGACCGGCCGGCCGCCGCCCGGCACCGCGAGTACCGAGCCGAGCGACCGGGCGGCGGTGAACTGCAGGAAATCGACCACCAGGACCGGTGTACCGGACCCCTCCGCCAGCCGCTCCAGGGCCAGTCCCATCAGGGCCTCCCCGGGGTTCCGGCGCCGGGTGGGCGCTCGTCGTCGTACCAGAGGCGCTGGACGACATCGGCGACATGGCCGACGTTCTCCTCCGCGATGAGGTTGAAGTGGTCACCGGGGACGTCGTGGACGGCGACCCCGCCCAGGCTGTGCTTCCGCCAGATCGCCAGGCTCTCCTCGTCGGTCCGGCCCTCGCGGGGGCGGATCAGGTCGGTGCGACCGGGGTGGACGCGCGGCCGGAAGGCATATGCGGCATCGGAGTTGACCTGGTAGATGTCGATGAGCCGGGTGAGCCGGTCGGTGCCGAAGCCGGGCGGCAGGGTGCCGCGGCGGGTGGCGAGATCGAGGATGCGCTCGGCTCGCTCCCGCGGGTCGAGCGCGGCCAGCGCCTCGACGTCCACGTCCAGACCGAGCGCGTGTCCGACCAGCGACCACAGCAGCCGGGCCTGGGACGGGGGCTCCTCGTCACCCATGGCCACGGGGGTGTCGAGCAGCAGGACGCCGGCCGGCGGGGTCCCGGCGTCGGCGAGTTGGCAGGCCATCTCGTGGGCGACGAGGCCACCGAAGGAGTACCCGACGAGTACCACGTCACTCGGGGCGTGTGCCGCGGCGACGGTGTCGGCGATGTAGCGACGGGCCATGGCGGGGATGTCCGGGTCGGCGGCCAGCGCGGGGTCGAGTCCGCGGGCCTGCAGGCCCAGGGTCGGCACGCCTTCCGGCAGCGCGTCGGCCAGGTGGCGGTACCACAGGACGGTGCCGCCGATGGGGTGGACGCACACCAGCACCGGTCTGCGCTCGCCGCCGCGGATCGTCACCAGCGTGGTGGCGGGCACCCGTTCGGCGAGCGTGCCGGTTCTGACCAGTGCGGCCATGGCCTCCACGGTCGGCGCCCTCAGTACCGCGTCCAGCGGCAGCGGCACCCCGGTCCGCTCATGGATGCGCGCCAGCAGTTGGACGGCGCCCAGCGAGTCGCCGCCGAGGGCGAAGTAGTCGGCGTCCAGTGCCACCTGGGCGGTGTCGAAGTGCTCCCGCCACACTCCCCAGACCGTCAGCTCGACCATGTCGCGTGGGCCGCGCACGGCCCCGGAGGTGATGTCGCCCCGGCGCGCGGCGTCCAGCGCGTCGGGCGGGGTCACGTGGTCCCCCCTCAACGGTGGCTCACCAGGGCTCGGGCGGCGGCCTCGTCGCTCACCAGGCCGATGTGGGCGGTGGCCGCGAAGGAGCCGGGCGGACAGAACCGCACGCGGTCCACCACGGCACGCGCTTCGAGGTCAACGACGAACAGCTCGGCCGCTCCGCTCATGAAGACGTACCGGCCGTCGGAGCTGGTCGCCAGATAGAGCGGGGCACTGCTGTTCTTCTCGCAGACGAAGGGCGGTTCACGGTGCTCCTCCTCGAACAGGACGATCCGGTCGACGAGTTCGAGTGTCTCGGCAGCCAGTACGTAGAGCTTGTTGGGGTAGCCGGTGACGGCGAGGAGCCGGCGTCCCTCGTGCTGGAAGCAGTGCTGCGAGGTGATGCGCAGGAACTCGGGGTCGCTGTAGTTGCCCTCCAGGGTCAGCGTGCCGTCCCGGTATCGGTAGCGCTCGATCGTGCCGGGGCCGTGGAGCACGATCTGGGTGCGCCATTTGGAGATGTTGTTGCAGGAGATGTAGAAGACCTCCGGGTCGTGCGGGTCGATCTCGGCGTGAGCTGCGCACGCCCCGGACGGTGTACGCACGGTCAGCTGCTTGAGGTGCTCGTCGGCGACGACGAAAGCGGAGGGCGGGAAGCTGCCGGCCGCGTACGCCGCCACGTCCACCCCTTCCCTGGAGGCCCCGGGGACGCCGTCGGGACCCGACAGTACGGACAGGTTCATGTCCACCCCGACGAAGTATCCGTTCGGCGAGTGGACGAGCTGGTGAAGGGTGTCGATGAGGAAGTCCGGCAGCTCACCCCGGGTTTCCACGGCGCCGGTGACCCGGTCGTAGGTCATGAGCCGGGTCCGCAGCGGACAGTCCGGGACGTCGTAGCGGCGCAGCCGGTCCGCGGTGTCCGTGCTGGTGAACGCGATGGTGTCAGGGGCTGTCTCGCAGTTGGTGGAGGACAGTGTGCCCGTCACGTCGCCGCGCGGGCCCGGCGACCACACCGGGTGACCGTCGGCCGCGCTCAGGATCCGCAGATAGGGGGCTTGTTTGAAGGAGACGACGAGGTCTCCCGAGGCGGTCTCCAGGAAGCTGTGCGGATGCAGCAGGTACGGCAGGAGGTCCTCGACCCGGTCCAGTCCGTACGGCGGATCGCCCCTCAGGTGCCTTCGCAGGAACTCCAGCTGGCTCTCGCGTTGTTCCTCGATGCCGATGCGCACCTCGTGCAGTCGCCCTCGCTTCAAGTCCACGAACTTGTACAGCTCGCTGAGGCCGTCGGCCGCCAGCCCGCTCAGCAGCAGCCAGCCGTCCGTACGGCCGCCGCCGCTCAGGCCGAGGTCGGCTCCACCGTTCATTGCGACTCCTCTGTGGACAGGCCGGACTGGGGTTTGCTCACGATGACATCACCGAGGACCAGGTGGTCGATCTCGGTGCCGAGGAAGCACTCCAGCGCGTCGCGCGGGGTGCACACGATGGGCTCGCCGGCCACGTTGAACGATGTGTTGATCAGGCTGGGCAGCCCCGTCCGGTTCCGGAAGGCACGCAGCAGGGCCGCCAGTCGGGGGTTGGTCAGGTCGGTGACGGTCTGGGCCCGCGCGGTACCGTCCACATGGCAGGCACCGGGCAGCAGGGAGCGCATCGGCTCCCGCATCGGGAAGACGAAGGTCATGTAGGGGGAGCCGGTCTTCCTCCCCAGGTCGAGGACGTCCGCCGCGTCCTCCTCCAGCAGGACGGGGGCGAACGGGCGGAAGGGCTCGCGGCGCTTGACGCGGGTGTTGATGATGTCCTGGATGTCGTCGAAACCCGGGTTTGCGAGGATGCTGCGGTTTCCCAGTGCGCGCGGCCCGTACTCCATGCGGCCCTGGAACCAGCCGATGACGACCTTCTCGCACAGCAGCCCGGCCACCTCCTCGGCCAGCCTCTCCTCCGGGCACTCCCGCCACCGCACCCGTTCGGAGTACTCGCGCAGCGCCGCCCTTATGTCGTCCGTGCCGAAGGCGGGACCGAGGTAGGGGCTCGCGCGGTGAACCACCTGCCCGCCGAGTTCCCGTAGGGCGTGATGGCCCGCGCCGATGGCCACCCCCACGTCGCTGGCGCCGAAGCTGACGCTCAGGTCCTGGAACTGGCCGGAGCCGGCGAGCAGCTTCGAGTTGTTGACGCAGTTCAGCGCGAGCCCGCCCTCCAGCAGCAGCCGGGGCCGGTCGGTCCGTTTCTCCAGGGCGGAGAGCTGATGGGCGGTCACCGCCTCCACGGTGTCCTGCGCCCAGCGGGCGACCCGGGCCTTGAAGGCGAGGCCGGCCTGGTCCGCCGACGCGCCGGAGTCTGCCGCCACGCGGCCGAAGACCTCGTCGAAAAGCGCGTAGTAGCTCTGGGTGTCATGGAGTTCGTTGCGAAACCGCAGCGCGTACCGGCCGTCGTCCAGCAGTTCGACGACCTGGTCGAGAAGCGGGTTGTAACCGGCCGGTTCGGCGTAGGAGGCGAGACCCATCACCTTGTACTCATCGTTGTTGGGCACGAAGCCGAGGTAACGGGTGACCTTGCTGTACAGCATGGCGAGGGAGTTGGCGATGTCCACCGAGCACTCGTCGAAGACGGTCAGACCGTGATCGTCGATCTCGCCCATGACCGACGAGAGTGTCTCGGCCCGGCCGTCGCTGACCAGGAAGGCGGCTTCGCCACCGCCCGCCAGATAGTGACCGCACATCAGGTGCGCCAGGTGGTGCGGTACCAGCTTCAGCCGGCCGTCCGGGATCTCGTACCCGGTGCGCTCGGCGAAGTCCGAGCGGATGGCCTCCTCGGACGTGACCCGACGGTACAGCTCTCGGAGCCGGGAGATCTGCTCGAACTTCTCCGGGACGGTGAGTGGCGAGGCGAGCAGGCCGCGCAGCTGACCCTCGACGACCTCCGGGGTGAAGGCCCAGGGAAAGGCGAACACGTCGACGTCCCCGAGGCCGGCCCCGGCCTCCCGTAACGCCCAGCGCAGAGCACGCGCCGGGAAGTCGGAGGTCTTCTTCTCACGGTTGAGCCGCTCCTCCTCCACCGCCGCGACGAGTTCGCCGTCCACGAAGACGGCGGCCCCGGCGTCGTGGCCGAGCAGCCGGTACCGGTCGACGCCGCTCCGGCGGAAGTGTCGCGCGAAGACATCAGCGGAATGAGTGAACCCGTTAAAACCGACGACGATCATCCATGACTCCGCCCTATACCAGGAAGGCCAGTTTCAGTTGCAGTTCGCGCAGTTCCTGCTCGGCCGACGACTCGACGGTCACCCCGCCCGCGCAGCGCAGCAGCACGTCGTCGCCCTCGCGCACTCCACAGGTGACGACGGTGCTGGAGACCAGGTCGGCGCTGCCGCCCCGGTACCAGCCGACAGCCCCGCCGTAGAAACCGCGCGGCACGTCCTCGATCTCGTCCAGCAGGCGCTGCGCGCGGGCCTTGGGCGCGCCGGTGACGACGCCGCGCGGGAAGTTGCCGACCACGGCGGCCACGTCGAGCGCCGGTCGGGCGAGCCGTCCGCGCACGGTGGTCGCCAGGTACGTGGTCGGGCCGATGACCGTCGGCTCCAGCACGTCGCACACGGATACGGAGCCTGGTGCGCAGAACTTGCCGAGATCGTTGCGCTCCAGGTCGACCAGCATGACGTGTTCCGCGAAGTACTTGGGGTCCGTGCGCAGCCGCTCGCGCAACAGGGCCAGCTCCGCGTCGTCCCGGGCGGCCGGCTGGGTACCCGCGAAGACCCGGGTACTCACCCGGTCCCCGGCGACCGACAGGTGCGGCAACGAGCAGGCGCCGAAGAAGCCCTGGCCGCCCAGGCTCACCCAGTACGAGAAGTCCGCGTGCCGGTAGCGGTGGGAGATCTGCCGGAAGTACTCGGTGAGCGGCATCCGGGGGCGCACTCGGACGGACTGGGAGATGACGGCCTGGTACACGTCACCGCGGCGCAGATGGCCGCGTACGGCCTCCAGTTGTGCGGTGTAGCGCGCCCTGTCCAGCCGACTCAGCACATCGCAGAGCGCGGCGGTCCGCGACAGCAGTGCGGGGGCGGGCTCGGCTCGGACGCGCTCGACGATCCGCTCGGCCTCGGCTCGCAGACCGGCGTCTCCACCGGTCCGGACGGTGCCGTCGCTCTCGTCGTACCGCACGGCTGCCGCCACCCGGGCGACGAAGCCGAGCAGTCGGTCGTCGCGGACGGCGCCGCCGGATCGGGGCGAGGCCGCGCGCAGGCTGTCGTACGCGAGGGCGAACACCAGCTCACCGCCTTCCTCGGTGGCCGTGCGCAGCAGCCGGTCGATGTGCCGGGCCTGCGATCCGGGCACCGGCCGCCCCTGCCGGTACAGGCCCGAGGCGCGCACCTCCCAGGCGTCCTCCAGCGAGGCGAGGAGGTACTGGCGCCGCCCCGGCGGGTCCGGAGAACGGTAGAAGAACAGGGAGCCGAAGAGTGCCTCCACCGGCTCGATCAGACGGTACGGATCGAGTCCGGCGCTCCTTGTCCGGCCGTCCACCGCGCTCGTGTACGTCACCCGGTCCCCTAAACCACGAAGTCGAAGGCGTTCGTGCTCGCCGGGCGCGCGGGCGACTCGGCGTCGGCGCGCCCGCCCCCCGTGTGCGGCGGCAGACCGGTGGCCGTGCGGATGCGGGAGTTGACCTCCTCGGAGTAGAAGAGCCGTACGAACCGGTCGCTGAGGTCGGCGAATTCGGGAACGTACCTGATGCGCTCCGCGTCGCGGGTGACGATCCCGAGGCTCTCCAGGGCGTCGAAGGCCGTCCGGAAGCGCTCCAGCGGCCGGGAGCCCTGGGGGTAGTGGGACTCGAAGGCGCGGATGTCCAGCTCGGCGTGTTTCATGGCGAGCACCAGGTGCCGGCGGAGCGACTCGTCCTCGTCGAGCGGAAAGACTTTCTCCACCGCCGATTCACCGTTGTTGATACGGCGCATGTACTCGCGGTAGTTGAAGGCGTTGAGGTAGGTGTGGCCATGGCTGTGGCTGTATCCGCTGGCGCCGAGCGCGAGCACGTAGCCGTTGTTCCCCCAGTGGTTGTCCTGGTAGTGGAAGATCCAGTCCTCGCGGGGGAAGAGGTTGCGCGAGTACTGCCAGTACCCCATGTCGAGCATGCGGCGCTTGGCGTACCGGTAGAGGGTGAGGCTTCGGCGGAACATCCGGGCCGGGTCGTCGACGCTCAGCAGTGTCTTGTTGTTGATGGAACCTTCGCGCACCGACAGGGTGAACAGCGTGATCTGGGTCGGCAGCGGGTCCAGGGCGGCCACGGCGTCCATGGTGCGTTCCATGTTGCCGAACGCCTCACGTTCGATCCCTGCGATCAGGTCGATGTTGACGTTGGGCACGCCGCTGTCGGCCATGTGGTAGTAGGTGCGAATCACCTCGTCCGGCGAGTCGTTGCGGCGCGACTTGCGCAGGATCTCCGGGTCGAGCGTCTGTACTCCCATGGACAGGCGGTTCACGCCGTGCTCGGCCATGGCCCGGATGCGGTCGAGGGTCGCCGAATCGGGTGAGCACTCGTAGGTGATCTCACGGCAGCCGGAGAGGTCGAAGCGGCCGATGACGCGTTCGAAGAGGAAGGCGATCTGCTCCGGGTTGAGCCTGCTGGGCGTGCCGCCGCCGATGAAGACGGTCTCGATCCGCCAGCCGGGACGCGCCCGTAAGTAGCTCTGCGCCTCCTTCTCCAGGCAGCGCAGGTAGTCCCAGATGATCGTGGTGTCGTCCCGTACCACCGCCACGCTGTAGTAGCAGAAGCTGCACTTCTGACGGCAGAACGGGATGTGGATGTAGAGGTTGTGCGAGAACGTCTCGCTCCCCTCCCACAGCTCCTCGGGGGTGGGCCGCCGTTCGCCGGCCGGCTGCCAGGCGGAGAGGGGCGGATAGGAGAAGACCAGGCCCGGAATGTGGTTCTCGGCCTCCATCAAGGTGTCGATGACGGCGTCCCGGCCACGGTCACTGACGTCGAACAGGAACTCGGCAGGCATGGGTGGGTCCTCCTGTGGCGGACGGTAGGAAGGAGGTCGGAGGGTGTGTCGTGGTCGGCAGGCTCACATGGACAGGAAGTTCACGAAGACGCGCATGCCATGCGGCGTTCCGATGGACTCCGGGTGGAACTGCACTCCGTACAGCCGGTGCCGCCGTGATTCGAAGGACATGACTTCGTTGTCGTCCCGGGCGACGCTGGTGACCATCGAGGGGTGCGGCAGCGAGCCGGGGGCGACGACGCTGCTGTGGTAGCGCATGACCTCCGCGGCCTCCGGCATCCCGGCGAGCAGCCTGGAGGACGCCGTCCGGCCGAGCCGGGAGATCCGGCCGTGCCGGCCGTCCCGGGCCGCGGTGATGCGTCCACCCAGGTGACGGGCGAGGATCTGGTGCCCGAGGCAGACGCCGAGCACCGGGATCCGTCCCGCGAACCGCCCGACGATCCGGTAGGCGTTCCCGCAGTCCCCGGCCTCCTCGGCGTGGCCACCGCCCGCGGACAGCACGAGATGTGTGGGCCTCGCCCGCTCGACGCGGTCCACGGCGGCCGTGTTGGTGAGGATGTCGACCTCGGCACCGCTCATGGCCAGGTACTGGGCGATGTTGTGGGTGAACGAGTCGTGGTTGTCGATGATGACGGCGCGGCGGACTGCTGCGGCCGGATCGCTCATGTGGTCTCCCACTCCTCCTCTCACTGCGTCCCGGTGGGCTCGCCGCGCACCGCTCGTGCCTCGATCTCGAAGACGAGTTCCGGACGGCATACCGGCACGTAGGTGAGCAGGTGCGGGAAGTCCAGGTCCTGTGCGGCGAGGTACGCGGAGAACGCCGCCCGCACCGCGGGGTCCCGGCAGTAGACGTAGGCGCTGCAGATGTCCTGCGGTCCGGTCCCGCCCGCCGCGAGGACACCGAGGAGCGAGCGCATCGCGTAGTCGACGCAGACGGACGGGTCCTCGGAGGTGATGGAACGGCCCTGCGCATCGATGCTGGAGATTCCGGAGACGTTCACGGTACGGCGCCCTGCCATCCGCAGCAGATTGCCACGGACGAACCGGGGGCCGTACTCGCTCGGCGCGGTCTGCAACGGCGTACTGAGGACCGTGAGGATCTTCCCCTCCGCCGGATCCGTCTCCGTGTCCCGCGCCGTCTCCTGTGCCGACGCCTCGACGACCATGCTGACCTCGGCGCCGGGCGGCAGTGCCGCACCGATGCCGGTGCTGGCCGGGTACCGCCGGATTCCCCACCGGTCGAAGGCCTCGTCCCTCGCCTTGTTCAGAGCACTGTAGGAACTGCCGATGTCGGCGATGAAGAACCAGGTGCGGTCGATGTCGAGGGGGGTCATTCCCGCCTCGCGCAGCGCCGCCTCCACCACTTCCAGCCCGTGGGTGACCTGCGCGTACGTGCCGGTTCCGGCCGGGCGGGGCAGACAGTGGACGAACCTGCGCACGCGTGACCCGTCGAGCGTCCGGTGCGTCACCACAGACGCGCCGGAGGTGAGCCTGGCCACCGTCGTGTCGCCCGGCGCATGCGGGGCGAGCGCCATCAACTCGATGGAGGTGCCCGGTTCGCCGGTGTGCGTGGTCGGCCGTACCCAGATCCAGCGGTCGTCGTGGGCAGGCGGCGCCGTGGTCAGTTCCCCGAACACGACCGCCCGCAGCAGGTGCGCGCCGTATGTCCGGCACAGCTGGTCCGCCAGCGCCCCGACCGTGTCGAAACCGACGGGTCCCGGCGCGTGGTGCACGGCGTGGATCTCGGTGTCGGCCACGCCCTGCACGGCGCGGACGGAGAGCGGGAGACTGGCCGGGATGACGGGGAGGTCCGTGTGCGTCATGGGCGGCCCTCCGCCGCCCGGTTCCGACGTATGGGGGATACCGAGGCACCGACCGGTCCGCGGTCGATGGGTGAGAAGTCGTAGCGGTCGACCGGATCGTGCTTGAGGTCGGTGATGAGCCCGTTGGTCGCCCGGATGCGGGAGAGCACCGGCTCGCTGGCGAGCCTGAGCGCGATGCTGTCGGCGAACGGCGCGCCCAGGTCGGTGATCTGCATGCGGCGGTCGTCGATCTCCAGGAGCCCGTGGTCGACGAAGGGGGCGAGTTCGTCGGCGAACCGGTCCACCGGGTCGGCTCCGTAGCGCAGGCGGAACTCCTCGCGGTCCACCCCGGCGGACCGCAGGGGGAACATCACCGCCCGGCGCATGCGCTCTTCCAGGTCGAGCCGCGCACCGCGCCACACCGGGGGACGCCCGCTCTCCACGGCTGCCGTGTACCTGTCGATGGTGCATTCGTTGTAGTACTGGGTCTGGCCGACATAGCCGAAACCGGAAACCCCGAAAGGCAGGAGATTGATGTCCTCGATGGAATCGTACTTGTTCTCCTGCTGACGCGAATGGTGGCTCGTTTTCGCGTAGTAGAAGAGCGGGCCGCGGCGGAATCCTGTTTCCCGCATGATGATCTCGGTTGCGAAGTGCATGAGAAGCCGGTCACGGTTTCCCGGAAAGATCTCCGGATTATTCCGGTAGTGCATGGAGATTGGATCGGCCTGCTTGAACATCAGAGGGAAGATGTTGAACTTCTCGACGCCCGCGGCAACCAGGGAGCGAATGGTCGTGTACCAGTTCTCAAGGTTCTGGTAGGGAAGCCCGAAGATGAGGTCCACGGAGAGATTGCTGACCCCCCGGTCGGCAAGCATTCCAAGCAGCCGGTGCACGTCGGCGGAAGTGTGGCCACGGTTGAGCTTTTCGAGGATGCGGTCCTCCATGGACTGCACCCCGAACACCCAGCGGTTCACCCCTGCCTCGGAGACGGCGTCGAGCCGGTCCTCGTAGTCGGGTGCGTCGATGACGCTGGGGTGCAGCTCGAAGGTGGTCTCCGTATCGGCCGTGATCTGCACGGATTCACGCAGCCTGGCGAAGACCTCGGTGATCTGGCGAGGGCTGAGGTAGGAGGGGGTGCCGCCGCCGAAGTAGACGGTCTGCGCGGTGGGATGACCGGTCAGCGCGCCGGTGCCGGCCAGTTCCGCGTACAGCGTCTGCAGGTAGCGCTCGACCCGCTGCTCGGGTGGCAGGATCTCCTTGGCGAAATGACAGAAGGTACAGCGCTGTTCGCAGAACGGGATGTGGAGATAGACGCTGCATACCCTGGTGGCCTGTGGCAGAAAATCCGCGGGTTCCACGGATCCCATGGCCTTGAGTGGCGGGTAGGTGCCGATTAGGTAGTAATTCTCAATCGGCTGCAGTATGCCGAGCCGTTCCAGTGTGGCCAATGGAAGGTTGTCTACGGCGGAGCGCGCTTCCTTCGCAACCTGCTCGAAGTCAGGGAATAATAATAAATCGCTCAAGTGCTTGTCCCCCTGGGTAGGCGACGCGCGAGTCCCCTTGCTCCATGTGTGGAACCTGTGTGGAACCTGTGGGGCCGAATCACGTCGGCACGTTCGCTGAATAGCGGCTTGAAGCAATGAACCTCAAACAGGTAACAGTGCGGCGCACGTGACTGTCAACCCCGTATATCCCGGTCCGGACACGGCGAGGACACGGCGTTGGCCCGCACCAGCCGGTGAAGGGGCCGGTGCGGGCCAACGGACCACTGTCGATACCGACGGGGGCTCAGGCCTGGAGGTGCACCAGGGTCTCACGCAGAATCGTCAGGCAGTTGCTGGTCAACACCGACTCGACGTGGAACTGGAAGGTGCAGAAGTTCTCCGCGCGCAGCGCGAGCACCCGGCCGTCGGGCTCGGCGGCGATCCGGACGCCCGGCGGTGCGATCTCGGGGCGCAGCGCGAAGTAGGTGTTGTAGAAGCCGACTGTCTCCTGGGTGCCAAACAGGTCGACCGACTCCTGCACCCCTTGCAGCGGCGGGTCCACCGGGACGACCTCCATGCCCAGGTGCTGGCAGACAATCTGGTGGCCGAGGCAGACCGCGAGGAACTTCCGCCGGTCGTCCACCAGGGTGGCGACGAGTTCCCGCACCCGGCGCATCTTCGGGTCGTCGGCGTCGGTCGGGTCGCCGGGGCCGGGGCCGATCAGTACGAGATCCGTGCTGATGCCGGTGAGATCGGGATCGTCGTAGTCGCGGACCGTCACGTCCAGGCCCAGCCGCACCAGCGCGTGCGCCAGCATGTGGCTGAATTCGTCCTCGTTGTCGACCAACAGGACGGACTTGCCCATCACCTCAGGGGCAGGCAGGTGCTTGTCGGCCTGGTCTGCGATCCAGAAGCGGGAGAGGTGCTTGTTCCGGGACCGCAGGACCTGCTCCACCTGCGGGTCGACGAAGTTGCCCAGCACCTTCTCGGCACGCCGGGGCGAGGAGATCGCGTGCAGCAGACCGGCGACCTTCGCCTGGACCTCACGGGTCTCCTTCTCCGGGGAGGAGTCACGGACGATGCTGCCGCCGCTCTGCAGCAGAGCGCGGCCGTCCGGGGTCACCTCCATGGTGCGGATGGTGATCGCGCTGTCCAGGTACTCGTCGCCGTCGCCGTCGACTCCGTTGACCACGATGGCGGAGGAGTAGTAACGCCGCGAGGTGTTCTCGTACCGGCGGATGATGCGGGCCGCGTTCTCCAGCGGGCTGCCGATCATCGTCGCGGCGAACATGGACTCTCGGAAAGCGTCGATCTTGTCCATGTCGCTCTGCCCGACCAGCAGGTACTCGGTGTGGATGAGGGAACTCATCTCCTTGAGGAACGGCCCCTCGACAACTCCGCCCGACGAGCAGATCCGGGCCATCATCTTCAGTTCCTCGTCGACCACCTGGAAAAGCTCGTTGACCTCCTTGGGATCGGTGAGGAACTCGATCAGGTCGGCCCTCTTCGTCAACGAGGCCTTCGGCAGCGTCCCGCAGATGGGGTTCATCGTCACGGTGTTCTTGATGAAACTGATGTGCCGCTCCGGCGAGGCTCCGATGAAGTAGCGCTCGCCGTCGAAGAAGCAGAAGGTCAGGTAGGCGTCGGGCTCGTTGCGTACAAGCCGCTGGAAGACCGTCAGGGCGACGTCGGGCGAGAAGTCGTCGATCATCGCCTCCCCCCGCCGGGAAATCAGGAAGTTCGAGCCCTCACCGCGGCAGATCTCGTCCGCGATGATCCGCCGCACCTTCTCCGCGTACTCCTCGTCGGTCATCTCGAACTCGACGCGGGAAACGCCGAACTCACGCTCCGGGCCGGCCAGCACCTCGTCCAGATCCACCTCGTGGCACTCGGAGGCGACGAGCGAGATGATCGGTTCGCCGCCGTCGTGCAGCTCGAATCCGCGCTCCTGCAGCTGCTTGTAGGGGACCATGCTGATCACGGGCAGGTCGGTCGGACGCGGCATGTCGGCAAGCAGGGTCGTGTACCGGATCTCACCGACGGCCTTGCGGGTCTTTCCGTCAAGGTGGAAAAGACAGAACGGCTGAGGGCTGGCAGTCAAAGGAGTGCCCTTTCACGGCAGGTGCAGGCAGGGGGGATTTCCGCTCGCGCGACGTCCGGCGCGTACCTGCGACGGCAGCGAGGCGGTAATCACAGTACAGCCAGCGGCTCCCCCCGACCGGCGGACGAAGCCGAGGAGAGGGAGGTGATCCACGCACTCCCTCGGACACAGCCGCCCCGCGGATAGGGTTGGTCGATCCGGACCGCTCCACTGCGAGAGGAACAGTATGGAGAGTCCCTCGTTACCACCCGCACCGCCGGCCGCGCTGCTGCTGTCGGCCGCCGACATCGCCTTCGAGCTCCACCGGCATGAAGCGATCCGCACCGCGGAGGACATCCGTACGCGCACTGCCTTCACCGAACAGGAGCGTGCGAGCTCGGTGAAAACGATGGCTTTCGTCACGGTCCCGCGCGGCATGGTATTGGCCGCGGTCCCCGGCCTGGCGCGGATCCGCTACGGCCCGCTCGCCTCGGCTCTGGGGGTCCACCGCTCGGTGCTGAAGCCCGCGGACGAGGAGGTGCTGCGGCAGCTGGACATGGAGCCGGGCGGTGTGAGCCCGCTCTGTGCCGATCCCGGGGTCACGGTGGTCTTCGACTCCGCCGTCCCCCTGATGGGCCGTGTGCTGTGCGGCAGCGGATGGGCGCAGTACACCGTGGAAGCGGAGTCGGCCGACATCGTGCGCCTCGCTCCGAACGCTCTGATCGCGGACATCGCCGTTCCCTGACCTACCCGGCCCTCGGCCACTGGGCTTTTCGCGTTGCGTTCGGATGGTGACGTTGGGTGATCCCTGCGGTATGTCGGTGTTACGCGGTATGCGGATGGTGGGGGCCCGGCTGCCGGGCGGCGGGCTGTGCGTGAGGGGATCCGGCTGGTGGCCGGGTAGTGATGTGCACGGGGTGACAGGACCTCGGACATCGCCAAGGACCTTCGGGTGAGCGAGCGTTCGGTCGAGCGCCGGCGCCGCAACAGGCGTGAAGGCGGCATGCAGGGGCGGAAAGGCTGTTCCTCTCGGTCGCCGAGCGCCTGCGTCCCGAACTGCCGGGACTGCCCACCCTCGTGGTGACGGACGACGGCGACGACCGGGGGAGCGGGCCTGCACACCTGGAAGGACGGCCGGCCCGACACGGACGGTGCCGGCCCACCGAACCCACTTCACCTCAGTACACGACCTCGTACACCTACGACAGCTACGGCAACAAGTCGGGTGAGACCGATCCCGACGGCCAGGTGTACGCGTACACGTATGACGCCAACGGCAGCCCGCTGACCACCACGTACGCCTACTACGCAGGATCACGGACACTTACTCGTGCACTGTGATCAACTCCAGAACCGGAGTCGGCTCGACATGCTAGAAGAGGTCAAGTAATGACGGTGATAGCGGAGATCCGGGCTTTGTTGGGCCCACCCGGATTCCACTGGACGGACCCGGCGCCGTGGATCGAAGCGGAGCGGGAATTCGGCATCGAGTTCCCGGCGGACTTTCGTGAGGTCGTGGATGCCTACGGGTCGGTCGAAATCAACGGTCAGCTCTATCTGGAGCATCCCGCCGGTCACCTTCTGCACAGCCTCGGAGAATCCATCAGGGGAGATCTCGAACTCTTCCGCGAAGAAGACATGGTGGAGCACTTGCCGAGTCCGGCAGGGGCGAACCCCGGTGAGCTGATGCCGGTGGCCTCGGCCAAGACGGGGGAGTGGGTTTTCCTGCGCGTTCCGGACAGCCCCTCGTCGCCGTGGCGGGTCGTGGTGGTGGAGCTCGACAGCCCGGCCTGGACTCTGCACGAGATGACATTCGGCGAGTGGTTGCTCGCCTACCTCAGGGGCGAGGACGTGACGGTGTGGTCCCGCAACCACGCGCCCGACCGCCCGTTCTTCGAATCCCTGAACTGAACTCGGCACTCGTGGAGCAGAGGAAACACGTGCCCGCGACGACGCATGTCATCTCTCCCGACCTCGGCTGTGGATCTTGCTTGTGTGGCTGCTCGGCTCCGATACCGCGGCTGCCCGCCCACCTCGGCCGGTCTCCCATGTCGACACCGCCACCCGGGCCTGTCTGTTGACGTCCACCGACTCGGATCCGGGCGTGGCGAGGACGTGGGCGGCGATGCGACAGTTGGCCGGTGGCGGTACGTCGAGCGTGGTCGTGCAGCGCTACCGTCTCCCGGACGAAGCGGACGGCGCGACCTACGTCAACACCCTGGTGCAGCTGCGCTGATCGGCGATCGTCTCCACCGGGGCCGCGGCGCGCGCGGCCGTGGCGACGACGCTCGCCGCCGGACATCCGCGGGGCGTCCACTTCGCGGTCGTTGCCGATCATCCGGTGGCGGGGGCGACCCGGGTGGGCCCGGGTTCGGTGAGTGCGCAGGCCCTGGCCGGGCTGATCGGCGGGCGGGAGCGACCATGACGTGCGGCTTCCCGGAGGGGAACCGGCCCGGTCCCATCCCACGGTGACCCGGCTGCGGCTGGTGCTCCCGCCTCCAGGCAGTGCGAGCAGACGTCGGTCCCATTCGTGCCCCTGTACCACGTGGACTCACTGGCGCTCTCCGTTTATGGACAGCTGGGACGACCCGAGCCGGCCGCTCCGGCCGAATCCGCCGCCGAACGTCTTGGAGATGGCCTACGGGTGTTGTCGCTCTTGGCGACCGCGGACTTCACTGATGCCCAAAGGGGGGCGGCCTTGTCCCTCGCCGAGGGCATGCAGCACGGGGATTCCAGCCGTGCCTGGTCGTTGTCCCTGGCGACAGGCCGACAGGCCGACAGGCCGACAGGCCGACAGGCCGACCGGCTGGCCGCCGGCCACGACCGTATGCTCCTGCGCCACTTCTCCCCAGGAACTCCCCAAAGCCGATTCTGGCCTGATTCGTGACCGGCGCGAGAGCGAAGGCCGCGCAAGCACTGAGCCCGGCAAGAGGGGCTCAGAGCCAGTCCCGCCGCTTGAAGATCACGTACAGACTGACGCACACCACCCCCATCAGGCCGATCGCGAACGGATACCCGAACCTCCAGCTCAGCTCCGGCATGTGCTCGAAGTTCATCCCGTAGATCGTCCCCACCAGCGTCGGTGCGAAGAGGATGGCCGCCCAGGACGAGATCTTCTTGATCTCCTCGTTCTGCTCGAACCCCGCCTCCGCCAACGCCCGCATCTCCGCGTTCTGTTGCTGGGTGACGAGGGTCGCGTTGACCGTGAGGATGTCGGCGAGGGCCTGGCGGAAGCCGTCGACCCGTTCGCTGGTGTGGGTGACGTGGTCGGCGACGTCCCGCAGATACCGTTGGAGTTCCTCGTCCGTGCCGTACTTGGCGAACCCGGCCATCAGGGCGTGCAGCATGCTGACCAGGGGGCGGGTCGCGCGCTGGAACTCGACCATCTCGCGGGAGAGTTCGTAGATGCGGCGGGAGACCTCCGGGTCACCGCGGAAGACCTCCGTCTCGATCTCGTCGATGTCGTTCTGGACGCCCGCGACGACCGGCGCGTAGCCGTCGACCACCGCGTCCAGGATGGCGTAGAGGACGGCCTCGGGGCCCAGTCTCAACAGCTCCGGTGTCTTCTCCATCCGGTGGCGGACCGCCGAGAGGTCGGGGGCCGCCCCGTGCCGGACCGTGATCACGAAGTCCGGGCCCACGAAGACGTGCAGCTCGCCGAAGTCGACCTCCTCGGGGGCGTCCAGATAGCGGGCCGCGCGAAGGACGACGAAGAGCGTGTCGCCGTAGCGCTCCAGTTTCGGGCGCTGATGGGCCTCCATCGCGTCCTCGACCGACAGGGGATGCAGGTCGAACTCCGCGGCCAGGGAGAGGAGTTCGCTCTCCGGAGGGCGGGCCAGGCCGATCCAGGCCATGCCGGACCGCTGTTCGCGCAGTTCGCGGAAGGTGTCCGCGAGTGTCGCGGGGGAGGACACGCGTACGCCGTCCCGGTAGAGGGCCGCCTGGACGATGCTCGGCGGCTCGGCCGGCTCCGGGGCGGAGGGCCCGTCGGCGGGCGCCGGAGCGTCGGAAGGCCCGGAGGGCGGGGTCAGGGCGCGGCGCCAGACGGACTTCCTGGAACCCTTGGCGCCGGAGTTCTTCGGGGCGGGTCGGGCGCGTCGCTCGGACATCGCGGCTGCCTCTCGCTCTCGGGTCGGCCGATGTCGGCGGGATCACGGAGCAGGGTATACGGGGCAAATGACATCCTGGGGAGGGCCGCGCGAGGACGCGGTGAGAGTTGCGGACAGAGCCTGTCCGCAAGCGCGTCTAGCGTGTTCCTCATGACGAAGACGACCACGTCAGCCCCCGTGCTCGGCATCCGCGCCCTGAACCGCGCGACCCTCGACCGGCAGCTGCTCCTGCGCCGGTCCGGTCTGTCCGCGAAGGCCGCCGTCGGGCATCTGCTCGGTCTGCAGGCCCAGAACGTCAAGCCGCCGTACTACGCGCTCGCCGCCCGTCTCGACGGGTTCACCCCTGAGGCGCTGTCGCAGCTGATGGCCGACCGCGAGGTCGTCCGGATCGTCACCATGCGCTCGACCATCCACACCCACACCGCCGAGGACTGCCTCACCCTGCGGCCCCTCGTGCAGCCCGCCCGGGACCGCGAACTCACCAACTTCCGCAAGGGACTTCAGGGCGTCGACCTCGACCGCCTCGCCGTCCTCGCCAGGGAGCTCGTCGAGGCCGAGCCGCGCACCATGAAGGAGCTGCGCGAGGCCCTCCTCGCCGAGTGGCCGGACGCCGACCCGCAGGCCCTCGCCATCGCCGCCCGCTGCAAGCTGCCCCTCGTCCAGGTGACGCCGCGCGGGCTGTGGGGCAGGAGCGGCCAGGTCGCGCTCACCACGGCGGAGCACTGGCTGGGCCGCCCGGCCGAGTCCGTCCCCACCCCCGACGCCACCGTCCTGCGGTACCTCGCCGCCTTCGGCCCCGCCTCCGTCAAGGACATGCAGACCTGGGCCGGACTCACCCGACTGCGCGACGCCTTCGAACGGCTCCGTCCCCGGCTGCTGACCTTCCGCGACGAGAACGGCGTCGAACTCCTCGACCTCCCCGACGCGCCCCGCCCCGCCGAGGACACCCCGGCCCCGCCGCGCTTCCTGCCGGAGTTCGACAACCTGCTGCTCTCGCACGCCGACCGCACCCGCGTGGTGCCGAAGGAGTACTGGGGCCGCAGCTGGCAGGGCAACCAGGCCTACTGCACCCTCCTCGTCGATGGCTTCCTCGCGGGCGTCTGGAAGCTCACCGCGGACGCCCTCGTCGTGGAGCCCTTCGACCGCCTCACCAGGGCACAGCGGGAGGACGTCACCGCCGAGGGGGAGCGGATGCTCGCCACGCTGCACCCGGGGACGCCGTACGACATCCGGTTCGGGACCGTCGTAGGAAAGTGACCCCCGGAGCAGTGCATCTGCGCCGGGACGCGGCCCGCAGCGTGGTCCACGAACTGGGGGAGCACGGCGGCGAAGAAGACAATGCCCTTGGGGTTGGTGACGCCGACGAGGGCGCTGTCGAGCACGGTCCGCAGGTCGCCCCGCGCCGGGCCCGCGGAAGGTGAGGTGATCGCCGACGCCTTCAGCTCGCCCCGGTGCCGGAACGCCTGGACCCCGAGGAGGACCAGATACGCGGCGCCCGCCAGTTTCACCGCCAGGTAGACGGCCGCCGACCGCTCCACCAGGGAACCGATGCCGACCGCGACCGCCACGACGAGCGGACAGGAACCGAGGACGTTGCCGATCGCCGTCGCCACCGCGGTGCGCCGACCGTGGGCGAGGGCCCGGCCGATGACGAACAGCACGCTGGGGCCCGGGATGACGATCACGAGCAGGGACATCGCGGCGAAGGCGAGGACGCGGTCCGTGGACACCATGGCGGTCATTCCCATGGATCGCGCCCATGGATAGGGGGCGCTGCGGGCCGCTCGTGGTGGCCCGCAACGCCCCCGGTCTCTCACCTGAGGGATGCTCAGGAGAACTTCTGGGGACCTACGAGTTGACCTGCGCGGTCACGAGGCTGGAGAAGGTGGTCAGCCGGGTGTAGACACCCGGGTAACCGGCCTCCGCGCACCCCTCTCCCCAGGAAGTGATCCCTGCCAGGACGCCCCCGATGAGCAGGGGACCGCCGCTGTCGCCCTGGCAGGTGTCTACGCCGCCGGATGCGTATCCGGCGCAAACCATGTCGCTCGCGACGAAGTCGGAGCCGTAGGAACTGGCACAGCTGGAGTTGGACACGATCGGGACGGTCGCGGTCCGCAGCTGGTTGGAGGAGCTGCCGCTCTCCGAGGTGGTGCCCCAGCCGACGATGCGGGCCGTGGTGCCGGCCGCGTACACGCTGGTCTGGGAGGAGGAGACGTACGACGCCGTCGTGTACGGCATCGACGTCGACAGGGTCAGCACGGCCACGTCGTCGCCGTTGGTGGCGTCCGTGTAGCTCGGGTTGATCCAGATCTTGCTGACTCTGCTGACCGTGCCGTTGGTGCCGTTGAGGTAGGTGCGGCCGCCGACGACTCTCACGCTGCTGGTGGTCTCGCCGACCATGCAGTGGGCCGCGGTGACGACCTTGGTCGCGGAGACCAGGGTGCCGCCGCAGAACTGGTTCTGCGAGGCGTCCGTGATCTGCATCATGAACGGGTACGAGGTCGTGGTCGTCGTCGTACCGCCGACGATGGGCTGGGGAGCGGCGACGGCGGTGGGGGCGCCGAGCAACGCGGTGGCGGCGGCAGCGGAGGCCGCCAGGGCCACTGCGCCGGCCTTCTTCGCACGGGTGAGACCGAACATCGGTGAGTCTCCTCAGGGTTGCCGGTGGGGGGTCGCGCGGGTGTGGGGGTGGTACACGGGGGTCGCGGGACCGACCCCCGTATGCCCGGGCGAGCGGCATGTTCATAAGCTAGAACGCGGAAGTTCCCCCTCCCAATGAGGGAACCCCCTAAGGGAGTTGGGCAGGGAAAACCCTCGGTCGGCCCTGGGCGAGCTGTTCTGACGGACCCTCGGCTACGGGCGGCGGCCCGCCGCCAGACGGACGATGTCCACGCGGGAGCGGATCCCGAGCTTGCGATAGACCCGGGTGAGCGTCGCCTCGACCGTCTTCACACTGATGAACAGCCGCGCGGCTATCTCCCGGTTGGTGGCGCCCTCCATCACGAGCGCGGCCACCTGACGCTCCATCGAGGCGAGCCCTTCGAGGGTCTCCAGCCCGTCCGGCGCGACCGTGGCCGCGGGCTCCGGCTCCACCGGCCGGGCCAGCGCGGCCGCCTCCACCTGACGCAGCCACGGCAGTGCCCGGCAGCGCCTGAAGAGCCGGGCCGCCTCGTCGTACGAGGTCGGACCGGGCCGTCGGGTGCGCAGCTGGGCCAGGACGAAGGCCGCGCGGGCCTCCTCCAGGCCGTGACCCAGCTTGGCGAGACGATCCTGCACCGACGTCAACTGGACCAGCGCCGCGTCGTGTTCACCTCGGGCGGCCCGCACCAGCGCCTCGGCCCGGTCCAGTACGGCCAGCACGCTCTCGCGGCCCAGCCGCAGCGCGTTCACCCGCGTCACGTCGATGACGTCCTGTGCCTCGCCGGTCTCCCCGATGCGTACGAGGGCCTCGGCTAGGTCGCCCTGCCAGCGGCCGCGCGCCGGGTCGGTGATGCCGAGGCCGTGCTCCAGCTCGCGCACCCGGCGCAGCGAACGCACCGCGCCCTGCGCGTCCCCGGCGACGAGCTGCGCGTACCCGAGGGCGGTCAGGCCCCGGGACTCGTACATCTGGTCGCCGTTCTCCTCGGCGTGGTCGACCGCTTCCCGGGCCAGTTCGAGCGCCCGCTCGACCTGGCCGCCCGAGGCCTCCGCGAGGGAGGCGAGCACGGCCGAGGCCACCTCGCCGATCCCGGTGTCGCGGGCCATCATCAGGCTCTCCCGGGCCAGGTCGAGCGCCCGCCCGCAGTGCCCGGAGCGCAGTTCGGTCTCGGCCACCCCGCGCAGGAAGTGCACCTCGCTCTCGACCGAGCCGCGCCGCCGCACCTCGCGCAGCAGCGCGGTGACCGTGGCGCGGGCCTCGGGCAGCTGGTCGCTCATGATCAGCCAGCGGAAGCGGGAGTAACCGGCGCCGTTGTGGTGGCAGGCCACCCGCGGGTCCTGGGGCTCCTTCAGGGCCCGCTTGATGGTCGCGGGGGCGTCCGGATGGCCCATGAGGGTCTCCAGCTGGGCCTGGAAGGACAAGGCCATCAGTTCGTTGTAACGGTCGCCCGCGCGCGCGGCCAGGGCCGCCGAGTGCGCGGCCTCCCCGCGCGCCTCGTCGAAGTCGCCCTCGACGAGCAGGGCGCGCCAGGCCAGCTGGTAGCGGATCAGGGCGAGCAGTTCGGGGTCGTCGCCCGCGTCGGCCAGCGCCTGCGGGAAGACCGCGTCGACCTCCGTCATGGCGTGGCCCGCGGTGTCGATGACGATGATCCAGGCCCGCACCCGGTCGGCGGCCACGGTGGCCCGGGTGAGCACGTCCCGGGCGATGTCCCGGGCCAGGTCCAGCTCACCGGCGGTGATCGCGTCCTCGGCCGCCGTCAGCCGCCGTACGTCGGGCGCGGGCACGCTGTCGGCCGGGGTGTGCCGGGCGGACAGCAGTCCGAGGGAGGCGGCCATCGAGGGCGCGCCCCGGTCCCGGGCCAGGGCGGCGGCCTCGGCGAGCCGGGCGGCCACCTCGGGGTCGGTGCCGGTGGTCGCGAGGGCCAGGTGGCGGGCCCGTTCGATCGGGTCGGAGGCGGCCGTGGACAGCGCCCGGTGCGCGTCCCGCCGTTCCTGCGCGGGCGCCTCCGCGTACAGCGCGGCCGAGATCAGCGGATGCGCGAAGCGTACGGCGGGACCCTCGGCCTCCGTCGCGAGCAGGCCCAGCGCGGCCGCCTGGGCCATCTCGGCCTCGGCGTCCCCGCGGCCGGCCGCGTGCAGCAGCGTTGGGGTGGGACGGGCGCCCGCGCTCGCCACCAGGAGGGTGCGCCGGGCCTCCTCGGACAGCATCTGCAGACGGCTGAGCACGAGGGCCCGCAGTGAGGTGGGCACCGGCAGCGGCTCGCCGGGGCGGGGCAGGGTCGGGTTCTCGGAGAGCGCGCGGCCGAGTTCCAGGGCGTAGAAGGGGTTGCCGCCGCTGGTGCGGTGGATGTCCCGGACCGTGGAGCGCTGGAGGCCGGTGTAGCCGCGGTGGTCGAGCAGCGCGGCCACCTGGGCGCGGCTGAGCGGGTTGAAGCGGACGGCGAGACTGTCCGGGGGCAACACGCGTAGATGGCGGTCGTACTCGGGGCCCTCGGTCCGGACCGCGCACAGCATCCGGACGGGGATGTCGCCGAGCCGGCGGGCGGCGAAGCCGAGCAGTTCCAGGCTCGCCGGATCCAGCCACTGCATGTCGTCCGCGACGACCAGGACCGGCCCCTGGGCGGCGAGGGCGCGCAGCGCCGACAGCACGGCCAGACGCAGGGCGAGGCCGTCGCGCTGGAGCGTGGACTCACCGCGCCCGGTCAGTGCCGACTCCAGCGCGGTGCGCTGGGCGGCGGGCAGCTTGTCGGAGATGTCGTCCAGGACCAGGCCGAAGAGGTCGGCCAGGGCCAGGAACGGGAGGTGGGATTCGGACTCGGTGGCCGAGCAGCGCAACACGGTGTGGGACGCCTCGCCGTATTCCGTGGCCAGGGCCCGCAGCACGGTCGACTTTCCTATTCCGGCCGGACCGTGCAGGAGCACGCTGCCGCCCCGGGTCAGCCGGTCACGGGCCTGACCGAACAGGTCGTCCCGGCCGATGACCAGGTCGGGGCGGCATCTCGCAGGCTCCTGGAAGTCGCGTGGCACGGTCACCGCTCCCCTCCCTGTGTCGTGTCCTGGCCAATATTAGGCAAGGTGCTTCGAAATTCGGCGAGAAGATGCGGTGAGGGAAATAACAACCGTTCCGCATGGAGAAATTCAAAGCGCCCGTGAATGAATGGGATGTCTACAAATGTTACGGGAGTGGCCGGGATGTCACGGGAGCAGTCCCGCCCGGCGTGCGGCGACCACCGCCTCGCCACGCGTCCTGGCCCCGAGCCTGCGCATGGCCGACCGCAGGTACGCCTTGACCGTCTCGGCGGTCAGGCCCAGTCTGTCCGCCGCCACCGCGTTGGTCGCCCCGGCCGCCACACAGGACAGGACGTCCAGCTCACGAGGCGCCAGAGCGACCCCCTTCGAGGGCGTGGGATCCGGGGTCAGCAGCGCGCAGGCGTCGAGCAGCTCGGCCCGCAGCGCGGGGTCGCCGATCCGGGAGGCCAGCGCCCGCAGCGCCGCGTGCGCCTCCCGGACCTGCTCCCACGCCGAGGCGTCGCCGCGACCGGGCTCGGCCCGGACCGCCCCCCGAGCCGCGACCAGCACGTCCCGCGCCTGGTCGCCGACGACCAGCGCCTGCTCCACGTCCCGTGCCGCGTCCACCGCCGCCGTCAGCGTGCGGTCGCCCAGGGGCCGGGCGTCACGCAGGGCGCCGTACAGCACGCCCCGCACCCGGCGCCGTACGACCACGGGCACGGCCAGCACCGAGCGCAGCCCCTCCGCGGCGACCGCGGCGTCGTACTCATGGCTGATCTGCCGGGACAGGGAGTAGTCCGCGACGGCACACGGCCGGGCCAGTGCGACGGTCTTGCCGCCGAGGCCGTTGCCCGAGGTCACCGCGAGTGCGAGAAGCGAGGTGGTGGCCGTACCGCTCAGTTCGCTGATCCGTATCTGCGGGCGCCCGGACTCGACCAGACCGCCGAAGGCGACCGGGAGGCCCGTGGTGCGCCGCAGCCGCGTGAGTGCACGCCGGATCTCCACGGCGCCGGCCGCGTCCACTGTCACCTGTTCGTCCCTTCACCGCGGCACACACCCCCGTTCGGGGGTAGTGAGAGCTGCATCACGGATTACACGATGGCAGAGAGCCGCCCGGCAATGGTCCGGTACGAGGAGGACGCAAGATGACGGCTACGGAGGACTTCCGCGGGGCGCGGGACTTCCTGCTCCAGCACCGCGAGGACTACGCCACGGCGTACGAGGGCTTCACCTGGCCCCGCCCGCGGCACTTCAACTGGGCGCTCGACTGGTTCGACGTCATCGCACAGGGCAACGACCGCACCGCCCTGCACATCGTCGAGGAGGACGGCAGCGAGGTCCGGCTGTCCTTCGCCGAGATGGCCGAACGGTCCAACCGGGTCGCGAACCTGCTGCGCGAACGCGGAGTGGAGGCCGAGGACCGCATCCTCGTCATGCTGGGCAACCAGGCCGAGCTGTGGGAGACGGCCCTCGCCGCCATGAAGCTGCGGGCCGTCGTCATCCCGGCGACCCCGCTGCTCGGCCCCGCCGACCTGCGCGACCGCGTCGAGCGCGGCCGGGTGCGGCACGTCCTGGTGCGGGCCGAGGACGCCGCCAAGTTCGACGAGGTGCCCGGCGACTACACGCGCATCGCGGTCGGCGGCGTACCGGAGGGCTGGCAGCCGTACGAGGACGCCTACACCGCCTCCGAGGAGTTCCTGCCCGACGGTCCGACCCTCGCCGACGACCCGCTGATGCTCTACTTCACCTCCGGGACGACGGCCCGCCCCAAGCTCGTCGAGCACACGCACACCTCGTACCCGATCGGGCACCTGGCGACCATGTACTGGATCGGCCTCAAGCCCGGCGACGTGCATCTCAACATCTCCTCGCCCGGCTGGGCCAAGCACGCCTGGTCCAACCTGTTCGCGCCGTGGAACGCGGAGGCGACCGTCTTCATCCACAACTACACGCGCTTCGACGCGGGCCGGCTGATGTCCGAGATGGACCGGGCCGGGGTCACGACCTTCTGCGCCCCGCCGACCGTGTGGCGCATGCTCATCCAGGCCGACCTGACCCAGCTGCGCCGGAAGCCGCGCGAGGTGGTGGCGGCGGGCGAGCCCCTGAACCCCGAGGTCATCGAGCAGGTCCGGCGGGCCTGGGGCATCGCCATCCGGGACGGCTTCGGCCAGACCGAGACGGCCGTCCAGGTCTCCAACAGCCCCGGGCAGGTCCTGAAGACCGGTTCCATGGGCCGCCCGAGCCCCGGTTACAAGGTGGAGCTGCTCGATCCGGTGTCCGGCGCGCCCGGCGCGGCCGAGGGCGAGATCGCACTGGACCTGTCGGCCCGGCCGGTCGGCCTGATGACCGGCTACCACGGCGACCCGGACCGTACGGCGGAGGCGATGGCGGGCGGTTACTACCGCACGGGAGACGTCGCCGCACGGGACGCGGAGGGCTACCTGACCTACATCGGCCGCAGCGACGACGTCTTCAAGGCCTCCGACTACAAGATCAGCCCCTTCGAGCTGGAGAGCGCGCTCCTCGAACACGAGGCGGTGGCCGAGGCGGCCGTCGTGCCCGCACCGGACGAGCTGCGGCTCGCGGTCCCGAAGGCGTACGTCGTGCTGGCGGAGGGCTGGGAGCCCGGCCCCGACACGGCCAAGGTGCTGTTCGAGCACTCACGGGAGGCATTGGCACCGTACAAGCGGATCCGGCGGCTGGAGTTCGCGGAGCTGCCCAAGACGGTGTCGGGGAAGATCCGGCGGATCGAGCTGCGTGAGGCGACCGCGGCGGGGTCGGACGCGGAGTACCGCGAGGAGGACTTCCGGTGAACGCGTACACGCGCCAAGTGAACTCGTACACGCACGGGGTGAGCACGACAGGGCTGCTCGGCGACACCGTCGGGGCCGACCTGGACCGGGCCGTGGCCGCCTGGCCGGAGCGCGAGGCGCTCGTCGACGTGCCGTCAGGACGGCGTTGGACATACGCGCAATTCGGCACCGAGGTCGACGAGTTGGCGTCCGCGCTGCTCGCGTCCGGAGTCGTCAAGGGCGACCGGGTGGGGATCTGGGCGGTCAACTGCCCGGAGTGGGTGCTCGTCCAGTACGCCACCGCCCGCATCGGCGCGATCATGGTGAACATCAATCCGGCCTACCGCACCCACGAGGTCGAGTACGTCCTCAACCAGGCGGGGATCTCCCTCCTCTTCGCCTCGCTCAGCCACAAGGGCAGTGACTACCGCGCGATGGTCGGCGAAGTGCGGGGCAGGTGCCGGGAGTTGCGAGAGGTCGTGTACATCGGCGACCCGAGCTGGGGGGAGTTGCTGGGACGGGCGGTGCCGGACGCGGTGTACCCGGAGCTGTCCTGCGACGACCCGATCAACATCCAGTACACCTCGGGCACCACGGGCTTCCCCAAGGGGGCGACCCTCTCCCACCACAACATCCTCAACAACGGCTACTTCGTGGGGGAGTTGATCTCCTACACCGAGCAGGACCGGGTCTGCATCCCGGTGCCCTTCTACCACTGCTTCGGCATGGTGATGGGCAACCTGGCGGCGACCTCGCACGGCGCCTGCATGGTCATCCCGGCCCCTTCCTTCGACCCGGCGGCCACGCTGCGCGCGGTCCAGCAGGAGCGCTGCACCTCGCTCTACGGCGTCCCGACCATGTTCATCGCGGAGTTGAACCTCCCCGACTTCGCGACGTACGACCTCTCCACCCTGCGCACCGGCATCATGGCGGGCTCGCCCTGCCCGGTGGAGGTGATGAAGCGGGTGGTCGCCGAGATGCACATGGCGGAGGTGTCCATCTGCTACGGCATGACGGAGACGTCCCCGGTGTCCCTGCAGACCCGCCGCGACGACGACCTGGAACACCGAACCGGCACGGTCGGCCGCGTCCTGCCGCACATCGAGGTCAAGGTCGTCGACCCGGCGACCGGGGTCACCCAACCCCGCGGCACGGCAGGGGAGTTGTGTACCCGTGGCTACAGCGTGATGCTCGGTTACTGGAACGAGCCCGAGAAGACGGCGGAGGCCGTCGACCCCGGTCGCTGGATGCACACGGGCGACCTGGCCATGATGCGCGAGGACGGGTACGTCGAGATCGTCGGCCGCATCAAGGACATGATCATCCGGGGTGGCGAGAACATCTACCCGCGCGAGATCGAGGAGTTCCTCTACGGCCACTCGAAGATCGCGGACGTCCAGGTGGTCGGGGTCCCTCATGAGCGCTACGGCGAGGAGGTGCTGGCCTGCGTCATCCCGCGTGACCCGGCGGACCCGCCCACGCTCGAGGAACTGCGCGGCTTCTGCGAGGGGCGGTTGGCGCACTACAAGATCCCGAGCCGGCTGCGGATCCTGGAGTCCTTCCCCATGACGGTGTCCGGGAAGGTGCGGAAGATCGAGTTGAGGGAGACGTACGCGGAGGGCTGACGGCTCAGGGGTGGCGGCCGGGGGCGAGGACCAGGGGGTCCGTGACGGCGGTCCCGGCCTCATCCGTCTCGGCCTCCCCCACCGCCGCAGGGCTACCCACCGTCCAGTTCGTCCGCCAGGCTGTTGACCGGCTGCGGCGTGCCCGTCAGGTCCAGGACGAACAGGGGGACGCCGAGGGCGTCGGCGCTGGTGCGGGCCTCGGTGGTGTAGCCGGCCAGTGAGAAGTACACACAGTGCGCGGACTCCGTCATGGCCGTCAGCCACAGGCACTCCACATCCCGCGGCGAGGCCTGCCGCACGGTCGGGTCCACCTGGGCCAGCAGCCCGCGGGCCGCGAGACCGATGCCGGACGGCGGCCGCTGGTCCGCGCGGCGGATGTCCTGGTAGCCGAGCCAGCGCAGATACAGCGCGGTGGCGGTGACCGCGTCACGCGCGGTGCGGATCGTGATCGGCTGGAAGGCGCGGCGCGGGGGAGCGGGGGCGTCCGCCTCCGGTTCCGCCCGCGGGCAGTGGTCACCGGCCACCGGAATCCGCAGGACCGTCCCGCAGTCGCAGCCCAACTCCGGCTGCGGCCACTCGGCCTCACGGCCGCAGACCGCGCATTCCACCGTGACCCACGTCTCGTCCCACACCTGGTGGGTGACGGTCATGGGGGCGCCGCGCCGGTCCAGCGGCGGGTACACGGGGGCGCCGCACTCGCACGGGTACGACGGCGCCGCGAAGAGGTGCTCGCGCCGGCAGACCGGACAGCGCACCGACACGCTTTCGGACATGGCCACATCGTCCTCCAGTACGCGCCCGGTTGTCCGCCTCTTGACGGTGTTCACCGGCGCACCTACATTACTTCCAGATAGTAGAAAACTTATTCCGTATTGCGGAAGTGCTTACCGCGGGGCGCGACGGGAGTACGCATCCGACAGTCGAAGCAGGAGTACTCGATGGCTCGAATGACCGCTGCCCGCGCGGCAGTTGAGATCCTCAAGCGCGAACGTGTCACGGACGCGTTCGGTGTCCCCGGCGCGGCGATCAACCCCTTCTACGCGGCGCTCAAGGCCTCCGGGGGCATCCACCACACCCTCGCCCGTCATGTCGAGGGCGCGTCCCACATGGCCGAGGGCTACACCCGCACACAGGCGGGCAATATCGGTGTCTGCATCGGCACCTCAGGACCCGCCGGCACCGACATGATCACCGGCCTGTACTCCGCGACCGGCGACTCGATCCCGATCCTGTGCATCACCGGCCAGGCCCCGACCGCCGTGATCCACAAGGAGGACTTCCAGGCCGTCGACATCGCCTCCATCGCGGGGCCGGTGACGAAGATGGCGGTCACCGTACTGGAGGCGGCCCAGGTCCCCGGCGTCTTCCAGCAGGCTTTCCACCTGATGCGCTCGGGGCGCCCGGGTCCGGTGCTGATCGACCTGCCGATCGACGTCCAGCTGACCGAGATCGAGTTCGACCCGGACACGTACCAGCCGCTCCCGGTCTACAAGCCGGTCGCGAGCCGCGCACAGATCGAGAAGGCGATCAGCCTCCTCAACGAGTCCGAGCGCCCGCTGATCGTCGCCGGTGGCGGTGTCATCAACGCCGATGCCGCCGGACTCCTCGTCGAGTTCGCCGAGTTGACCGGCATCCCGGTCGTCCCGACCCTCATGGGCTGGGGCGTCCTGCCCGACGACCACGAGCTGAACGCCGGCATGGTCGGCCTGCAGACCTCGCACCGCTACGGCAACGCCACCTTCCTGGAGTCCGACTTCGTCCTCGGCATCGGCAACCGCTGGGCCAACCGCCACACCGGCAAGCTGGACGTCTACACGGCCGGCCGCAAGTTCGTCCACGTCGACGTCGAGCCCACCCAGATCGGCAGGATCTTCGCGCCGGACTACGGCATCGCCTCCGACGCCAAAGCGGCCCTGGAGCTTTTCGTCGAGGTGGCACGGGAGTTGAAGGCGGCGGACCGACTCCCCGACCGCTCGGCGTGGGCCGCCTCGGCACAGGAGAAGAAGGCGACGCTTCAGCGCCGTACCCACTTCGACGACATCCCCATCAAGCCGCAGCGGGTCTACGAGGAGATGAACAAGGCCTTCGGCCCGGAGACCCGGTACGTCTCCACGATCGGCCTCTCCCAGATCGCCGGCGCCCAGATGCTGCACGTCTTCAGGCCGCGTCACTGGATCAACTGCGGCCAGGCGGGCCCCCTCGGCTGGACGATCCCGGCCGCGCTGGGCGTCGCCCAGGCCGACCCGGAGGCACAGGTGGTCGCCCTCTCCGGCGACTACGACTTCCAGTTCATGATCGAGGAGTTGGCCGTCGGGGCCCAGCACCGGGTCCCGTACATTCACGTCCTGGTGAACAACTCGTACCTGGGCCTGATCCGCCAGGCCCAGCGCGCCTTCGACATCGACTTCCAGGTCAACCTGGAGTTCGAGAACATCAACTCCCCGGAGCTGGGCGTCTACGGCGTCGACCACGTCAAGGTCGCCGAGGGCCTCGGCTGCAAGGCGATCAGGGTGACCGACCCGGCGGAGTTGGGCGCGGCCCTGGAGCAGGCGAAGAAGCTCGCCGCCGAGTTCCGGGTCCCGGTCGTCGTCGAGGCCATCCTGGAGCGCGTCACCAACATCTCGATGTCGACCACGAACGACATCGGCAACGTGGTCGAGTTCGAGGAGATCGCGACGGAACGGGCCCACGCCCCGACGTCGATCAGGCCGCTGAAGGTCTGACTCCCCGCCCCGCGTCCACCTCGGCACACAGCTGAAGGGCGGTCCCACCGTCAAGGTCGGACCGCCCTTTCCCGTGCCCGGCTCCCCCGAAGCCGTCCCCCGTAGCGGGGCCCGCCGCCCCCGTGCCGACGGGCCTCGTCTGATGAGAATGCGCCCGGAAAGGGTCCGGCAGAAGCCCCTGAATCATGTTCAGAGGTTGATTTGAGGATTCCGTAGTCGGCCTACGACCGCTGCCGTACGCCCGCTCACCGCTCGTGGTGCTCGGACATTCCCGGCCAGTCGTCGGGACCGCCGCCCTGCCACTCCACGATGTCGTCGTCCTCGACCTCGATCCGGTCCAGGTCGGCGAGCCGGAGCAACTCCACGACGTCGTCCAGGTGCGAGGCGACGCCGAGGTTCTCGTCGTCCGCGGTGACCCGCCGCGACCCGTCCAGGGCCGGAGCGTGCACCACCACATGCGGATACTGCGCTGGATGTGCTGCCATGACTTCAGCGTGCTGCGGCCGGCCGGAATCCGCACCCCGGTGACCGTACCCGGCGCATGGCGGAGCGCCGGATACGGGACCGTCCGTATCCGGCGCTCTGTGGTGATCGGCTGTGCCGGGACCGCGGCGGCCGCGACGGAACCGGGGCGCGCTCCTTCCCTCAGGTCGAAGAAGGAGGGCCCGGGACCTTCACCACCGCACTGGCTCGCAGGCCGCCGCGGTCCTCCCCTGACCGCACCCGGCACCGGGCGACCACCCCTCATCCGGGTCGCCGGGCGCGTGGGGCGCGGTCAGGGAGGGTTTCCGGTCCGCGGCGGCGCCTGGGCGCGACAGGACAGATGTCAGCGCCGCCGCGGACCGGAAGTCGGGATCAGACCTGGGCGCCGGACAGCCGCTCCACGGCCCGCAGCAGCGCCGAGTGGTCCAGGCCGCCGTCGCCCTGCGTACGCAGACTGGCGACCAGCTGGGCGACCACGGCGCCGACGGGCAGGGCCGCGCCGACGTTGCGGGCGGCGTCGGTGACGATGCCCATGTCCTTGTGGTGCAGGTCGATACGGAAGCCCGGCTTGAAGTCGCGCTGAAGGAAGTTGTCCTTCTTGCGGGTCAGTACGGTCGAGCCGGCGAGGCCGCCGCCCAGGACGTCCAGCGCGGCCTTCAGGTTCACGCCCGACTTCTCCAGGAAGACCACGGCCTCGGCGCACGCCTGGATGTTCACGGCGACGATCAGCTGGTTCGCGGCCTTCACGGTCTGGCCCGAGCCGTGCGGACCGCACAGCACGATGGTCCTGCCGAGGGCCTCGAAGATCGGCTCGGCCTCGTCGAAGTCGGCCTGTTCGCCGCCGACCATGATGGACAGCACGGCCTCGATCGCACCGGCCTCACCGCCGGACACGGGCGCGTCGAGCACGCGGACGCCCCTGTCCCTCGCCGCCTTCGCCAGGTCGATCGAGGTCTGCGGGGTGATCGAGGACATGTCGATCAGCAGGGCGCCGGAGCGGGCGTTCTCCAGGATGCCGTCGGGGCCGTACGCGATGGCCTCCACCTGCGGAGAGGCGGGCACCATGGTGATGATCACATCGGCGTCCCGCACTGCCTCGGCGATCGAACCTGCCGCGGTGCCACCCGCGGCGGCCAGCCGGTCCAGCTTGTCCTGTTCGAGGGTGAAGCCCGTGACGTCGTAACCCGCCTTGACCAGGTTCTCGGACATGGGGGAGCCCATGATGCCGAGGCCTATCCAGGCGATCTTGGGGAGATTGCTCATGATGGGGTGCCTCTCAGTGCCTCTCAGGAATGGGGGTCAGCGGGACAGCCAGTCGAAGGCCTCGGCGCTCGGGCGGTCGCCCGGCTTGTACTCCAGGCCCACCCAGCCGTCGTAGCCCGCCTTCTTCAGCTGGTCGAGGAGGTCTTCCAGGGGCAGCGATCCGGTACCGGGCGCGCCGCGGCCGGGGTTGTCGGCGATCTGGACGTGCCCGGTCTTCGGGGCGAACTCCTCGATCACCGCCGGAAGGTCCTCGCCGTTCATGGACAGGTGGTAGAGGTCCATCAGGAAGCGCGCGTTGTCCAGGCCGGTCGCCTGGTTCACCTTGTCGACGATCCCGACCGCCGCGGGTGCGCTCACCAGCGGATACCGCGGTGACTCCGGCTTGTTGAGGGCCTCGATCAGGAGGATCGCGCCGATCCGGTCGGCCGCGCGGGCCGCGAGGACCAGGTTCCGCAGCGCGAGCGCGTCCTGCTCGGTCGGGTCCACACCGTCGACGCGGTTGCCGTACAGGGCGTTGAGTGCCTTGGCGCCCAGTGACCCGGCGAAGTCGGCGGCCACGTCGATGTTGGCGCGGAACCGCTCCGACTCCTCGCCCGGGACGGACAGGGCGCCGCGGTCGGGGCCCGGCAGCCGGCCGGCGTAGAAGTTCAGGCCCGTCAGCTGGACGCCCGCGTCCTCGATCGCCTTCTTCAGAGCGTCGAGCTCGGACTGCCCGGGCGTGGGGGTGTCGATCCAGGGCCACCACAGCTCGACCGCGGTGAATCCGGCCGCGGCGGCCGCCGCGGGGCGCTCCAGGAGCGGGAGTTCCGTGAAGAGGATCGACAGGTTGACGTTGAAGCGCTGCTCCGTGAATCCCATGGGGTCCTGGCGCTCCCTTCCGAGGGTCGACTGTTTCCGTAATGCGGAAGTTAGTTTCTGCGTATTGGAAGATTGCCGTCGGGGCGAAGGCGTTGTCAAGAGGGCCCGACGGAAAACGGCACCGCGGGTTAGGTTGTGCGCGTGCGATTGAGAGTGGAGTTCACGACCGAACCCTTCGACCTCGACGAGGCCCCGGAGCACGCGCTCGTGGCCCGCGAGGTCATCGAGGCGGCCGATCTGGACGCGGTGGACGTCGGCCCGTTCGGCAACACGGCGGAAGGTGGCGCCGACGAGGTGCTCGCCGCCGTGGACGCCCTGCTGCGCAGGACCCTGGCCTCCGGTGCCACCCGTATCTCCCTCCAGGTGAACGTGGTCGGGGAGGCCGGCGCGTGAGCACCGACGAGCCGTTCATCGCGGCGGTCAAGCCACTGGTCGACGCCATGGGCGGCGAGCTGCTCCCGCCGGACGAGGCCGGCCCCGAGGACGTCGTGCTCTGCTGGGAGGGTGTCGACGTGGTCGCCGTACGGCTGCCGCAGCTCGCGGACTCGCTCGATCACATCCTGGCCGCCATGGAGCGCAAGCAGGGCAAGCCGCTCGCCGACCTGGACCGCAAGGCCAAGCAGGAGGTCGTACGCATATTGGAGGCGCGCGGCGCCTTCTCTGTACGGCACGGCGTGGAGACCGTGGCGAGCGCCCTCGGGGTCAGCCGCTTCACGGTCTACAACTATCTGAACCGGGACAAAGCGTAGGCAGTGGGCCCGGCGGGTTTCGTAACCCCGAATTTTCAACAAAGTGTTGACGTGATGTCGCGTCGGGGCGTTAGCTGACTCCCGTGACCTCGACTTCCACGCCCCCCGGCCTGGCCCGGTTCAACGTCCTGGAGGAGCACGCGGCCCACGCGGTCCTCCTCGAGGCGTGCGCCTCGACGGCGTGGGCTCGGCGTCTGCTCGCCGCCCGCCCCTACGTGACCGCGGAGGACCTCTACGCCACCAGCGACGTCGCCATGGCCGAGCTGACCGCCGACGACCTCGCCGAGGCCATGGCCGGCCACCCGCCGATCGGCCGCCCCAGGCCCGGCGACCCGACCTCCGCCCGCGAGCAGCGCGGCATGGCCGGTGCCTCCGACGAGCTCAAGGCGGAGATGCTGGAACTGAACCTGGCGTACCAGGAGAGGTTCGGCCATGTCTTCCTGATCTGCGCGACCGGTCGCACCGGCGAGCAGATGCGCGACGCGGTCAAGGAGCGGATCGGCAACGCGCCGGAGCGGGAACGCGAGATCGTCCGCACCGAGCTGGGCAAGATCAACCGTATCCGGCTCGCCCGCATCGTCGAAGAGGACTGAGCGACATGAGCACCAGCACCGCCGCATCCGTGTCCACGCACATTCTGGACACCAGCATCGGCCGCCCCGCCGAGGGCGTCGCCGTCCAGCTCGCGGCCCGCAGCGGCCGGGACGCCGAATGGCAGGCGCTCGGCGGCTCCGCGACCGACGCGGACGGGCGGTGCAAGGACCTGCCGGCGCTGCCGGAGGGGACCACCCACGTACGGCTCGACTTCGAGGTCGAACCGTACTTCTTGAAGAAGCAAGCCGATGCGCAGCAGGACGCCCCCGCGAATCGGGACAGCGGTCCGTTCTTCCCGGAGGTGGCGATCACCTTCGCCGTCGAGCCCGGCGAGCACTACCACGTACCGCTGCTGCTCAACCCGTTCGGCTACTCCGTTTACCGAGGGAGCTAGCTACATGCCCATCCTGGGACAGAACCAGTACGGCAAGGCCGAGAACCGAGTCGTGAAGATCACGCGGGACGGCGCCACCCACCACATCAAGGACCTCAACGTCTCGGTGTCCCTGAGCGGCGACATGGACGAGGTCCACTACTCCGGCTCCAACGCCAACGTGCTGCCGACCGACACCACCAAGAACACGGTGTTCGCGTTCGCCAAGGAGCACGGCATCGAGTCCGCCGAGCAGTTCGGCATCCACCTCGCCCGGCACTTCGTGACCTCGCAGGAGCCGATCAGGACCGCGCGGATCCGCATCGAGGAGTACGCCTGGGAGCGGATCGACGCGGCCGGCGAGGAGGAGCACTCCTTCGTCCGGCAGGGCCAGGAGACCCGCCTGACCCAGATCACGTACGACGGCTCCTCCTGGGAGGTCGTCTCCGGGCTCAAGGACCTGACCGTCATGAACTCGACCAACTCCGAGTTCTGGGGCTACGTCAAGGACAAGTACACGACCCTGCCCGAGGCGTACGACCGCATCCTGGCCACCGAGGTCTCCGCCCGCTGGCGCTTCAACTGGTCCGACGACCAGCAGCAGGCGCCGGACTGGGAGAACTCCTACGAGCAGGTGAAGAAGCACCTGCTCCAGGCCTTCGCCGAGACCTACTCGCTCTCGCTCCAGCAGACCCTGTACCAGATGGGTTCAAGGATCATCGAGAACCGCGGCGAGATCGACGAGGTCCGTTTCTCACTGCCCAACAAGCATCATTTCCTGGTGGACCTGGAGCCGTTCGGCCTGAAGAACGACAACGAGGTGTACCTCGCCGCCGACCGGCCCTACGGCCTGATCGAGGCGACCGTCCTGCGGGACGGCGTCGAGCCGAGGATCCCGGTGGACCTCACGAACCTCTAGCAACTCCGTCGCGGCACCCGCGGCCGGGCAAGGGCTCCGGAAGGGCCCTCCGGCCGCGGCACTCAAACTCCCGGGGTCCTGCCGTGCCCTCTCCACCACAGCGCAAAGGACGAACCATGGCAGCAGACCGGCGCATCGTCATCGAGAACTGTTCGATCGCGACCGTGGACGCGCACGACACCGAGCACCCGAGCGGACACGTCGTCATCGCGGGCAACCGCATCGAGTCTCTCGGCGCGGGCAGGGCCCCCGAGGGCCTGGAGAACGTCGACCGCCGTATCGACGCCACCGGCCACCTGGTGACCCCCGGCCTGGTCAACACCCACCACCACTACTACCAGTGGATCACCCGGGGCCTGGCCACCGACCACAACCTCTTCAACTGGCTCGTCGCCCTCTACCCGACGTGGGCACGCATCGACGAGCAGATGGTCTACGCGGCCGCCCAGGGCTCGCTCGCGATGATGGCCCGCGGCGGCGTCACCACCGCCATGGACCACCACTACGTCTTCCCCGCCGGTTCCGGCGACCTGTCCGGCGCGATCATCCGCGCCGCCCGCGAGACGGGCGTCCGCTTCACCCTCGCCCGCGGCTCCATGGACCGCAGCGAGAAGGACGGCGGCCTGCCCCCGGACTTCGCGGTGGAGACCCTGGACGGCGCCCTCGCCGCGACCGAGGCGACCGTCAAGGAACACCACGACTCGTCCTTCGGCGCGATGACCCAGGTCGCCGTCGCGCCCTGCTCGCCGTTCTCCGTCTCCACCGAACTCCTGCGCGAGGGCGCCGAGTTGGCCCGCCGCCTTGGTGTGCGACTGCACACCCACGGCTCGGAGACCGTCGAGGAGGAGCAGTTCTGCAAGGAACTGTTCGGCATGGGCCCCACCGACTACTTCGAGTCCACCGGCTGGCTCGGCGAGGACGTGTGGATGGCGCACTGCGTCCACATGAACGACTCGGACATCGCCGCCTTCGCCCGTACGAAGACGGGCGTGGCCCACTGTCCCTCGTCCAACGCCCGTCTGGCCGCGGGTATCGCGCGGGTCCCCGACATGCTCGCGGCCGGCGTCCCGGTCGGCCTCGGCGTCGACGGCACCGCGTCCAACGAGTCCGGCGAACTCCACACCGAACTGCGCAACGCCCTGCTCATCAACCGCCTGGGAGCGCACAGGGAAGCCGCCCTGAACGCCCGCCAGGCCCTGCGCCTCGGCACGTACGGCGGTGCCCAGGTCCTGGGCCGTTCCGCCGAGACCGGCTCCCTGGAGGCGGGCAAGCTCGCCGACCTGGTGCTGTGGAAGCTCGACACCCTCGCGCACGCCTCGATCGCCGACCCGGTGACCGCGCTGGTCTTCGGCGCGGCGGCACCCGTCACGGCCTCGTTCGTGAACGGCCGTCAGATCGTCGAGCACGGACGCCTGTTGCACGTCGACGAGGACGCGATCGCGCGCTCGACGCGGGAGCAGGCGCAGCGCCTGGCGCGCATCGCCGCGCAGGGCTGACCACTTCACAAGAACTCCGGTCGGGAGGGACGGCTCCCGGCCGGTAGCCCTGGACCCCGGTCTCGGGCTCCACGGCGGCCGTGCCCGGGGCGCGTGTTGGACGCACGCGCCCCGGAACGGTCCCCGTCCCGGTCCCGCACGACCACTCGCACCACCTCCATGAAACCCACGTCAGTGCCGACGTGTAACCGCCCGGAGGCGAGCCGCAGTGTCAGTCCACCCCGTCGACGAAAAGCTCCCCGCTCTCAAGATGGCGACCACCGGCCTCCAGCACGTGGCCGCCATGTACGCCGGAGTCGTCGCCCCACCCCTGATCGTCGGCGCGGCCATCGGCCTCTCCGCCACCGACCTCACCTTCCTCACCGGTGCCTGTCTGTTCACCGCGGGCCTCGCCACCTTCCTGCAGACCCTCGGCATCTGGAGGATCGGCGCCCGGCTGCCCTTCGTCAACGGCGTCACCTTCGCCGGCGTCGCCCCCATGACCGCGGTCGTCGCCTCCACGGACGACAAGTCCGACGCCTTGCCGGTCATCTTCGGCGCGGTGATCGTCGCCGGACTCCTCGGCTTCCTCGCCGCCCCCTTCTTCAGCAAGGCGATCCGCTTCTTCCCGCCGGTCGTCACCGGGACCGTCATCACCCTGATCGGCGTCTCCCTCCTGCCGGTCGCCTTCGGCTGGGCGCAGGGCCCCGACCCCGCCGCGCGGGACTACGGTTCGACGACCAGCCTGGGCCTGGCCGCGGCGACGCTGGGGATCGTGCTTCTCCTGCGCCGATTCACGCGCGGCTTCGTCAAGCAGATCGCCGTGCTGCTCGGCCTGGTGACCGGCACGCTCCTCGCGATCCCCTTCGGCGCGACGGACTTCGGACCCGTCACCGACGCGGCGATCGTCGGCTTCCCGACCCCTTTCCACTTCGGCGCCCCGCAGTTCCAGCTCGCCGCGATCCTCTCGCTGTGCGTGGTGATGGTGGTCTCCATGACCGAATCGACGGCGGACATGCTGGCGTTGGGCGAGATAGTCGAGCGCCCGGCCGACGAGCGGACCATCGCCGCGGGCCTGCGCGCCGACACCCTCGGCTCGGCGATCAGCCCCTTCTTCAACGGCTTCATGTGCAGCGCCTTCGCCCAGAACATCGGGCTCGTGGCGATGACGAGGATCCGCAGCCGGTACGTCGTCGCGACCGGCGGCGCCTTCCTGGTGCTGATGGGCCTGTGCCCCATGGCCGCCTCGCTCATCGCCGTCGTACCGCGCCCGGTGCTCGGCGGAGCCGGAGTGGTCCTGTTCGGATCGGTGGCCGCCAGCGGCATCCAGACCCTGGTCAAGGCGGGCCTGGACAAGGACAACAACGTCCTGATCGTCGCGGTGTCCCTGGCCGTCGGCATCATCCCGATCACCGCGCCGGACTTCTACCGTGCCTTCCCCGAGACCGCGAAGATCGTCCTGGACTCGGGGATCTCGACAGGCTGCGTCGCCGCGGTGGCGCTGAACCTGGTCTTCAACCACCTCGGCCGGGGCGGCGACGCGCAGGACGTCACCCACCCCATGGAGGCCGTCCCCGCTCAGCAGATCTCGTAACTGTCCCCGTACACCTTCCATTCGAGCGGGGTGTCCAGGTCGAGATTGCCCCGCTCCAGGAAGACCCGCTGGGCCGTCTCGACCCGGCTCACATCACTGTGCGCCGCCTCCTGCTTCATCGCCCACACCCGGGCGTCCAGGAAGGCGTGAAGGTAAGCGACCTCGCCGCCGCCGTCCGCCGGGGTGTCCACGTCCTTGCGGGCACGGCCACGGATGCCGCCGAAGCTCAGGGCATCGGTGCCGGGGCCGTGCATGACCATCGCGTCGTAGTAGACGAACTGCCCGAGCGTGCCCAGGCCGTCCTTCTTGGCGCGCGCGACCGCGGGATCGAAGTAGCCGCGGTCCCGCTCGTCGCGCTGCGCCTGGCGGAATCCGCAGGTCTTCGCCGCCTCCCGCCAGGCCGCGGGGAAGTCCGGGTCGAGGCCGGCATGCGAGTCGGTGCCGTCCACCGCGCGCAGGGCAGGCAGGTACGGGGCCAGGGGATTGTCGGGGACCCGTTCCGTGTAGAGCTCGACCAGCGCCAGCATGTCGCTCGTACCGGAGCAGAAACCGATGATGCCGGCGGTGTAGCCGCGGCCGTCCCCGATGTCCTCGATGTACGTGTACTGCGCCTCCCAGTCCAGCGAGGAGTTCTCCGCGCTGGACACCAGCCGCATGGCGAGGTCCTTCTTGACCGGATCGTCGAGCCCGACCGGGTCCGCGGCCTCGGCGGACGGCCCCCGGAAGCTCAGCACTCCGGCTCCGAGAACGGCGAGCAGGGTACGGCGGGCGGCTGTTCTGGACAGGAAGGCCACGTCACCTCCAGGTCGGCACAGCGGGGAGCTGGACGCTGTCCGGTGAAGCAGGAGTGCGGTGGGACGGCGGCCGGTTCGGCGGGGCTGGTCACGTGTCCACCGTAAGTGGGGCCGGGGAGTTCGGGCGCGCGAAACGTGGGCCGTGTGGGTCGCGCAGTTCCCGGCACGCCTGAGCCGGTGCAGTCACGTCGACCGCGATCGAGCCCCGAAGGGGCGCGGGAACCGCGCGACCGGCCTACGACGCCGAGCGGGAACCGGAACCGGCCCGAGTCACAGCAGGTCCGGGTTCTTGGCCAGGCCCTTGAGCACGTCGCCCGCGTTCGCGACCAGGCGCCGCTCCTTGAGGTCCAGCAGCCCGCCGACCGCGGTGATCTCGGCGGCCACCGTGCCGTCCTTCTTGCGGATCGTCTGTCGTATTCGGAACGTCTTGCCCTCGCCCCACTCGAATCCGCAGGTCACCTCCACCTCGTCGCCCGCCAGCAGCTCGCGCAGGTAGCGGATGGTGGTCTCCAGCGCCACCGGGCCCACCCCGCTGGCGATGAGCTCGGCCTGGGTGATCCCGGCGGCATCGAGCAGCGACCAGCGGGCGTGCTCCGCGTAGTTGAGGTACACGCTCTGGTTGAGATGGCCCTGCACGTCCGTCTCGTACCCGCGGACGGTCACCGGCACGGAAAACGGCTCACTCACGTCAATCCCCTCTCACGCCACGGCAGTTGCTGGACCCGATCCTGACATGTGCCCCCTACACCCGGCGCGGTGAGGCCAGCAGGTACCGGGCCCTGGTCCTCGGCTGCGTGTACTCACCGACCTGCCAGCCGGCTCCCTCCAGGGTGATCGCGCAGGCCCCCAGCGTCTCGCCGTCCGGCGCGTGCACGGCCACGGCCTCGGGCTGCGGGGTCGCGCGCACCCGGTAGCCGGGCGAGCCCCCCGCTTCGGGCCGGTGTCCGGCCGCCTCCAGTGCCAGCGCGGCCGCCTGCACCAGATGGGCGCGCTCCCAGCCGCAGGGCCGGTCCGTGGCCCCGTCGGGGTTGGTCATCCGGCGCAGCTCCAACAGCCCCTGCCAGGCGCTGTGCACCTCACGCACCCGGGCCGGACCGGCGTCCGCGGCTTCCTGGGTACCGCCGATGTGCGCCGCGAACACACCGGTGGGCGGGTCGGCGGCCTGCTCGGGCTTCTCCTCGACCGTCTCCCGTACGCGGTGCCCGACCGGTGTCAGGAAGTGATCGTGCGGCGGCCGCGGATGCCGGAAGGCCAGCCCGCGCTTCACCAGCGCGTCCAGCTGGGCCTCCGTGCCCCTCAGCCGCCCGGTGACGGGATCGGCGGCGTCGATGACACGCCGCTGCGCGGCGGTGGGCGGTCGCGTCACGGCGTGCTCCTTCCACGGAAGGGGCCCCTACGACGACCGTACGGATCACCGACCCCATCCGCTTCGAAGGCTACGACGAGGGTCTGACATTCCACCCGGCGATCACCGGCCGCCCGTGCTCGGTCCCCAGCCGGCACAGCGTCCCCGTCGCCAGCTGGAACAAGGCCCCCGCCGACGCGGGCAGCCCGAGCCGGCGGGCGGTGAGCACTCGCAGGAAATGGCCGTGCGCCACCAGCACCACGCACCCCTCGGTGTTCGCGTGCGCCGCGTCCACCTTGGCCAGCACGCGGTCGGCCCGTTCGCCGACCTGCTCCGGGCTCTCCCCGGGGTGGTCGGACGGGCCGGGTGCCACGCCGTCCGTGAACAGGAACCAGCCCGGACGCTCCCGCTGGATGTCGACGGTGGTGACGCCCTCGTAGCCGCCGTAGTCCCACTCGCGCAGATCGACGTCGACCCGCAGGTCGTGCAGCCCGATGAGTTCCGCGGTCTCCCGGGCCCGCTGGAGGGGGCTGACGAAGGCGGCGCCGATGCGGTGGGAGCGGATCAGCGGAACCAGGCGGCGCGCCTCCTCCCGGCCTCGCTCGGTCAGCGGTACGTCCGTCCAGCCGGTGTGCCGCCCGGACCGCGACCACTCGGTCTCACCGTGCCGGACCAGAAAGAGATCACCCATGCGCGCAGCCTTCCCGCTCGCCTCCCAGCACCGTGCCACACGGCTCCCGGGCCCCGCAGAACGGACTGGGCCGGACGGTCGCCTCCTGGACCCGCGGACCCGCAGGACCGCTCAGAGCCCGGGCAGGCCCTGGACCGACTGCGCCAGCTGCCCCACCGCGACCACGAGCGGTGTCACCGGCTGCACGAACTCGTTGAGGCGGTCGAGGGCCCGTCGCAGGACCGTCGGCTGCGGCTCGGCCTCGTCGAGTTCCTCGCGCAGGCGGCGCAGCTCCCTGCCGGTCGCGTCGGGATCGGCGAGGGCCGCCCGGTGCTCCTCCAGCAACCGCTCGACGTGGGCGAGGAGTTCGGCCGTACGCTCGGCGTCCTGCGGCTGGAAGGAGACCGACCCGGAGAAGGCCTGGGCGCGGTGTCCCACGGCCTGGTTGCCGACGTAGTGGGTGCCACCGCTGATCATGAGGCCGTTGTTGACGGGAGGGTCCTGGCGACCGTCGTCGTTGCCCGTCATGAGGACCTCCTACTTGCCGGGGCCGGAACCGGCGACGGGCGCCGCCGCGCCGGACTGCTGCGGGACGTGCTGGGTGGCGGTCGCGCCCGTGCCGATCGCCTGGTTGCCGATGATGCTCATGCCGCCCTGCTGGATGAGGCCCTGGTTGAGAATGGTCTGCTGCTGGGCGCGGAAGTCGGCGATGTCGTAGCCGCGCGCGTCGAGGAACTCGCGGATCGCGGCGAGGGTGTGGCGTTCCACCAGCGACGTGATCCGCGCGGCGTCCACGACCTGGAAGTAGTTCTGGTAGTTCGGGCTCACCGCCAGCTCCCGGACGCTGAGGCGGGCGCCGAAGTCGTAGACCGGGTCCTGCTCCAGGGCCTTCAGCTCGTCGGCCATGCGTCTGCTGTGCCGTTCCTCGAAGCGGGACTGGCGCAGCGCCCGGAACGGGGCGGCGAAGAAGGCCCTGGCGGTGCCGGGGACGGCGTCCAGCAGCAGCCCACGCCGTGCGGCGGGGGAGAGGGGCCCGCGCAGCCCGTCCACGACGTGGAAGTCGGCTCTCACCGGGCCGAGCACATGGTTGCTGCAGTGCAGATGGAGCGTTCTGCCCTCGGTCGAGAAGTGCAGGAACACCGTCGGCACCACGTCCCCGCCCCACAGTGGCACGTGGATCGCCAGACAGTGCCGGACGGCACCGGTAGGACGCTCCATGATCCGCTCGACCTGGTCGGCCGACAGCCGGGCGACCGGGGCGAGGCTCGTGGCCCTGATGAACCGCTCGTCGTCGCCGACGGCCGTACCGACGGCGAAGACCCGGTCCTCCACGACGAGGGAGCCGAGGGGCGCCTCACCGTCCACCGCCGCGTCGGCCACGCCACGCGTGGCGGTCGCCCGCAACCGCGCGCGTGCGTGGTCGACGAGTTCGGTCACGGTGAACGGCTGCGGCCCGGCGGCCCGCGCCCTTCGGGCAGGATCCTCGGCGGGCAGCAGCGGCACGGCGATCGACCACTGCGAGGCGGCCGGCGCATAGCCGAGGAAGGGCGTGTACCCGCTGTACACCGTGACGTTCCCGTCCTGCGCCTCCCGGATGGCCGCCAGCCGCTCGGCCATCCACTTGCGTGGCGGCACGGTCGGGCGCGGCTGCCGGCGGAACGCCTCGCGGGTCATGGTCGTGCGCAGCAGCCGGTCGACGGCGAGCTCATGGCGTACGACCGTCACGTACGCGAGCGCCACCGCAGTGACGGACACCAGGGCGGCCGGCACCCCGGCCAGGTAGGAGCCCAGCAGCCAGCTCACGAACGTGGGGGCGGGCAGCGACGAGAGGGCGACGCCGAAGGAGAACGCGAAGAGCACCGCGATGCCCGCCGCGACAGCCGTGCCCATCAGCACCCTGCCCCCGGGCTGGTGCCGGCCGCGGGTGGCCAGGCTGGGCCGGCCGCCCGCCTGCCGGGTGATCGACAGGAACAGGGAGACGAACAGCAGCCACAGCGGCGCGAACACCGCCACGAGGGCGAACGCGCCGGTCAGCCGCTGGTCCCGGCGGTGCCGCAGCTCCTGTGCCGTCAGACAGTGCCCTACGACCGCCACCAGGTCGACGTCGGGCGAGGGGGCCACCGCGCCGGCTTCGTCGGCCAGGACCTCCTCCACCACGCGGTCGGCGAATCCTTCGTCCACGTAGGCGGCGGCGCACAGGTACCGGGTGACGTCACCCGGCGCGTTCCCGACCGGCATGTGGACCGGCGCGGTGGTCATGGCGATCCCTCCCTCTCTCCAGCGGCGCAACGGCGCCGTCACGGCGCCCTTGACTGTTCTCGGCTGACCGACGGTCAGGAGTGCGAGCAGGGTGCCGACCGCGAGGCCGAAGAGGAGGGCGCCGCGCAGCAGTTCCTTCACCAGGATGTCGGCCGGTGGGAGCGGCACGTCGTCGGCGAACGCCTTGTGCATGCCCCACCAGGCCAGGTTGGCCAGCGCCGACGCCAGCACCCCCGCGAAGAGGCAGCGGAGCGGGCCCGACGCCCCGCCGGCCCACAGCCGCCTGGCGAGGAACACGAGCGCCACGAGCAGGAACAGGACGGCGAGATCGTTGACGACCAGCGAGGACGTGCCGCCGTACCGGTCGGCGGACACCTCCCAGCGGGGCAGGAACGCGGCCTCCACGAGCCAGCGCAGGATCTTGTTGTCGGACAGCTCTATGTAGAACTTCTCGGTGTAGTAGTCCGAGAGCGGCCGCTGCACCCACGGGCTGCCCGCGAGGACCACGAGCAGGGTGAGCAGTGTGAGACGGCCGCGTAAGCCCGAGGGCGTGCCGGAAGCACGCCGACGTGACAAGAACATCTGGGGTTCCCCCATCCCCGATCCCCCCGGCCCCCGGGATCAGCGGCCGCACTCCATGGCATCCCCGCTCTCACCGACCGTGAATCCCATCCACACCACCAGCTACTGCCGGTACCCGCTCAGGAACCGCCCGATCCGCCCGATGGCCGCCTCCAGGTCCTGTGCGTGAGGCAGCGTCAGGATGCGGAAGTGGTCCGGGGTCGGCCAGTTGAAACCGGTGCCCTGGACGACCTGGATCTTCTCCCGCAGCAGCAGGTCCAGGACGAACTTCTCGTCGTCGTGGATCTTGTGGACCTTGGGGTCGAGCCGCGGGAAGGCGTACAGCGAGCCTTTCGGCTTCACACACGACACCCCGGGGATCTCGTTGAGCTTCTCCCAGGCCACGGTGCGCTGTTCGTACAGCCGGCCGCCTGGCGCGGTCAGTTCGTGGATGGACTGGCGGCCGCCGAGCGCGGCCTGGATGGCGTACTGCGCGGGCGCGTTGGCGCACAGCCGCATGGAGGCCAGCATGGTCAGACCCTCCAGGTAGTTCCTGGCGTGCTGCTTGGGCCCGGTGATCACCAGCCAGCCGGAGCGGAAGCCCGCCACCCGGTACGTCTTCGACAGGCCGCAGAAGGTCAGGACGACCAGGTCGGGGGCGAGCGCGGCGACCGAGTGGTGCACGGCGTCGTCGTACAGGATCTGGTCGTAGATCTCGTCGGCGAAGACCATCAGGCCGTGCCGGCGGGCGAGGTCGAGGATGCCCTCGATGATCTCCTTCGGGTAGACCGCGCCGGTGGGGTTGTTCGGGTTGATGATGACGACGGCCTTGGTGCGGTCGGTGATCTTCGAGGCCATGTCGTCCAGGTCCGGGTACCAGTCGGCCTGTTCGTCGCAGAGGTAGTGCACCGCCTTGCCGCCCGCGAGGGTCGTGACCGCCGTCCAGAGGGGGAAGTCGGGGGCGGGGATGAGGATCTCGTCGCCGTCCTCGACCAGCGCCTGTACGGCCATCGAGATCAGCTCGGAGATGCCGTTGCCGAGGTAGACGTCGTCGACGTCGACCTCCAGGCCCAGGGTCTGGTAGCGCCCCGCCACGGCCCGGCGGGCGGAGAGGACGCCCCGGGAGTCCGTGTAGCCGTGCGCCTGCGGGAGCATCCGGATCATGTCCTGGAGGATCTCCTCCGGCGCCTCGAAGCCGAACAGCGCGGGGTTGCCGGTGTTGAGGCGCAGCACGCTGTGGCCGGCCTCCTCCAGTGCGTCGGCGTGCTCGATCACCGGGCCGCGGATCTCGTAACAGACCTCGCTGAGCTTGCTCGACTGCCGGAACTCCATGCGCTGCTGCCTCTCCGGATACCTGTGTTGCTTGGTTTTACCAAGTAGGAGCTTGGAAAGTCCAACAACTTGTCTAGACTGCGTCGCATGTCACCTCGCCGAAGCTACGACCAGTACTGTTCCACGGCCCGCGCTCTCGATGCCGTGGGCGACCGCTGGACCCTGCTGATCGTCCGGGAACTGCTGGCCGGTCCGCGCCGCTACACGGACCTGCACGCCGACCTGCCCGGCGTGAGCACCGACGTACTCGCCTCACGGCTGAAGGACATGGAGCGCGACAACCTGACCACCCGGCGTCGGCTGCCCCCGCCCGGCGCGGCCTACGTGTACGAACTCACCGCGCGCGGACGCGAGTTGCTGCCCGTACTCCAGGCTCTCGGCGCCTGGGGCGGGCCCGAACTCGGCGAACGACGGCCCACCGACGCCGTACGCGCGCACTGGTTCGCGCTGCCGCTCCTGCGCTCGCTGGAGGGGGAGGGGCTCGTCGAAGTGCGGCTGGAGGAGGGGGACTTCCATGTGTACGTCGGCGCGCAGGAGGGTCCCGCGTACGGCGACGGGCCGGCCCCCGGGGAGCCCGACGCCCGGCTCGTCCTGGACGTCGAGACCTGCGGGGCCCTGAGCCGCGGGGAGTTGAGCCTGCCGGACGCGGTGCGGGGCGGGCGGGTCGAGGTGACCGGGGACGGCACGATCGCCAAGGCGCTGCGGGAGGCGTGAGAAAGGCCCGCCGTACCTGAGTACGGCGGGCCTCGGACGGAGCGTCAGGCGCTCGGCGGCACCCGGTGCGGACGTCCCGCCCCGCGCGTCAGCGCATACCCGCCGACCCCCGCCAGTGCGGCGAGCGCACCGCCGATCGCGGTCCACACCCACCGGTCGGACCACCAGCCGGAGGACCAGCCGTCCTCGGGTTCGATGGCGGACAGGACGGCGGAGGAGTCCTCGGAACCGCCGTCCTCCGCCTGGGGCTTCGCCGCGATGCCCGGCACCAGCGGCTCGGCCAGCGAACCGTCCACCGCGGCCGAACCGCCGATGTCCTTGGAGTCGACCCGGACCTCGGTGCTCACCGGCAGACCCAGGTCGGCCGTGGTGAGACCGACGGCCGTCAGCCGGACGTAGTACGTGCCCGGCAGCGGGTCGTTGGCCCAGGTCTCCGACCAGGCGCGGACCGTGCGCAGCGTGCAGGCCAGCTCCACCGAGGAGGTGCCCTCGGCGGCGGTGCGGGTCTGGGCGCCGTACTGGCACGACTGGCGGCGGCGCAGGCCGTCGTACACGTCGATCTGCCAGGTCTGCGCGGCATGGCTCTCGGGCAGCTTCACCGTGGACTTCACGGTGGGCCGCTGGCCGGCGTCCGCGGGGAACGACCAGTACAGGTAGTCGCCCGTGGAGCCGCTCGCCGTGGCGGTCTGTCCCTGCTCGACCTCGGTCGCCGTACGGAAGGACGTGCCCGCCTGGGTGGGCACGTCATCGTCCGCCGACGCCGAATCCGTGGGCGTCGGCGAGGAGTCGGCCACGGCCGGTGCGACGGCCAGCCCGAGCATCAGCAGGGAAACGCTCAACGCGCGTGTGATCCGCATCAGTTGGTCCTCCAGACCGCGACCCGCCAGCGTGACAGCCAGCCCCACAGCAGACCGGCGACGAAGCCGGCGAGGATCAGCGTGCCGAGCAGCCACCAGCCGCGCCCGAGGCCGAAGGAGGCCACGTCGCTCGCCTTCGACGGCCCGTCCACGACGTCGACCGTCAGCTCGAGAGGCAGACCCGGGGTGGTCTTCACCCCGGAGGCCGCCGAGAAGGAGTTGGTGACCTGGAGACACACGGTCTCGGCCGGGGCGTCCTCGTCGTCGCTCGCCGCCTTCGGATACCTGAGCCCCGTCGACAGCACGTCCGTACGGCCGTTGCCCGCGCCCTCGCCACGCACGATCTCGCGCCCGTGCACGGTGACCGCCCGCAGCAGCACCCCGTACGAGGGGTTCACGGCCCGGTCGGCTCCCACACTCACCGAGGCCCGCAGCTCCTGGCCCGGGTCGACGTCCACCCGGTACCAGCGCTGCTGGGTGAACTCCTCGCGGTCGGTGTACAGCCCGGACTTCAGCGTGGGTGCCGTGGCGCAGGAGCCGGCCCCCTCGGTGGCCACCGGCGTCACCACCGGGTCGGCCGCGCGGTCCACCAACTGGTTGACCTTGTCTGTCAGTTCGTCGGCGTGTTCGACGGAGGTGTAGGTGCCGCCGGTCGCCTCCGCGATGCAGCTCAGCTGCTGCCGCATCTTGGTGTTGGGGACCAGGCCGAGCGTGTCGATGGTCAGCCCGATGCCCTTGGCGGCGATCTCGCGGGCCACCTCGCACGGGTCGAGCGGGGCGCAGGTGTCCTCGCCGTCGCTGATCAGCACGATCCGCTTGGAGGAGGCGCTGTCGGTGAAGTCGCCGGCGGACTTCAGCAGTGCGGGACCTATCGGTGTCCAGCCGGTGGGCGAGAGGGTCGCCACCTGCGTCTTGGCCTCCGTGCGGTCGAGGGTGCTGACCGGGTAGAGCTGCGCGGTGTCCTTGCAGCCCGTCTTCTGGTTGTCGCCCGGGTAGTTGGCGCCGAGGGTCCGGATGCCCAGCTGGACCTCCTCGGGCGTCGCGTCCAGCACCTCGTTGAAGGCCCGCTTCGCCGCCGCCATCCGGGTGCCGCCGTCGATGTCCGCCGTCCGCATCGAGCCGCTCACGTCGAGGACGAGATCGACCTGGGGCGCGGTGCCGCCCGTGGGTTCACCGGCTGCCGCCGCGACCGGGAAGGCGATCCCGGCCGTCAGGGCGGCGAGCAGGGCGCACACTCCTGCCGCCAGCCGTTTTCTTGTGATCATCGCCGGATCCTATTGATCAGGTGCGCCGGGCTCCAAAACGGCCGCTCAGAGAAGGGGGTTGGGTAGTTCCGTCCACTGGTCGCCCGGCGTCGTCGGCGAGAGCCGCATCAGCGTCAACGCCTTCGCGGGCAGCGGCTGTTCGAGCAGCCCGGCCAGATCGGGGGTGCGTGGAAGATCCCGTACGGCCGTCTCCAGTGCCCCGCGCAACGCGGTCGCCGAACCCGCCGTACCCGCGAGGGCCCCGGCCACCAGGGAGCCGAACAGCTTGCGCCGCAGGGTCGTCACGTCGTCCGTGACGACCCGCCCGGACAGCGCCGGGACCGGGATGCCGTGCCGTGCCAGCCTGGCCGGGCTGACCCGGATGTCCGCGAGGTCCCGGTAGACCAGCCTGAGCGGTGCGCCGGACTCGGACAGGACGACGAGGAGGTTCTGGCCGTGCGCCTCCAGGGCGACGCCGAGTTCCAGCAGCCGCAGTCCCACCGTGAGGGCCAGTCGGGCGAACTCGGCCAGCCATGCCGGGGATTCGGGCAGCTCGGTGGTGGCGAGGGCCGCCACCGGAAGGACCCGGTCGCCGTACACCTGCGGTGACTCCCGCAACACCGCTGCCAGGTCAGGAGAGTTGGCCGTGGCCGCCCCCAGCGTGCGGGTGAAGTGGAGGCTGCCGTCCAAACGTTCTGCCAGTGTCTCCGCGAACTGTGAGAGCGTCGCCGACATGCTGATCGAGTAGACGGAGATGTCCCGCACCGAGGACGTGAGCCGGGCACTCAACGCGGTCTTCACATGCGGTCCGCCGCCCAGGGCGAGCGTGCGCAGCGACATCAACGGGTGCGCGTCGAGGCCCTCCGTCGCGGGCCGCTTCAGCACATGCTCCGCCTGCCACGGATGCACGGGCAGCAGCAGCCGCCCCCCGTCCCGCATCTCCGCCGGCCACGCACCCGTCACCAGACACTCCTCGGCCTGCACCGGCACGAACCCCAGCCGTACCGACGGTCGGTGCTCGGGACCGTAGGCCAGCTGCTCGGCGACCGAGAAGCCGGGCCGGGAACGGCAGTTGGGGTGGTAGGGGTGCCCGTCGACGATCCGCTGCTCCCACTCCCAGTCCCGCTCCGGCCACTCCCGCGAGCGGGCCGGCTGTCCCGCCCTCGACAGCGCCAACGAAGCGACACTGTCGGCGAGTTCGGCCGCGAAGTCCGCTCCGTGCGGCACGCCGAGGTCCGTCATCAGGCGTGCCGGATCGTCGTGGGCGACCTCGTCGAGCCGTACGACGGTGACCTGGGCGGCGGTGGCGAACGGGTCCGGGTGCGGGCCGTGCAGCCGGCGGCCGTCCCCCAGGCGCAGGGTGAGGCCCTCCCGGCCGGCCTCGCGCGCGGTGACCCAGGGCAGCGGCTCGTGGGTGAGCCCCCGCCACAGCCGGGACAGCACGGCCGCGCGGGCGCCGGGCAGCTCGGCCGTGTACCGCGCCACGAGCTCGGGGCGCAGGACGGCCAGCTCTTCGGCGAACTCGGCCTCGGCGGCACGGGGACGGTGCACGGGGGGACTCCTCGGGTACGACTGGTGTCACTGTGGGGCGGTGACGGCAGACATACTGATCGTCATCGCACCAGATGAACCGTAGAGAACGAGTGAACCGCGTGGATCTCCCACCCCCGCCGACCGCCACCGCCGTCGCCCACCGCGCCGACGCGTACGCGGCAGCGCCCCTGCTCAACTGCCTGCTGCGCGAGGTGGCCGTGCCGCTCCCGGAACCCGGCGAGCGCCCGGTGTACCGGTTGCCCGGCGGGCGACTGCTCAGGGTGCGGGGCCACCGGCGGCCCACCGAGCCCGAGGTGCACACGAAGGGCGGCTGGCGGCGGGTCGGTCACACCGAACTCGTGAAGCTCGTCGCCGAGGAACTGACCCGGCACACCGGAGTGTCCAACCACGAACTGCCCGCCGAGATGATCGACAGCCGGGACGCCGTGGCCGCCCTGCTCACGGCCCGGCACCGGGCGATGCCGCCCGGCGACCCGTATCTGCGCTCCGAGCAGTGCCTCGTCACCGGCCACCCGTACCACCCCGCTCCCAAGGCCCGCGGCGGCGGCCCCGTCGCCACCTGGCTGCCGTACGCCCCCGAGGCCCACGCCCGGTTCCCGCTGGTCCTGCTCGGGGTGCGCGAGGACGCCGTCGTCGAGGAGGGCGACACCACGGCCCTCGACGCCCTCGGCGAGACCCCGCCCGGCTACCGGCTGCTGCCCGCCCACCCCTGGCAGCTCGACCTGGCGCCCTGCGCGGAGGCCTTCGAGGACGGCCGCCTGGTCCGGCTCGGCACGACCGGCTTCGAGACCTGGCCGACGGCGGCGATCCGCACGGTGTACGCCCCCTCGCGCGATCTCTTCCTCAAGTTCAGTCTCGACGTCCGCATCACGAACGACATCCGGCGGCTCTGGCGCCACGACCTGCTCAAACTCCGCCGTACGGATGAAGCGGTCGCGAACGCCTTCGCCGCGAGTCCCGGCTCCGCCGCCTGGCTGAGCGACCGCGGCTACCGCACCGCCGACTTCGCCTTCGAGGAACTCGCCGTACTGGTCCGCGACGGACTGCGCGACCATGTGCGGCCCGGGGCGACCCCGCTGCTCGCCGCTGCCCTGGTGGAGGGCTTCGAGGGCAACCCGCTCGACACCGTCGAGGATCCGGCGGCCTGGTGGCAGGCGTACCTGAGGGCGGTCGTCCCGCCCGCCCTCACCGCCTTCGCCGACCACGGAGTCGTACTCGAGGCGCATCTCCAGAACACCCTGGTCGCCGTGGACGCCGACGGTACGCCCGTACAGGCTCTGTTCCGGGACGCGGAGGGTGTGAAGCTGCTGCCGGACATCCCGCGCGCGGCCGGGTGGGAACGGCTGGTGTACTGCCTGGTCGTGAACCACCTGTGCGAGGTCGCCGCGGCCCTGGCCGAACGCCGGCCCGGCTTCGACCCCTGGCCCGCCGCGCGCCGCGAACTGTCCCGCCACGACCTCCCCGAAGCCACCACCCTCCTCGCCGCGCCCACCCTCCCCGGCAAGACGAACCTGCTCCTGAGGTGGACGGGGGCGGACGGGGCGGACGCCCGCTACCTGCCGCTGCCGAATCCACTGGCCGGCACATGATCCGAGGCGCCCGCCGACGGATCCGCCTCAGCTCAGTCTGACGCTGACGGCCTGGGTGATCGCCACCGCGCCTGCCAGCACTCCGGCGGCGACGGTGAGCAGGACGCCCGTGGACCCGAGCAGGTGCGCGGAGTCCGAGGCGTTCTGGAGATCGCCGAGCATGATGTTGACCGGGGAGACGCCCCTGCCCAGCAGGGCCGCCAGCAGCAGGAGCAGGGCGGCCACCAGGGCGTGACCCGGGCGCCGGAAGAGCAGACGCGAGCACAGCACGCCGATCGCGATGCCGGTCAGAGCACAGGTGAGCTGCGCCTCGACGCCCAGCACCGCGTCGGCCGCCGTGAACGTGTGGGACCCGAACAGCAGCGGCAGGAACAGACCGGCGGCCGTCAGCGGTAGGCACCACAGCAGGGCCGTGCAGACCGACCCGAGCAGCACCCGCAGTCCGCTGCCCGCGGCGACGACGACGACCGAGCGGTGCGTCCGGTCCTCCAGGCCGATCAGGGCCATGGTCGACCACAGCGAACACACCAGCATGGCCCCGGCCACCGAGCCGTAGGTGGCCGCGAGCGGACCCGAGTCGCTGCTGGTCAGCACCGCCAGCAGACCGACGAACAGCAGCAGCGGCGCGAGTTGGCGCTGGGAGAGCAGAAGCACCGTGAACAGGTAGCGGATCAGGGCGATCACAGGGCGGCCCTCCTCGCGGCCGGGCGGGACGCGCGCGCGTCGTCGGCCCTCGCGACACCCTCCACCGACCACCCGTGCCCAAGTGCCGTGAGCAGCACGGTGTCCGAGTGCTCGCGCCTCACCCGCAGGACGAACGCCTCACCCCGGCGCGCCGCGTCCAGTACGCCGGGCAGGCCGTGCCAGTGCACCTCGGTGGGCGGGACACCGGTGAGCGGCGCTGCCAGGACCAGTTCGACCTCCGGCGCCCGCGCGCCGGTGCGTGCCCCGCTCCGCCATGTGACCCGGCCGCCGCCGATGGCGTAGACGCCGGTGGCGTGCGTCTCGGTGATCGCCTCGCGGTGGTCGGTGAAGACCACGGCCCCGCCCCGGGCGGCCACCTCCTCGATGAACTCGGCCAGCACGCCGTGGGCCGAGGTGTCCAGACCCGACCAGGGCTCGTCGAGGACCAGCAGATCGGGTTCGACGAGCAGGGCCTGGGCCAGTGCCACCTTCTGCGCGTTGCCCTTGGACAGCGTGCCCAGCGAGGCGTCCTGGCCGCCCACCAGCGCCAGTTGCTCCAGCAGTCGGGCGGCCCGGGCCCGGGCCGTCGTACCCGACAGACCTCGGACACGTCCCATGTGCGTGAGGTAGGAGAGCGCCGACATCCGGTCGTGGGCGGTGAAACGGTCGGGTACGTAACCGATGGTCGCTGGGCGGCCCGAGACGGTCCCCGAGGTGGGCCGCGACACGCCCACGAGGATGCGCAACAGGGTCGACTTCCCTGAGCCGTTGCCGCCCACCACCGCGAGGACGTCCTCCGCCGAGATCTCCATGTCCACGTCCCTGAGGACCCAACGCCCCCTGCCGTAGCGCTTGGTGAGCCCTTCACACCGCATTGCGGACCGTAACAAAGTCCACTCCTCATTCGCTGTCCGGTGAGCCGCCGAACGGCATTCTCCTCCGCCCCCTCCGACTCCTCAGGGTTGTCCGACGACGGGATCGGAGTTGCTCGACCGGTGGTGGCGCAGACGCATCGGTACCCCCTGGGGGTAGGGTGCTGAGTCATTGAACGGCGAGAACGGCACAGGTGATCTCATGGCGAGGCGAGCAGGACGCGACGGCGGAGCCGTCCGCTCGGCGTACCTGGTGGTCTTCGCCTTGTGTGCCGTCCTGGCCGTGCTCGTCCACCACGAGGTGTCCGCGGCCGGGGTTTCCCCGATCTCCGGCATGTCGCACGGCGCCATGTCCGCCACGCCTGCCCTGTCCGCCACGGGAGGCTCCTCGGCGCGCGACCTCGGCGCCGGGGCGTGCACGGGGGCCGGCATGGAGCACTGCAGCGCGGCCGGTGTCTCCTCGGTGCACCTCGTCGCCCAGGATCGCAGCGGCATCCCCTCGCCCGCCTCGCCCGCGCAGCTGTCTCCGACGCCGTCCGGGCATGCGCCCGGCGCGGTGGTGAGCCGGGCCCCGCCCGATCTGTCCGTCCTGTCACGTCTGCGCATATAGGCCGCCCGGCACGGCGCTCGATGCGCCGTGCCTCCGCGCCCCCATCGCAGTCGCACAGCAGAGGACAACGAAATGGACAGCATCAACCGCCGCTCCATCCTGTTCGCCGGACTGGGAGCCGTCGGCGCGCTCGCCGCCTGCGGCAGCAGCTCCGGTGCCGACAACAACACGCTGGTCAGCCCTTCCGGGCCCGCGGTGGCCGCCACCGAGAAGAAGCGCGTCGGCACCGGACGCCAGCGGAATCTCACCCTGACCGCCGCACCCGCGATGATCGACCTGGGCGGCGGGGTCACGCCCCAGACCTGGGCCTTCGACGGACGCCCCCTGGGCAAGGAGGTCCGGCTGTCCGTCGGCGACACCCTGGTCGCCGAGCTGTCCAGCCGGCTCCCGAGCGGAACCACCACGTCGGTCCACTTTCACGGCATCGCCCTGCGCAACGACATGGACGGCGTACCGCCCGTCACCCAGCCCTTCGTTCAGGCCGGCTCCGCCTTCACCTACAGGTTCGTCGCCGACACCCCGGGCACCTACTTCCTCCACCCGCACGTCGGAGTCCAACTCGACCGCGGCCTCTACGCCCCGCTGATCGTCGAGGATCCCGACGAGAGCCTCGGTTACGACGACGAGTGGGTCGTCCTCCTCGACGACTGGCTCGACGGTGTCACCGGCACGCCGGACGAGGTCTACGCGGAACTCCGGCACGGCATGTCCGGCATGGGGACGGGCAGCGCGGGGATGGGAGACATGGGCGGCATGGGGGACATGGGCGGGAGGGGCATGGGGAGCGACTCCGCGTCCCCCTCCGCCTCGGCCTCCTCCAACGTCTCGCCCTCCGCGTCGGCCTCCTCCGGCGGCATGCCGACGAAGTTCATGCTCATGGGCGGCTCCAGCGCCCTGCTCGGCGGCGACGCCGGTGACGTGAAGTACCCGTACCACCTGATCAACGGCCGCGTCGCGACCGACCCGGACGTCTACACGAGCAGGCCGGGCAAGACGGTGCGACTGAGGATCGTCAACGCCGGCTCGGACACCGCCTACCGCGTCGCCCTCGGCGGTCACAAGCTGACCATCACCCACACGGACGGCTTCCCGGTCCAGCACCAGGAGGTGGACGCCCTGCTGGTCGGCATGGGCGAGCGGTACGACGTCCTGGTCACCCTCGCCGACGGCGTCTTCCCGCTCGTCGCGCTCGCCGAGGGCAAGGAGGCGAACGGCCTCGCCCTGGTGCGTACCGGTTCCGGGGACAAGCCCTCGGAGACCGTCCGCCCCACGGAACTCGACGGCATGGTCGTGACGGCGTCCGAGCTGCGCGCCGTCGACGACGTGCGCCTGAAGTCCGCCGAGGTCGACGTCACGCACCGGATCAGGCTGACCGGCAACATGACGGAGTACAACTGGGCCATCAACGGCACGCCCTTCGACATGAACGATCCCGGGGCGCATCCCGTCGTCGTCCAGGAGGGGCAGCGCGTACGGCTCGACTTCATCAACAGCACCGACATGTGGCATCCGGTACACCTGCACGGCCACACGTACCAGATCGGCGATTCCGGGCCCCGCAAGGACACCGCGATCGTGCTTCCCAGGCGGAAGGTGTCCGTCTACTTCGACGCCGACAACCCGGGCCAGTGGATGCTGCACTGCCACAACGCCTACCACGGTGAGGCCGGGATGATGGCGAACCTGGCCTACCAGGCCTGACCGCCCCTCGCGCGCCCTCGGGGCTGCCCGGCCCGTCAAGGGCGCGCACCGACGCGGTTTTCTTCCGGGGCCGGACCCTGCTGCCCAGCAGGTGCCGGTCCTGGTCGCGCTCGTCCCTGTGTCGCCGGCCTGGCGGCGGAGGTTCACGGCCCACGCCGCCGAGCCACTGGAGGCGCGGCGGTGAACGGCCTGGACGGTCAGCCCGCGGTCGGCACCACGGTGAGCAGCCTGCCCATGGCGGCCAGCACGGCGGGCTCGACGCGGTAGTACACCCAGGTCCCGCGCCGCTCGGACGTCAGCAGCCCGGCCTCCTTGAGCTTCTTCAAGTGGTGGGACACCGTCGGCTGGGACACGCCGACGTCGGAGATGTCGCACACGCACGCCTCGCCGCCCTCGTGCGAGGCGACCGCCGAGAACAGTCGCAGCCGCACCGGATCGCCCAGCGCCTTGAACATCCGCGCGGCCGTCTCGGCCTCCTCCGCGCTGAACGGCCGCTCGGTCAACGGCGGACAGCACGGCGCCACGGCCTCGGGTGTCTCGGGCATCCCGGGCGTCTCTGGTTCGAGCAGCGGCAGCACCTTCGTATTCGACATACGTCTATGTTGACATACGTCGAACCAGTTGGCCCTAAGGCGTGACCGATGCCTTCCCGGCCAGGTAGACGGTGTTGGACGCGGTGCGGTCTTGCAGCGGGTTGTCGAACTCGACGACCTGTGCCGCCACTTCGGCGAAGACCTCCGAGAGCGCGGACGTGAACTGGTCGTCGGGCGGATCGTTCGACCACAGGGCGAACAGGCCGCCTGGGTGGAGGTGTGCGGCCAGGGCGCGGAGTCCGGCGGGCTGGTAGAGCGCCGCGTGGCGTGGGTGGAGAACATGGCGCGGTGAGTGGTCGACATCCAGCAGGATGGCGTGGAAGCGGCGCCCGGGTTCGTCGGGGTCCAGGCCACGCGGATCGGCAGCCATGGCGAAGAAGTCGCCGTGCACCAGGCGGCAGCGGGTGTCCGACGTCAGCCGGTTGCCGAGCGGGACCAGGCCACGGCGGTGCCAGTCGATGACTTCGGCGAGCGTGTCGATCACCGTCAGCGAGCGGACCCGGGGGTCGTCCAGTGCCGCCCGGGCGGTGTAGCCGAGTCCCAGGCCGCCGACCACGACGTCCGGTTCGGCGTCCGGGAGCCTGGCCAGGGCGAGTTCCGCCAGCGCGATCTCGCCGGCGGTGAAGAGGCTGGACATGAGGAACTCCTCGCCCAGCTTCACCTCGTACACGTCCTCGCCCGACTCCGGATGGCGGCGCCGCCGCAGGCTGATGTCGCCGATCGGCGTCGGTCGCCAGTCGAGCTCCTCGAAACGCAGGCCCATCCGTTCACCTCTCCGGCGTTGACGTCATGCTGCTGGTGCCGGCATCCGGCGGCAGGGCCCCTGGCCGTCCCTGCGGGCGCAGTGACGGCCAGGGGCGTGGTCCGGTCAGGCGTCGATGATGACGGGGATGATCAGGGGCCTGCGGCGGTGGGTGCGGAACGCCCAGTTCGCCACGGCCCGGGCGAGGAGCTGTTCGAGCTGGTGCGCGTCCCCGACACCCTCCTCGGCCGCGGTGGCCAGGGTCTTCTCGATGACGGGGACGACCGGCTCGAAGGTGGTGTCGTCGTGGACGAACCCGCGGGCCAGGAAGTCGGGGGCCTCGGCGAGCGCGCCGGTGTCCGCGTCGACGATCGCCACCACCGTGACCACGCCCTCGGAAGCCAGGGTGAGTCGGTCCTTGAGGGAGGCCTCGGTGGCGCCGCCGACTTCCATGCCGTCCACGTAGACGTTTCCGGCGGGAACCTTGCCGGTGATGGAGGCGCGCCCGTCGACGAGGTCCACGACGACACCGTCCTCGGCGATGACGACCCGGTCCGGGTCGACACCGGTACGGATGGCGAGGTCGCCGTTGGCCCGCAGGTGGCGCCATTCGCCGTGCACGGGCATGACGTTGCGGGGCTTGACGATGTTGTAGCAGTAGACGAGTTCGCCGGCGCTGGCGTGCCCGGAGACGTGCACCTTGGCGTTGCCCTTGTGGACGACGTGGGCGCCCCAGCGGGTGAGTCCGTTGATCACCCGGTAGATGGCGTTCTCGTTGCCGGGGATGAGGGAGCTGGCGAGCAGGACGGTGTCGCCCTTGCCGATGCGGATCTGGTGGTCGCGGGTGGCCATCCGCGACAGAGCGGCCATCGGTTCGCCCTGGGAGCCGGTGCACACCAGAGTGATCTTGTGGTCCGGGAGCTTCTCCAGCTCCTTGGTGCTCACGACCAGACCGGACGGGACCTTCAGATAGCCCAGGTCACGGGCGATGCCCATGTTGCGGACCATGGAACGGCCGACGAAGGCGACCTTGCGGCCGTGCTGGTGGGCGGCGTCCAGGACCTGCTGGATGCGGTGCACATGGCTGGCGAAGCTGGAGACGATGACCCGGCGCGGCGCGGTACGCATCACCTGCTCGATCGCCGGGTTCAACTCACGCTCGGAGGTGGTGAAGCCGGGTACCTCGGCGTTGGTGGAGTCGGTGAGGAACAGGTCCACGCCCTCCTCGCCCAGGCGGGCGAAGGCGCGCAGATCGGTGATGCGGTCGTCGAGCGGGAACTGGTCCATCTTGAAGTCGCCGGTGTGCAGCACCATCCCGGCACCGGTGCGGATCGCGACCGCGAGGCTGTCCGGGATGGAGTGGTTGACCGCCACGAACTCGCAGTCGAACGGCCCGAAACCGCGCCGGTCGCCCTCCCGCACCCGCACCGTGCGCGGCCGGATGCCGTGTTCCTTGAGCTTGGCCTCCAGGAACGCCAGTGTCAGCTTGGAGCCGACGACGGGAATGTCGGACCGCTCGCGCAGCAGGTACGGCACGGCGCCGATGTGGTCCTCGTGCCCGTGGGTGAGCACTACGGCCACAACGTCGTCCAGCCGGTCCCGGATCGAGGTGAAGTCCGGCAGGATCACGTCCACGCCGGGCTGGGTCTCCTCGGGGAACAGCACGCCGCAGTCGACGATCAGCAGTTTGCCGGCGTACTCGAAGACGGTCATGTTGCGGCCGATCTCCCCCAGACCGCCCAGGGCGACGACGCGCAGTCCTCCCTCGGGAAGAGGCGGGGCGGCTTTCAGTTCGGGGTGCGGATGGCTCATACCCTGACGTTACCCGGAGAGTGGGGCCGGGTGATCCACTGCCTGTGTGATCCGGAACCGAAAGACGACGTTGGCCGCTGATCACCCTCGGTTCCTGTGCTCACTTCATGCCGGAGAACTGCGAGGTCAATGAATTGGGTGGCCTGAGACAATGCTGAGAGAGGTCACCGCGACCCGTTACGTCGAGCCCCTGCGCACCGGGGCTCCGTCCCCGGCGTCGTCGAGGCCGACGACCTGGGCACCTACGTCGTGAAGTTGTCTACGCAGGGGCGCTGACCTGCGGTGATGTGGCAATGCCCATGGCTGGCCTGCGGCGATGGCTCTTTCTGCGTCTTTCATAGGCGTGCCGTCCTATGCGGCCGATCCTCCCCGGTGAGGCTTCCGTCGACGCCTTCTCCCGCTCCGGCCTGCAGCCGTTCCGCCGGCCGCCACCGCTCCCACTGGCGCCGTTGCCGTCTGCGGACCGGGTCGGTCGGCGGAGACCACCAGGGCGGCGAGGGCGGTGGTGACCGGTACCGCGGCGACCAGGCCGATCGAACCCACCAGGGTGCGCACGATCTCCTCAGCCACCAGCTCGCTGTTGGCCACCGTCCCGACGCTGCTCTGGGCGATGGAGAACAGCAGCAGCAGCGGGAGCGCGGCACCGGCGTAGGCGAGGACGAGGGTGTTGACCACGGACGCGATGTGGTCGCGGCCGATGCGGATGCCCGCCCGGTACAGCCCGCGCCAGCCCATCGACGGGTTGGCCTCGTGCAGCTCCCATACCGCCGACGTCTGCGTCACCGTCACATCGTCCAGGACACCGAGCGAGCCGATGATGACGCCTGCGAGCAGCAGACCGCTCATGTCGATCGTCGGATACAGGCCGTGGATCAGACCGGTGTTGTCATCCGTGTTGCCGGTGAGCGCGGCCCAGCCGATGAACTCCGAGCCGAGGATGCCGATCAGCAGCAGCGAGACCAGCGTGCCGAGCACGGCGACCGACGTACGTGCCGACAGCCCATGGCACATGTACAGCGCGATGAGCATGATCGCGCTCGCCCCGACGACGGCTACCAGGAGGGGATTTGATCCCTGTAGGATCGCGGGCAGGATGAAGAAGGTCAGCACCATGAAGCTGACGGCCAGCGCGACCAGGGCCATGACACCGCGCAGCCGGCCCACCACGACGACGGCGAGGGCGAAGATCCCCGCGAGCAGCGCCATGGGGAACTTCCGGTTGACGTCGGCTACCGAGTACTGCAGGTCCCTGGGGGCCGAGGGCTCGTAGGCGACCACGACCTTCTCGCCCTCGTGCAGCTGCCGTGACTGGTCCGGCTGCACGATCTCAGTGAAGGTGCGGCCCTTGTCCTTGCCGGTGTCGACCCGGATGGTCGCCTTCTTGCAGGTGCCGCCCGCCTCCTGCACCGCGGAGCTGCCCTCGGCGGTGGAGGTGTCGCCGGTCGGGGTTTCGCCGGAGGCGTGCACCGACGCGCAGCTCACCTCGACGACCCGGGTGACCGTGGCCTGCTGCCGCTGCTGGTCGAAGCCGACGCCCGTGCGCTTGTGCGGCGGTGCCCCGCCGGGCCAGAGCACCACCAGACCGACCAGGACCGCCACGGTGAACGGGACCAGGATCGCCGCGATGACCTTACGCAGATGCTTCGAGACCGGCGCGGCGGGCCCGTGGCTGTGAGTGTGCGTGTGTCCGTGACCACCAGCGCCCCCTCCGGGGCCGTGGTCGGGGCCGTGTCCGGTGCCCGTCACTGTGGCGCGTCCGTTGCCGTCACGGGGGTGGTGTGCCTGGTGACTGTGGCCGGAGAGGGAATGTGGCGCGCGTCAGGGTCGGCTCCGTAGCCGGGGTGAGGCGTCGGCTTGGGAGGATTCCCGTACGGGTAGTGGTGGCCGTACTTGCTCTCGTGACCACCCCTGGCTCGGGGCCGGTTGCCGACCCTGCTCCAGTCGGCGGCACACTGCCGGTCAGCGGCTCTCATGCCGTCTCCCTCGCGGTCGTCCGTGCCCCCTCCAGCCGGGCCTGCGCAGCGGCTCTGGGAAAGGGTACGTGAGCGGCTGTGGCATGTTCTCAGCCGATCATCGCGAGAACGCCCGGGTCCTCTCGTCCGCGCGGGCCAGGGTCTGTTCCGGCCGGCGGGCCGCAGCGGACGGCATAGGCACTCCCGGCGCCCTCGCCGCGGGTCGTCTGCGGGCGGCCTGTGCCGCGTCTTGCGTCAGCGCTTCTCGTACGGGTCCGACGGCTCGGCGACCTGTCTGACCGTTGTGGCGTCCAGCAGAGGGGGCCAGGCCGCTGACGATCCCAACCTGCCCTTGGGATGCCAGGTGCCCGTCACCGTCACCCAGGTGTCCGTCTCGGGTGCGTCCGTGCCGCGGACCTGCACCTTGCTCGTCGTGGCGTCGGCCGCGCAGCAGGAGACCAGGAGCCGGGTCACGTACCAGGTGCCGTCGTCTCCGTGGGTGACGAAGCCGGTCAGCCGGACCGTGCGGCCCTTCAGCGAATGCCCGCTGTCGTAGATCGCGCGGGAGGTGAAGGCGGCCACGCTCAGATCCACCAGGTTGCCTGCCGGCAGTGCAGGAAAGGTGCCGACACCCTGCGCCGCGCGCTGGGCGTCTTCGCGGGCGGCGCTGTAGGAGCCGAGCGCGGGCGGCGGGAAGAGGAGCAGGGCGGCGGCGGGGAGCGTGAGCAGCCAGGCCAAGCGCGGCCCGACCGGGTGGGAGTGGCCGTGGCCGTGCGCGTCCTCGTTCTCGTCCGGGTGCGCATGCCCGTCCGCGGAGACGGCGCCTTCCCGAGCCGCGCGCGCTTCCATCCCCGCCCTCACCAGGGCGAGCAGCCCCAGCAGCACCCCGGACGCGATCAGGTACGGCCGCAGCCCGGACTGCACGTAGCGCAGGTACAGGTCGCTGAACAGCGAGATCCGCAGTACCGCGGCGCCCACCAGCAGCAACAGCACGGCCGGCCCGTATCGCCTCACAGCAGCCACCACCCCACGAGCACACTGCTCACGAGCGCGACGGCCCAGGTCGCGGAGGAGAACCGGACGGCGAAGGTGCGCCCGAACGTGCCCGCCTGCAGGGCGATCAGCTTCAGGTCGACCATCGGCCCGACCACCATGAACGCCAGCCTCGCGGTCGGCGAGAAGCCGCTCAGGGACGCGGCGACGAACGCATCGGCCTCGCTGCACACGCACAGCACCACGGAGAGCAGCGCCAGCAGGGGCACCGACAGCCAGGCGGATCCCGTGAAGACGTCCAGGAGTGAGCGCGGCACCGTGATGCTGAAGGTCGCCGCGGCCGCCGAGCCGAGCACGAGGAAGCCCCCGGCGTGCAGGAAGTCGTGCTGCAGCCCGTCTGTGAAGGCACGTCCGCGTGAAGTGGCCGGCTGGGCCGTACGCGTCCTGGGCAGCCTCAGCCACTTCTCCCGCCCGAAGCGGGCCCTCAGCCAGCCCATGACGACGGCCGTGGTGAGGGAGGCGACGAGCCTGGCCACCACCATCCGTGGCTGTCCCGGAAAGGCGATGGAGGTGGCGACAAGTACGACGGGGTTGATCGCGGGCGCGGAGAGCAGGAACGCGAGCGCGGCAGCCGGGGCCACCCCGCGCCGCATGAGGCTTCCGGCCACCGGTACGGACGCACACTCGCACCCCGGCAGTACGGCACCGGCCACGCCCGCGACGGGCACGGCGAGCGCCGGGCTGCGCGGCAGCAGCCGGCTGAACACGCGCTCGGGTACCAGGACACCGATGGCCGCGGAGACGACTGTGCCGAGCAGCAGGAAGGGAACACCCTGGACGACGACGGCGGCGAAGACCGTCCACCAGGCGGCGACAGGCGGGGTGTAGAGGTCGAGGGCGACCAGCGGGCCGAGGACCTGTACGACCGTGGCGATGGCGACGAGCGCGCAACCGCCGAGGACGACATGTACGAGCCCCCGGACACAGAGGCGCGCGAAGTCGAACAGCCCGTACCGGGGCTCGGTGTATTCCTGATCGCTCACGCCACTCGCTTGCCGTCCGACGCCAACAATGTACTCACGGTAGCGAGGTGACCTGTGTGCCTGCCGGGTTCTTCCTCATCGCGAGCTGTCAGAACAACGGCCGGCGGCGCTCCTTGCGGAGCGGTGTCCGAACCGGGCGGCGCCGTGGCTGCGTTCGCCGCCCGGCCCGGGGCCTTCAGGTACCCGCCACGAGTTCAGGAAGCTCGTGGTCGCAGGTGTCGCCGATGCCGTAGGTGTCCCAGGCGGGGAACGGGTCGACGGGCGGCAGACTCTCGCCGTCGGCCATGAGACAGTCGGTCAGTGCCGCGTGCAGTGCGTCCGCGTGCAGGTGCGTGCCGATGAAGACCAGTTCCTGGCCGGCGGGGCTGTCGGTGTCGCGGGCTGCGGAGGGCTCGAAGCGTGCGACGGAGCCGGCCTGTGACCACAGGCCCGTTACGTGCGGGCGGCCGGCCAGGGTGAAGAAACCCTTGGAGCGCAGGATCCGCCCGTAGGCGCCGCTGTCGAGTTCCTTGGTCACGTACGTCCACAGCCGGCCGGGGTGGAAGGGCAGTTCGGCCCGGAAGACGGTCGAGGAGATCCCGTACTCCTCCGTCTCGGGCACGTGATCGCCGTTGAGTTCCATCACCCAGCCGGGGGCCTGTTGGGCGCGTTCCAGGTCGAACAGCCTGGTGCCCAGTACCTCGCCGACCTGCACGCGACCGTGGACGGCCGGGACGATACGTGCGGCTGGGTTGAGGCGGGTGAGCGTCGCCCGCAACCGGTCGGCCGATTCCTCGTCGACGAGATCGAGTTTGTTGAGCACGATGACATCAGCGAACTCGATCTGGTCCATCAGCAGGTCGCTGACGGTGCGTTCGTCGTCCTCGTACTGGTCCAGGCCGCGCTCGGCCAGTTCGTCGCCGCTTGCCAGTTCGGGCAGGAAGTTGGCGGCGTCGACGACCGTCACCATGGTGTCCAGGCGGGCGATCTCCCCGAGGGTGGCGCCGTCGTCGCGGGCGAAGGCGAACGTCGCGGCCACCGGCATGGGTTCGGAGATGCCGGACGACTCGATGAGCAGGTAGTCGAAGCGGCCCTCGCGGGCGAGCCGGTCGACCTCTTCGAGCAGGTCGTCGCGCAGGGTGCAGCAGATGCAGCCGTTGGTCATCTCGACCAGGCGTTCCTCGGTGCGCGACAGCGCTGCCTCGCCGCCGCGCACGAGGGCGGCGTCGATGTTGACCTCGCTCATGTCGTTGACGATGACCGCGACGCGCAGTCCCTCGCGGTTGCCGAGGACGTGGTTGAGGAGGGTGGTCTTGCCCGCGCCGAGGAAGCCGGACAGGACGGTGACGGGCAGTCGGTCGTGAGGCATGAACGTCAGTCCTCGGGGCGCAGCAGTCCGCGCTCGTACGCCTTGACCAGCCGCTGTGGCACGAGGTACGGGACGCCGTCGACGGTGATCGGTACGAGCGTGGGCGTGGCCGCCTTCCACTGGGCGCGGCGGTGGCGGGTGTTGCTGCGGGACATCTTCCGCTTGGGGACGGCCATGGCTCCTCCTCGATGGGTGAACGGCGCGACACCAAACGTTACATGAAAATGGATCTCATTATCAATCCGCCTCCGCTCATGCAGGTTGCGGGGCGGACCTGCGGGAGCCCCAGCGACGGGTGCGGTAGCCGCCCGCCAGTCGGCAGGCGAGGTAGATGCTGAAGGAGATCGTCGTCACGTACGGGCTGATGGGGATGCTGCTGCCCAGGGCGAGCAGGATGCCGCCCTCGATCGAGACGACTGCGAAGACCGCGCTGAGCAGGGGCAGCAGTACCGGCGAGGCGGTGACGCGGGCGGCGGCCGCCGCGGGCGTGACGACCAGGGTCAGGACCAGCAGCGCGTCGACGACCTGCACCGACAGGGCTACCGCGAGCCCGAGCACGATCATGAAGACGAACGACAGCCCGCGCACCGGCACCCCGCGGGCCTCGGCGACGTCCGGGTCGGCACTGGCGAAGGTCAGCGGCCGCCACATCACCGCCAGCGCGACGAGTACGACGGCGGAGGTGCCCAGCAGCCATGCCATCTGTGGGGTGTCCACGGCGACGATCTGGCCGGTAAGGAGGCCGAACTTGTTCGCCGCCCGGCCTTTGTAAAGCGCCAGGAGGAGCACCCCGAGGCCCAGGCCGAACGGCATGAGGATGCCGATGGCGGAGTTGCGGTCGCGGGCCCGTGTCCCGAGGACGCCGATCGCGCCGCTCCCGCGCGGAGACGAAGTCGGAGGAGCTGTGCAGTACGCGCAGCACAGCGCTTCGCTGCCAGGTCGAACGCCAGGCCGGCGGTCGCTCGTTGGCCGACGAACCGTCCACGACGCATGCCTACCGTGATGCTGGGACCGACTTGCGCCCCGCCAGATTAGTTGAACACGATTTCCATGACTACTGTCATCGGATTCTTGGGACCCTCGCTCGCCGCCTTCCGTGGGTGCCCGCCCGGTGGCGAGGCAGGTGTCGATCGCCTCCGCCAGACAGGGGTACTGATCGGTGGGGTAGTCCCAGGGGCAGGACAGCAGATCGGCGCGGGCGGTGGTCGGGCGAGCGAGCTGGGCCTCGCCTCGCACCCGTGCCTTCACCGCCGTACGCCAGTCCCGGTCCTTACCGGAGCCGGCCAGCAGGGCGGAGATCTCCGGCAGGCTCATCGTCGCGGTGTTCTGTAGCAGCTGGACGGCCGCACCCGTACCTGACCGGCAGCTGCCGTTGGGCCTCATGCTTGGGCGCGTGTGTCACTCTGCGCGCCGTCTCCATCGTCACCGTCGCCCTGCCCGACATGGGCTCTGACCTGAGCACCGACGCCTCGGCCATGCTGGGGGTACCCCCTCTGGGGATGATGCCTGCACGCTGGCCCTGTCCGCGCTGCTGCTGTGCGGGAATGGGCGCGGCGATCGGCCCCACCCCGCTGGCCGGGTGGCCGCCCAGCTGTGCGGCGCTCGGGGCTGGCCGCCGCGATCGTCAGCACCACCCGCAAGGCCGGTACGCCCTGGGGGCGGCCGTCCTGGGACTGATCCTCGCCATTGCTCCGGCACCCGGATCGGCACCGCCGACTTCGTGGAGGGATTCGTGCACGGACTGCACGTGTCGGGTGTGGTCACGGCGAGCGCGACGTTGGCGGCGTCCGTGCTGCTCGCCGCGTATGTGCGTGCCGACCGGAGTCGGTCCGGGGTGCGGGCGCCGCTGTCCCGGCGGCGCCGCCCGACGGCGGGAAGGCGTGAGGCATCCGGCCTCAGCAGTCGCGGAACTCCGGTGACTGGTTGAGGATCTGGGACCGCAGCGAGGTGAAGCGTGCGTGTGTCTCGCCGCCACGTGCCTCGGGGTGGAAAGCGGCGACGCGGTGGCAGTTCTGGAAGGCGAGGGCGATGCCGAAGTGGCGTTCCAGGCTGCTGCGGATGGCGTCGCTGGACAGCGCCCGCAGTAGCTGGCCGCGCTCCTTCTCGGAGGGCGGAGGGGTCTGGTTGTCGGCGAACTCCGCGGTACCGGAACGCAGTTCGGCGGCCAGGCGGGCGACGAGGTCGTAGGCGTACGGCAGGGACGTACGGACCGTTTCCACGAAGTCCTGTTCCCGCACCCGACCGTTCTCGGCTTCGGCGAGCAGCTGCGGGGAGACGTCGAGCGACATGAAGGGTTGTCCTGTTCTGTGGTGCTGAATGTGAGACGGACGGGGCGGGGCTCAGGCCAGAGCGGCCAGTGCTGTGGGGCCGTGCTGGAAGTCCGGGTCGACCTGAGTGGCGAGGTCCTGGCCGGTGGCCTCGTTGGCCCAGGCGGCGGCGTTGCGCAGGTGGAACTCGACGGCATGCTTCTGGAAGGCGGCCCAGTCCTTGGGGCGGGCGTCCACGGCCGCGCGCAGCCGGTCCAGCGTGCGCATGTTGTGCACCTCCAGCTCGCCGTGTTCGCGGCCCTGTTCCTGGGCGCGGACGTAGGGGGACTGCACGCAGTGGGCGAGCAGGTCGTCGCCGACGTGGGTGCGGAGGAAGTCGAGGTCGTCCTCGCCGGTGACTTTGTTGCCGACGACGGCGACCGGGATGCCGAACTCGGCGGCGTGGTCGCGGTACTGGCGGTAGACGGAGACGCTCTTGCGGGTCGGTTCGGCGACCAGGAACGTCATGTCGAAGCGGGTGAACAGGCCGGAGGCGAAGGCGTCGGCGCCGGCGGTCATGTCGACGACGACGTATTCGCCCGCCTCGTCGACCAGGTGATTGAGATAGAGCTCCACCGCGCCGAGCTTGGAGTGGTAGCAGGCCACTCCGAGATCGCTCTCGTCGAAGGCGCCGGTGACCATCAGCGGGACGCCGGCCACTTCCTGCACGTGAGGGGAGTGGACCTCGTCCTCGCCCAGCAGCCGCAGCAGACGGGAGCCGCGCCCGGGCGGCGTCGTCTTGACCATCGCCTCACGGGACGGGATCCGCGGGTTGCTGCCCCGCAAGTAGTCCTTGATCTCACCGGTGCGCGCGCTGAGCGGTGGGGCGGTGATCAGCTCGTCCTCGTCGAGGCCGAGGGCGTAGGCCAGGTGCTGGTTGATGTCGCCGTCGATCGCGACGACCGGCGCGCCCGAGCGCGCGAGGTGGCGGGAGAAGAGCGCGGACAGGGTGGTCTTGCCGCTGCCGCCCTTGCCCACGAAGGCAACACGCATCGCTAACCACCCCTATTGGAAATGGATGTCATGAGCATAGGCTGATGGTGCGTGGAACGGGTGTCAAATCACCCACGCTCCAACTCACCCGTCTGCCAGGCGACTTGGGTCACCCATGGCGCAAACAGGGGCTCTCTTTGACCATCACGGAGGAGACGCGGAGATGAGCGATGCCGCACGCGACCCTCGGGGTCGTCCATTCACCCTCGTCGTCTGCGGGGCCTGTGGCGCCGCCCCGACCGGACGGGTGAGAGAGGCGTTGCGCCGGGTGGTCCGGGGCTGTCCGCACGCGTCATGGTCTCCACGGGCTGCCTGGAGACGGTGCTGCACTGCCGGAGCAGGCTCGGTCTGTACGCCGTCGTGCAGCCGTGCGGGGTCGACCGCAGGCCCACCGGGGCCGTCGTACGCCTCGGGCCGCTCGCCACCGACGCCGACGCGGAGGTGGTCGGGGCGTGGCTGCGGGCGGGGATGCCGGACGACGGCACGCTGCCCGAGCGGCTCCGTGCGGCCCCTGCGCCGCGGCGGGTCGCTCACCTCAACTGAGGCTCGGCAGGCGGATCGGGTTGAGCCGGTACTCCTCGACCTGGGGCAGGCGTTGCTCGGCAAGTCCGGAGAGCATGTCCCGGTATGTGAGCGGCAGTTCGTCGTACATCCCGACGAGGGGCCGCTGAGCGTGTGGGAGGCGAGGGCCTGAACAAGGGGCGACGGCACACCGAAGCGCGGCGGGCGGTTGCGTGCCGCGTTCGCGGGCGGCGGCGCTGGCGAGACCCTCGACCCGCACCTGGACAAACCTCTTCGCCGACGTCGCCCGGGCCAAGGCCCTCGTCGACAAGTTCGCCGACTACGGCGCCGACCAGAGCCGGGCCTGCTGCGTCGGCGCGACACGTTCTTCGCCTGGACCGCAGCCCCTCGGGGCCGCTTCGCCCTGGGTGGCAGTGTTCCGACGGTATGCCGCGCCTACCCCCGCGTCCGTGACGGGCTCACCGCCCGCCCGGTCGTGGGCTTCGGTCCGACGGAGTTCGATCGCGCCGTCTACCGCCCACTGGGCCGCACCGAACGCTGGGCGGGCCTCGCCGACGAGCTGTGCACCTGCCTGCGCGACCGCGGCCCGGGCGCCCTGCGCCCTGCCATCGCCTTCGACGGCTCACGCAACTACGAAGCCGCCAACCGCATCGTCAAGTGCGCCGACGGCCCCGGGCCGAGCGACCGTGAGATTGTGCCGGACGGCCGCCGCACCCGTCGTCTGGACCCGCAGCCGGTCCTCATCGGCGTGGAGGACCCGCAGCCGGTCCTCACCGGCGTGGAGGCGTCCGCCTGTGCACCACCGCCCCACCCGCCGCGCTCCCCTCGGCAGTCCGGACGCCCCGCCAGGCCGTCTACCACATCGAGCACCTGCGCCTCGGACTCGGCGAGGCAGTAGAGACGAGGAAGAGGCCACGCTCGGCGTCACTCCCTGACCGGGGTCACGGTTGGTGCCTCCTGCGAAGGGGCGGGCGCTGCGTGCGGCGTACGGCGGGTGCCTTCTCGGATGCCGCTTTCCGGCCCTCCTTCACCTCGTCGGGAGGGGGCGACTCGTCCGGAATTTCGTCTCGGTGGCGGCGTGTGCGCGCGGCCGTAGCCGGGGTCCTCGCTTATCTTCGGCCAGACACCGACATCCGGAGTAAAAATGCAAAAAACGGATGAACTGGTTGATGTGGCTGAGGAAGCGGTGGTCGTGGCCCTCGGACCGCCCGTGCGTCGCACCGGCTCGTGGCCGTTCGCCGCCACGATCTCGATCGCGGTGGCCGCGGCGGCCGTACTCCTCCTCACGGGCACGCCATGGCTCGACCACCCGGCCGTCCAAGCCTGGCGCACCGTCTGCCTGGCCATCACCGTCCAGGCGTTCCCCTTCCTCCTCCTGGGCACGTTCCTGTCCGGCGCGATCAACGCGTTCGTGCCCGCCGACCTGGTCACCAGAGCGCTGCCGAAGCGGGCTGCCCTCGCCGTACCGGTGGCCGGAGCGGCCGGCGCGATCCTGCCCGGCTGCGAGTGCGCATCCGTACCCGTCGCGAGCAGCCTGATCCGCACAGGCGTCACCCCAGCCGCGGCCTTCGCCTTCCTGCTCTCGGCACCCGCCATCAACCCGATCGTGCTGACCGCCACCGCCGTCGCCTTCACGGGCAACGCCGCGATGGTCGTCGCACGGCTGCTCGCCTCGCTCGCCACCGCCGCGGTGATGGGCTGGCTGTGGCTGTGGAGGGGCAGAGAGGAGTGGCTGCGCCCGGCCGCCCGGCATGTCGGCCACCGACACGGTCACAGCCGCTGGAGCGAATTCCGCCTCGGCTTCCAGCACGACTTTCTGCACGCCGGCGGGTTTCTGGTGTTGGGCGCGATGGCCGCGGCCACCTTCAACGTCTCGATGCCGCGCTCCGTCCTCGACACCTTCTCCGGCACTCCTTGGCTGTCAGTGCTCTTCCTCGCAGCCCTCGCCGTGCTCCTGGCGGTCTGCTCCGAAGCTGACGCCTTCGTTGCCGCCTCGCTCACCGGCTTCTCGGCGACAGCCCGACTCGCGTTCATGGTGGTCGGCCCCATGGTGGACCTGAAACTGATCGCCCTTCAGGCGGGCACCTTCGGGCGGGCCTTCGCCTGGCGCTTCTCCACGGCCACCGTCGTCGTGGCGGTTGCCTCAAGCGTCCTGATCGGAGGCGCGCTGCTGTGAAACGCCCCGTACAGGTCCTGCTCCTGGCCCTCAGCGGCATCGGCCTGCTGCACGCGGCCCTCTTCACCGACCTCTATCTGCGCTACGTCAAGGAAGGGCTGCGCCCGCTGCTGATCGTCTCAGGGGTGCTGCTGTTGCTGCTCGCCCTGACGGGGGCGGCGCTGGACGGCGGGCGTACGACGGGGGAGTCCGACCACGCACACGGACACGACCACTCCACCGCACCCCGTATCGCCTGGCTGCTGTTCCTCCCCGCGTTGAGCCTGCTCTGCTACGCCCCACCGGCCCTGGGCGCCTACACCGCGGCGCACTCGAACAACAAGGCCATCAAGGAACGGAAGGAGTTCGATCGACTGCCCGCGGCCTCGCCGCTGCCCATGACACTCACGGACTTCACCAGCCGCGTCCAGCGGGACCGCGGGCTGGCCATCAAGGGCCGTACCGTCCAGATGACCGGCTTCGCCACCCCGACCGGACAGGGCGGCGGCTGGTATCTGACCCGCATCATCTTCACCTGCTGCGCCGCGGACTCACAGTCCGTCAAGGTGCGGATGTACGGGACCGAGACGCCGCCCGCCAACACCTGGCTGGCGGTGACCGGCACCTGGCACCCCAAGGGCGCCCTCGGCACGCCGACGGCCGAAGCCGCCCTCGACATCCGCAACACCAAGCGCATCCCCCCACCGGTCAACGCCTACACCGACGACCTGCCACTCACTCCCTCCTGACGGTTGTCCAGGTGTCAGGGCAGCGCCTGCCCCGCGAAGGCGACCGCCCCCACCCCGGCCCGCGCAGGTCTCGCCTACCAGCGGCTTCGTCGTTCGCCATCTGGTGCTCCTTGGGCGGGGGAGGGGTGTGCGGTGGCTGAACAAGCCGGCTCGGGCGCCGAACGAACCACCCCTCGCGCTGAGCCGCCAGGCATCTTCCACCGCATCTGATTGAACAGGTGACGAACATGGACGAGCTGCGACGCCTCGCCAACCAGGGCAACACCACAATCAATCGCGTTCGCCGACGGCCGGGCCGAGTGGCACGCGGTGCTCAACTCGCCGCCTAAGGTGCGGCATGCGGACGCCCTTGAAGCAATGCGCCGCCGCTTCGGGGAATGGCATGTTCCGATGCCCGAGCTGCTGAGTGCGACCCGGTCCGGCGCCGTCCTGCACCATGACATTCACGAACTGGTGACGCCCTTGCCCGCCTTCACCGCAGGTCGGATCGTGCTGCTCGGTGACGCGGCCCACGCCATGACACCGAACCTCGGCCAGGGCGCCTGCCAGGCACTGGAGGACGCCGCCGTGCTGGCCGCCCGCCTCGTCGCCGAACCCACCGTCGAATCAGCGCTGGCCCGTTACGACACCGAGCGCCGCGCGCGCCGCCCGCCAGGCCGGCCGGATGGGCCAACAACTGACGCACCCCCTGGCCGTCGCCCTGCGCAACACCGCTCTCCGGCTGGCCCCCTCCCGCGCGATGGTCCGCAGCACCCTGCGGCATGCCGACCGGACACCGCCGGGCCTGGGCTGACAGCACCGGACCCGCTCCACGGCCGGCCAACGGCACTCTTCGAGCGTCGCTTCGCGATGGCCTGCCGCCCCCGTAGCAGTCCGTGACGCTCCCAGATCCGGACGGTTGTCAGGTGGCCCGCCCCCTGGATGAGCCCGCAACCACATTCAAGGAGCGTCAACACCGCACGGCCCCCCCCCACAGCGTTGCTACTTCACATCAACATTTTCGGACCCGGTGATCGCTGAGTGCTGCCCAAAGCCGTCGACAATCGTTCCCCGCTCCCACTTGCAGAACCACGGGTGGGCGGAGCTTCTGGAGCGGTACTTCCCGCCGGAGCTCCCCGACCCCGACCACACCACCGAGTAGACCGTCCACGGCGCCGACCACGCTGCCGCCGCCCTCGTCCATCACTTCGACCACGGATGGTCAGTGCGGCGGTGGTGTCCAGAGGCGGACGTCGGCGGGGGAGCGGTCGGGGCGGGCGCGGTGCCGGCGTGCGGGGTGGCACCACCGGCCAGCAGCGTCGCGGGCGACGTCGACGCCGACTTCCACCAGCTCGGGTCCCACCAGGGTGATGTTCAGTGTCTCGCGGCTGCCCCACTCGGCGCGGCACGACCAGCCCCTCCAGGGCCGGCCGTGCCGGTCGGAGCTGGCAGGCGGCGAACGTGCTCTGGCCGTCCGGGCAGGTTGATTAGGCGGCCGGTGTACTGCGGGCGCCCGTCGTCGTACCTGCCGAGCACGGTCCACGGGGAGCGGTCAAGGAGCCGGTGACAGTACCGACGATCGCCTCCGTGGTTTCGTGCGTTTTGTACTTCTGCCAGCCCCTTGAGGGCCGGTAGGAATCGTCCAGCCGCTTGAAGAGGTCACCCTCGATTCCGGCTGAGGTCCACCGCAGTCACTCGCTCACGGGGTCCGGGCGGGTGGTCGACGGACACAGCACCAACGGCGGGATGAGCCCGCGGGCGTCGAACACGGACTCGGGGGGCGGCTCAGTGCCGCCGGTGGGGCCATCCGGTCGTGTCTGTCCTGGACAGCCGCAGGACGTCGAACGTGACGAAGTGGGCCATCCACTCTGTACCGCCCGGGCCACCCCGGCTCTGTGCTGGGCAAGTCTGTTCCGCAGCCGCTCGAACGCGAGGCGGCCCGCGGCATCCCATACGACCGGCTCGTCGTTCATGTGAGCTACTACGGGTGCCTGACCAGCGGCCGCCTCCGGCTGCGGGCCGCTCCTGCGTCGGCCGGGGCAGCGGCCTGGACCGATCGAACAGCGGCTTCGGTTGGCGTACGTGCCGATCACGGCCGCCTCGGTACGGGGTCACGTGGGTCTCGCTGTGCGACGATGGGTGGACACGAGACCGGCCGGCGCTGCGGGTGCCGGTCTTCGGGTTCTGGGCGTTGCCCCCTTCCAGGGCATCCAGCTCCCGCCATCGCCGGTCCGCCCTTCTTGAGGGGCGCTTCGCCGTTGGGCTCCTCACCCCCTAGAAGGGGGCTGGCCCACCATGCACTTCACCAAGCGGATCGACGGCACTGCCGCCCACATCACCGTGCACGGAGAGATCGACTACACCACCCTGCCCCTACTCCGTGCCGCCGCTGCCGGGCTGCCGCCTAATGTGACCGAGCTGGTCTGGGACCTGCACGATGCGTGCTTCATGGATGTCGCGGGCCTCCACCTGCTCTTCGAACAGCCGTCACCACAGGGGCCGCCCCTCAAGACGACAGTCACGAACCTCGCGCCTCAGCCGCTGCGGCTGCTGCTTCTGGCCGCCGAGGTGAACCCGGCCCTGGAATTCGCCCAACTGCTCCCCGACACACTCCCGGCCGCCCTGCTCGATGACTGACAAGGGCACAGTCGTCGCCGGATGAGGCGGCGACCCGGGCGGCGCCGGGCGACCCGGGTGCGCGTGGACTCCAGTTCAGCGAGGTCCGCGGGGGCACCGGGGGAGAGAACCTGGTCGACGTCGGTCCGAGCGGCGGGCAGAAAGCAAGGACGAGGCAGAGACCACCTGAGCTGTCCTCGCTGGATTCCGTCAGTGGCTGAGCGCCTGGCGGAGAGTGGGATGGCAGTCGATGACGGTGTCGACGCCGACGATGTGCAGCGTGCGCATCACGGAGTCGGCGGGCGCTGCCAGGCGTAGCCAGCCACCGGCGCCGGTGGCGGTGCGGTGGGCGGCGATGAGGATGTTGATGCCGGTGGAGTCCATGAAGGTGATCCGTCGCATGTCGACCACGACCCGCGGCCGCGCGGTGTCGGCGACGGCCAGGGCCTGACGGAGCGTCTCGCCGGTGTCGTGGTCGATCTCGCCGGCGAGCGTGAGTACGCGGATGCCGTCAGTAGCGGTGGCCACGACCGACAACTGGCCCGGCTGCGCCGTCGGTTCGGTGTCCGGCATCTCTTCTCGAGCCATGTCGGTGATACTGGCACACCAGCACTCACCTGCAGTACTGCCCCTGCACCGTACGGGTAATGCCTTGGTGCCGAAGGCGTAAAGCGTGTGCCGCGGGTACGCGTGGGGAGTGGACGAGGCAGAGACGGGCCGCGATGGAACCGATTCGAGTGGGTGAGGACATTCCTTCGCCGGGCGAGCAGGCCATACAGACCACGGTGGCCCTGGAAGGCGACGGCGCGAGCATCGCCCACGCCCGCCACCTCGCTGCGGACTTCCTCACCCTTGTCCAGGCCGAGCACGGCTTGCCGATCTCGCAGCGCGCCGTGGATGTGACCCGGCTGGTGGTCAGCGAACTGGTCACCAACGCCCTCAAGTACGCGCCGGGACCGGTCCTGCTGGATTTGCGGATCGTCGGCGATGCGGTCGAGGTGGTGGTGTGGGACAGCGATCCGGTACTGCCGATGGCCCGGGCCGCCGACGTAGGCCGGGTAGGCCAGCACGGCCTGGAGATCGTGATGGCAGTCACCCAGAGCTTTAACGCGCAGCGCGCCTCGGTGGGCAAACGCATCACCGCCCGCATTGCGCTCCTGGATGACTCCGGCGGCGCCATCACCGGACACCCGCTCCGGTAGGACGGCGCGGCCGCCCCGGTCAGACGGGGTGTGAGCCTGCGGTCCAACGGGCAGCAGGAAAGGGCGGTTTCTCCCCTGGTGTCACGGCCCTTCCCTGTCAGGCACCGTCCCGCTACCCGGATGTACCGTTTTCACGCCCGGCCTGCCATGCCTTGATGGCCGCTGCGAGGTGTTCTTGAAGATGCTCGGGTATGGGGGTGCCGGTGGCGGCCTGGGTGATGGCTTCGGCGACCGTGTGGAGTTTGGTGTTGGTGTGCTGGGAGACGGTCACCAGGATCTCCCAGGCTTCTCGCGGCGGGCAGCCGTAGCCGGCCGCCAGCCCGCCGCGGGCCATGTCGATGACCGGTCGGGTTTTCATGGCCCGCTTGAGTTACTCACGTTCTTGCCGCAGCTCGTCAGCGGTATCGAGCTGCTGCTCGTTTCCGTCCGTGGGCGCGGAGTTGGTCAGCGAGAGGTCCTGTCGTGGGGAAGGCCGCATGACCCTCGCCTGCCCTCCGCTCTCGACCGGCACACGCACGTATGCCCGTAACGCTTCCTCTGGCCGGAATGATCAGCCTGTCGATGGGAGAGCGTCGTCCACACCGAGCGGGGTGATGGCTCTGGTGGCTTCCAGCATCCGCAGCGGGGGCTTACCTCATGATCTCGGGATACTCCCCGGATTCTCCCCAGGGGTGTCGACATCCCGGGCGGCGGTGACAAGCGGAATCACCGCTGCCAGGGACACGTTGAGTGCCTGCAGTTCAGGCTGGGCGAGGCACCGAGCCCGTCCTGTTCTGGTCAGTTGTCCGGAAGAGACCAGGTTCTCGGCATAGACGCCGGAGAGGTCGTTCTCCGGACGCATGCGGCTGGGGGCTGGGGGCCATGGCGCTCAGGTTGCCCGCTGCACCCGGGGGAGGGGGACCGGGCAACCGACCTGATCCGAGCCTCGGACACCGCAGCCCGTTACGGCTGAGGCGTCTCGCTGTCGGAGGCCGACCGAACCGGCGCTGTTTCGATCGGCCTCCCAGGCGCTCATGGCCGGGCAGTCGGTGTCACTGTTCGATGGCCTTGGCGGCGAGGTCGGTGAGCATGGCGGTGTCGGCGTAGGCGCCGTTCCAGACGGTGGTGAGGCGTTCGATTTTGCCCCAGGGGTCGAGTTCGAGGGCGGTGATGCCGCGCGGGACCGGACCGTCGGCGGCGGTCCACTCGTAGCCGCCGCCGGTGTCGTTGCCCAGGACATGGTGCAGGCCGGTGTCGGCGCCGATGTACGGCAGTGCCGAGGCTGCCTTCGTCAGGAAGGTCTGGATGCTGGCGCGGCTGGTGATCTGGAGGTGCGCCGGTACGTCCTCGTAGACGGCGTCCGTGGAGAACAGGCGCATGGCGGCGGATATGTCGCCGGCCCGCAGGGCGTTCGCGAGGCTGGTGGCGACGTGCCGCATCAGGGGTGAGGCGGTCTCGCCGACGGTCGACTGGCGGAAGTCCGTGGGCCACTGGGCCGGGGGTTCCTGCTCCTTCTGCCAGCCGGTGACGCCGAACTGGCGGGCGTCCCAGTAGTCGACCCAGCGTTCGATCCTGCCGTCGCGGCCGAAGTTGACCGCGCCGAAGTTGCGGACCTGACCGGGGCCGAACATGCCGGGGGTGTCGGTGAAGACGAGGATGGCGCTGGTGGTGTCGCCCAGGAGCCGGGTCGGGTAGGACCTGCTGTTCGTCGGCCAGGTGCGGTACCAGCCGGCCAGCGCGGTGCGCATGTCCTTCCACGCGTACCAGTGCCAGCCGAGGATCGCGTCGATGTAGGTGAACCGGGTGCGGGAGAAGTAGGACATCTGCCAGTCGAGGTTCTTGTCGCTCTTGGCCTGGAAGTAGCCGCGGATGTGGGCGGCGAGGGCCGGGGTGGCGTGGGAGGTGTCGGGGAGCACGTCGACTCCCTTCACGTACTGGAAGCCCCCGTGCTCGTCGTTCGCGGAGCCGCCGAGTTCGCGCGGGTCCGCCCACGCGTCGACGGCCGGCAGCAGGGCGGTCGCGGCGAGCGCGGTGGTGCCGACGGCGGCGCCGCGCAGGAGCCCGCGCCGCGTGGTCCCGCGGGTGGCCTCGGAGTTGTCCTTCATCGGGATCTCGATTCTTTCGTGTGTGCGTGTGGGGGAAATCCGGCGCGGAGTGGATCGTGAGGTGCGCCGGAAGCTGTGAGCGGTCAGCGGGCGGCCGTGACCTCGCCCTGGAACTGCCAGGGGCGGACCAGGACGACGAGCGCGACCGCGCCGAGGATGAGCGCGCCGAGCATGATCGAGGCCATCGGGAGCGAGCCGGCCTCCCCGAAGATTCCGACCAGCGAGGAGGCGAGCGCGCCGAGGGCGAACTGGAGGCCGCCCAGGAGGGCGGATGCCGCTCCCGGCGAGGTGCGGCCCAGGTTCTGGCCGAGGGTGAGGGCGGCCGGGACAACCGCACCGAACGCGGACATGATGACGAACTGGGTGACCCAGGAAGCGGCGAGGTTCTCGCCCGCGACGGCCGTGATCACGACCTGGGCGAGCGCTCCCGCCGTCGCAACCGCCACGGAGACCGTCAGCAGGGTGTTCATCTGTATGCGACGGGCCAGCCGGGAGAAGACGGCACCGGCGGCGAGCTGACCGGCAGAGTTGACGGCGAAGACCAGCGCGTACATGCCGGCGGACAGGTGGTGGACACGTTCGAAGACGAAGCTGGAGCCGCCGATGTAGGCGAAGAGCGCCGCCGAGGAGAAGCCGAGCACCAGCGTGTTGCCCAGAAAGGCCCGGTGGCGCGCGAGGCGGCCCATCGCGCGGCACGTACCGCCCAGCCCGCCGGGGTGCCGACGCTCCGGCGGCAGCGTCTCCCGGACCTTGACGATCACCCCGGCGGCGAGCAGCACGCCGATCACGCCCAGGGTCAGGAAGACGGCCCGCCACGACCAGGCCGACGTGATCCCGCTGCCGATGATCGGTGCGACGACGGGGGCCACGGACATGATCTGGCCGAGCAGCGCGATGTACCGGGCCACGTCATGCCCGCGGAAGCGGTCCAGGATCACCGCCCGTGCGAGCACCATCCCCGCGGCGCCGGCCACCCCCTGCACGAAACGGGCGACCAGGAGCGCCGCGATGCCGGGTGCGAGCGCGCAGGCCAGGGCCGTGAGGGCGAATCCCACGCAGCCCGCGATCAGCGGTCGGCGCCGGCCGACACCGTCGCTGAGCGGGCCGATGACGAGCTGGCCCACGACCACGCCGGCCAGGAAGGCCGTCAGGGTGAGCTGGACGGCCGAGCCACCCGTGTGCAGCGAGGCGCTCATCGCGGGGAAGCCCGGCACGTACATGTCGATGGCCAGCGGGCCGACGGCGGTCAGCAGGGCCAGTACGAGGAGCAGCCCCGCTCTCGGTTCGCCACGCTCTCGCCCGGCACCTCGCACCGCCACGACGAGCGGTCCGCATGCGTCGCTGTGAGTCATGTCTACAGCTCTACAGGTTGATTGCTGGCGCACGCAAGTAAAAAGTTACGTACGCAAGTAAATAATCTCTTGTTTAGTTACGCGCGCAAGTTTTATAGTTACCTGCGCAAGTAACTTTTCGTCCTGGGAAGGCTGATCATGACCACCACACGCGTACGCGCCGCCCGGCATCACACCCGGGACCGCGCCGACGAGCTGCCCCCGTTCGGCGTGCTGGTCCTGCTGGCGGGCGCATTCCTGCCGATCATGGACTTCTTCATCACCAACGTCGCCCTGCCCAGCATCGACACCTCCCTGCACGCGTCGACGTCCTCGTTGCAGCTGGTGATAGCCGGATACGGCGTCGCCTACGCGGCGCTGCTGGTCCTCGGTGGCAGGCTCGGCGACCGTTACGGCCGCCACCGGCTCTTCATCGGTGCCCTCGTCGGCTTCGTCCTGGCCTCGCTGGCCTGCGGCCTCGCGCCGGACGTCGACCTGCTGATCGCGGCCCGGATCGTCCAGGGAGCCACCGCCGCAGTGCTGGTGCCGCAGGTGCTCGCGACCTTCCACCACACCCTGGACGGCGAGCGCAAGGCGCGCGCCCTGGCCCTGTACGGGGCGACCTCGGGCATCGCCGCGGTGGTCGGCCAGCTGGTGGGCGGGCTGCTGGTCAGCGCGGACGTCGCCGGCACCGGCTGGCGGCCGATCTTCCTGGTCAACGTGCCCATCGGACTGGTCGTCCTGGTGGTCGCGGCCCGGATCGTGCCCGCGACCAAGTCCCCTCACCCGGTCGGCGTCGACCTGCCCGGCACCGTCCTGTTCGCCGCCACCCTCGTTGCCCTGCTCGTGCCGCTGACCGAGGGGCATGCGCTGGGCCGGCCCTGGTGGTCGTGGGCGCTGCTCGGCCTGGCAGTGGTCCTCGGCGCCGTGACCTACCTGGTGGAGCGGCGGGCCGAGCGGCGCGGGGAGGTGCCGCTGCTGCCGCCGTCACTGCTGCGGCTGCCGTCGATGTCCCGGGGCCTGCTGATGGTGCTGGCCTTCAGCATCGGATTCGGCGCGTTCATGTTCGTCTTCGCCCTGACCGTCCAGAACGGGCTGCACGAAGACGCCCTCCACGGCGGTCTCGCGATCCTCCCCATGGCCCTGCTGTTCTTCGCGGGATCCGTGCTGGCTCCGCGCCTGATCAGCCGCTTCGGCCGGGCCGCGCTGGCCGCGGGAGCCGTCGTACAACTGGCCGGTCTGGCCTGGCTGGTGGCGGTGCTCGTGACCGGCTGGCCGCACGTCGGCGTGTGGGCCATGGCCGCGCCCCTGGCCCTGGCCGGAGCCGGCCAGTCGATGCTGTTCGCGGGGTTGTTCCGCAGCGTCCTCGCCGACGTGCCCACCCACCTCGGCGGCATCGGCAGCGGAGCGCTCATCACTCTCCAGCAGAGCGGCCTCGCCCTCGGGGTCGCCACCCTCGGCACCCTCTACATCAGCCTCGCCCCCCACGGCGTCCCGCACGCCTTCGCCACCGTGGAGTACGTCCACATCGGCATCGTCGCCTTCCTCGCCCTCGGCGCCGCCGCGCTGCCCCGCTTCACCCCGGGCGCCGTCAGCACTCCCGTGACCGACGCCTGACACCAGGCCGTACCCAGTGAAGAGCAACCATGACCACCATCGAACCCGACCCGGAAGCAGACCGCCGGTCCTGCTTCGAGCCCGCCCTGGAGCTGCTCGGCCGGATGTACTCGGCGGCCCTTGAACATGCGCCTCGCCGGACTGCTCGCCGAGGCGGGCGCCATGGAACGGCAGGCGGCGGCCACGTATCTCGGAGCCGTCGTCCTGGACAGCTTCCGCGGCATGCGCACCCTCCGCGGCGTCGGCGCGCTGACCCGCCGAAGGGCCGAACTCGCCGACGCGGACTCCGACTTGAACGACACGACGATGGCGATCGTGCGACGCGCCTTCGTCTCCGGCGCGGTGACCGACGTCGTGATCACCTTCTCCGTCGCGGTCAACGCCACCTACATCGGACTGTCCCTGCTGGGCTACGTCCACATCGCGGCAGCACCCCATGTGAGCCTGTTCGGCGGGCTGTTGGCACTGCTGCTCTGCCCGATGTACTTCCAGCCGATGCGTGCGCTCGCGGCGACCCACCACAGCCGGGAACGCGCAGCCGCGGCGGCACCCGCGCTGATGCCCCTGCTCGCCGAACCACACCCGCTCCGGCAGCCCAACCCGCGGGCCACGACGGGGCCCTGCGACATCCGCCTGGACGGCGTCACCCTCCGTTTCCCGCACACGGACCCGCCGGTCCTGGCACAGGTGGACCTGACGATCCCCAGCGGACGGTGGACGGCCGTCACCGGACCGTCCGGCGCCGGGAAGACCACTCTCCTGTCGCTGATCGCCGGTGCCCGGGAGCCGAGTTCGGGAACCGTGCGATGGCAGTCGCCCGCCGGGGCGTCCCGGCCGCATCTCGGTGCCTGCGTGTGGATCGGCCAGCAGACTGTCCTCCTGCCGGGATCCATCGCGGACAACCTCCGCATCGCCCGGCCGTCCGCCACCCCGGCCGACATCGAGCACGCCGTCGCGGCGGCCGGCCTGACCGATGTCGTCGCCCGGCCGTCCGCCACCCCGGCCGACATCGAGCACGCCGTCGCGGCGGCCGGCCTGACCGATGTCGTCGCACGGCTCCCGCACGGCCTGGACACCAGGCTGGGGGAGGGCGGCGCGGGCCTGTCCATCGGCGAAGCCCGCCGAATAGCCGTCGCCCGGGCATTCCTGCGCGACACCGGCTTGTGGATCCTCGACGAACCGACCGCCCACCTGGACCCCGCCGCCGAGGCCCGAATCATCGACGTGCTGCGCACCGCCACACAGGGCCGGACCGTCGTCGTCGCCACGCACTCAGCCGCCTTGGCCCGCCGCGCCGACGCCGTGTTCAGCCTGGCCGACGGCACCCTCCACGCCGTACGGGAGGCGACCCCCGTATGAATGACACCCGCCGCCTGCGACTGGTCCCCCTCTGGGGGCTGCTGATCGCCGTGCTTGCGGAGAGCTGCTCGATCGGACTCGTCGGACTGTCGGGATGGTTCATAGCCGGCTCGGCCGTGGCCGGCGCCACCGCCTACAGCACCTTCTCCTACCTCGCCCCCAGCGGCGGGGTAGGCGGCCGGGCCCTGAGCGGAATCGCCACCCACTACACGAGCCGCGTCGTGCTGCACTCCGCCGCACTGCACCGGACCGGCGCCGCCAGGCTCGCCTTCTACGACCGCGCGGCCGAGGACTCCAGCGCCCACCGCCAGTGGTCCGGGCAGGCCCTCGACCGGGTCATGGCCGACGCGGACACCGAGGGCATGGCCCTCATCCAGGCGACCACACCCATGACCGTGACGGCCTGCCTCACCGCGGGCGGCTGCCTGGCCGTCGCGATCGTCGGCTACCCGGCCGTCGCAGTGGTCGTCGCCGCGGCCTTCTGCGCCATCCTCGCCACGGTCACCGCCCGCGGCCGAACCGATCCCGGCACCACGCGCGCCACCCTGCGCACCGAACTCGCCGCCGCCTATGACAACCAGCAGGTCCGGCGTACGGCCGCCACCGCCCGCGCCCTCGGCGCCACCCGCGCGGTCAGCGCGATCACGCTGCTCCTCACCGTCCTGCTCGCCGAGGCACACGGCGCCGATGTCACCACCCTCGTCTTCCTCGCCCTGCTCGTCACGGGCGTGGCGGCCAACGCCGAACGCCTCGTCGCGGCGGCGGAGGCACGCGCGCTGGCCCGCACAGCCGCGGAGCGGCTCTCGTCGACCGACTCCGCCGCGATCGGCTCCCACCTCAACGCCCTGTCCATCCAGGGCACTTACGGCCACCGCGGCCTGACGGTGACCGGGGGCCGGGTCCCGGCCGCTCCGGCGAGGCAAGGCCGTCGGATCGAGGTCACGGTCCCGGCCGGCCAAACCCTGTTGGTCACGGGTGCCTCCGGAAGCGGCAAGACCACCCTCCTGGAGGCCGTTGCGGCGGCCCTGCACCAGACCTCCAGTACCTGCGGGCAGCCCACGGTGACCAGCGTGTCGGCGGATGACCATGTGTTCACCGCACCGTGGCCACCAACATCCGGCTCGCCGACCCCCGGGCCTCGGACGACGAGATCGAGGAACTCCTCGCCGCCATGGGACTCGACCGCAGCGGACTCACCCAGGGAACGAAGGTCGGCGTAGGCGGACGTGGCCTGTCCGGCGGCGAACAACGCCGCCTGCATCTCGCGCGTGCCCTCGCCACCCGCCCTGACGTGCTGCTCGTCGACGAACCCACCACCGGTCTCGACGCCGACACCGCCACCTGGGTACTCGCCGCCCTGCGCCGCAGACTGCCCGACGCCGTACTGGTCCTGGCTATGCATCGAGCCACCGGCGTTGCCAGAACCTCCGGCAGCACCCTGGATCACGGTCAGCTTCGACGCATGAGGGCGAACGAAACGTTGCGTGCACACGTAAGTAAACCAAGCTAAGGTAGAGGCATGACCGACAGCGACGAGAACGCCCCGCTCACCGCCGAGGAGAAGGCCGTGATACGGGCGCTCCGGCCGGCCATGGCCGCACTGATGCGCGCCTTTGACGAGGACCTGAGGCGGGCACAAAACCTGAGTCATACGGAGTACATCACCCTGATGTTCCTGTCCGAGGCCCCCGACCGGACCATGCGTCTGAGCGATCTGGCCGAGCTCGTCCAGCAGTCGGCCTCGGCGCTCGGGCGCACCGTGCGCCGTCTGGAGGCCGACGGTCTGGTCTCGCGCGAACAGTCCACCGAGGACGCTCGCTCCTTCAACGCCGTCCTCACCGACGCGGGAAGTGCCCGCCTGGAGCAGGCGGTGCCGGTGCACGTCGCCAGCGTCCGCCGTCATCTCTTCGACCACCTCGAAGGCGTCGACCTCGCCAAGCTGGCCACCGCGTTCCAGCACATCACCGGGACTCGCTGAGCGTGTCGCGCTGCACTTCCGGAGTCGACCTGCGCCGATCTCCGCCCCGGTACTCAGAAGCGGCAGGCGCACCCGGCGACCCGTCGGCAGGCGTCCGCCGCTCCGGACTCCTCGTCGTCCTGACACTGTTCGCCGCCGACGACAGCCTGTTGGCGCCGGCGGCCGCGGGTATGGCGGTCTTCGAGGAGACAGCAGGCTTCGTGTGCGGTCATCCCTGATCGAGCGATGTGCACGACGGCTCCGCGAAATTCGTGAACGGCGAACCGACCATCCCATCCTGCGAGTCGCGTTTCTCCGCTGTCACGGCGAGCATCGCGGCTGCCCGGCGCTGGGTCCGCGACTGCGTGGAAGGGTTCGGCGGCCCGCTGCACCAACACCGGGTGATCCAGACCGCCGAACTGCTCGTCTCGGAACTGATCACCAACGCCATCCGTCACGGCGTCGGCCCACCCCTGATCCGGCTCACCTGGAACGGCCGACTGCTGCGCATCGCGGTCAGTGATGACAGCGAGCGCTGGCCGCGCATGCGTGTCACCAAGGACACCGAGCCCGGCGGCTTCGGCATGCAACTCCTCGAACGGCTCGCGCACCGCTGGGGCGTCACACCGCGCCACCCCCGGCAAAACGGTCTGGGCCGAACTCAGCCTCGCTCCCTGAGCTCGCCCTCCCGCTGAGCGTGAGTCGGCATGGGCGCCATCACGGGAGGACACCTACTCGGTCGCATGAGCTCCACCAGCTCGCCTCATCGGGACCCGTGCAGGTCAGGCCCGCCCGATTCTCTCGCTTGGTCGGGCTGGGCCTCCGCGGTGCCTGACCGGGTATTGTGCAGGGCGATCGATATGAGCTGCCGTACGGCCGAGCCCGGGGGGACTGGGGACGGCGTGGATATCGCACCTGGCGCGGGCGGTCCCTCTGCCGCGCCGCCACGTGAGGCGGTACTGCAGATCGATCCGTTGCCCGACAGTTCGGGGCTGGGGGTGATCGGGGAGATCAGCATGAACACACGGACGGTCTGGCAGCAGGCGCTGCAGCAACTGGTCGAACGCGGCACGGATGTGCATCACGTGGATCTGTCCCAGGTGCGATTCGTGGATGTGGCCGGCGTGACGGACCTGGCGGTCACCGCCCAGCGTCTCCCCGAGGGACAGCGGATCGTACTTCACCGACCTCCGGCGCAGCTGCCGCGCATCCTCGAACTCTTCTGGCCCGGGCTTGCTGTGATCGAGGTGGCTGCGTGATGACCACAGTCACCTCGTACGAGCCATTCGTGCACCCGGCGCTCTTCTACGAGGGGACCGACCAGTACGTCGCGGCAACGGTTCCCTTCCTGCGGGAAGGGCTGGACGCCGGTGAGCCCGCTGCCGTCGCAGTTCCGCCGGATCGTTTGAAGCTGATCCGCGAGGGGCTCGGTGATCGAGCCGCACTGGTCCGTTTCATCGACATGACCGAGGCCGGCCGCAACCCAGGCCGCATCATCGCCAACGTGCTGCGCAAGTTCGCCGACGCCCAACCCGGCGCTTGCCGGGTCCGCATCATCGGGGAGCCGATCTGGCAGGGCCGTTCCGCTGACGAGTACCCGGCGTGCGTCCAGCACGAGGCGCTGATCAATGCCGCTTTCACCGGGCGCGCGGTGACCATCCTCTGTCCCTACGACGCTGGGCAACTAAGCCAGCAGGCACTCTGTGACGCCCTGGCGACCCACCCGGTCGTCATCGACGCCGACGGTGAGAGGCAATCCACCGCCTACAGCCCCGAAGAGATCACTGCTCGCTACAACCAGCCCCTGCTCGCTCCACTCGACGCTGCGGCCTGTACCTTCGCCGCACCGACGTTGCCCGAGGCCCGCGACTTCGCGGTGTCCCGGGCGCGGTCCCTGGGCGTGTCCGGCGTGAGCCTGGGAGACCTGGAACTCGCGGTGGCGGAGCTGACCACCAACAGCGTCGTCCACGGCGCCGGCTCGGGGACACTGCGGATCTGGACCGAGAGCGACCGGATCGTCTGCGAGGTCCACGACGGCGGACAGCTGACCGATCCGCTGGCCGGCCGCCGCCCGCCGAATCCCACGCAGCCCGGCGGCCGTGGACTTCTGCTGGTCCACCAACTCGCCGACCTCGTCCGTGTCCACACCGGCCCTGACGGCACCACCATTCGCTGCTACCTCCCCAGCTGACCACGGACCCGCTCGACACGGCACAGGTATACGTGCGGGAAGACGGGGTAGCAGCTGCGTCGTCGGCTGCAGGAGGTACCGGTCGGCTCGAACTTTGGGAGGGGCACAGCATGGCGCTCATGAGTATTCCGGCGGCAGTGGACGCACGAACGAGCGAGCTGCCGGAGGTCACCGATCCCTCCCGGGTTGCGCCCAAGGACGCCCGTGAGCTCTCCCGGCTGTTCTTCGACCAGCTGGCGGTCCTGGAAGAGGGCACGCCCGAGTACAGCTACGCCCGCAACACGCTGATCGAGATGAACATGTCCCTCGTCCGCTACGCGGCCGGCCGCTTCCGCAGCCGCGGCGCGGAAGAAATGGAGGACATTGTCCAGGTCGGCATGATCGGCCTGATCAAGGCCATCGACCGGTTCGAGCTGACGCGCGAAGTGGAGTTCACCTCCTTCGCGATCCCCTACATCGTGGGCGAGATCAAGCGGTTCTTCCGCGATACCACCTGGGCCGTACACGTGCCGCGCCGGCTGCAGGAAGCCCGCGTCCAGCTCGCCCGCGCCACCGAGGAACTGCGCAGCCGGCTCGGCCGCACCCCCACGGTCAAGGAACTGTCGGAGCTGATGAGCCTGCCCGAGGAAGAGGTGCGGGAAGCCCGGCTTGCCGCCAACGGCTACAACTCCTCCTCCCTGGACGCCGCGATCGGCGGCAGCGAAGACGGCGAGAGCGCTCTGCAGGACTTCATCGGCGCCGAGGACCAGGCGCTGGAACTGGTGGAGGACTTCCACACCCTCGCACCGCTGCTCGCCGAACTCGGCGAGCGCGACCGGCAGATCATCCACATGCGGTTCGTGGAAGAACTCACCCAGGCCCAGATCGGCGAACACCTGGGCGTGTCCCAGATGCATGTCTCCCGACTCCTGTCACGGACCCTGGGGCGCCTGCGTGAAGGCATGCTCACCCAGCGCTGAGGCCACCGGCAAAGCGGTGCCAGGTCCAGGTCCGCAAAGTCCGCCGACGGACTTTGGAGAGAACCGGGCGAGGACTGGTCGACCGGCGGCGCCGCCATCGACCCCGAAAAAACCCTGGACGTGTGTCGCCGTGCGGCCCACCTGTCGCCGTACGACCCGATCCCCTGGGTGATCAGACTCGGACTGCTCCGCCTTCACGGGCGACCGCGTGAGGCCGTACTCCCCATCTGGGAGGAGATCCGTAAGCGCGACGCCTGGAACCGGGAAGCATGCCTTCAAGTACTGGGCTATCTGTCCCCGGAGGAACAGGGCTCCCTCACGGAACTCCTCGACTTCGTCGACAGCGTGCGGGCGGTGATGCCACCAGGAGCCCCGGTGGCAGCCATGCCTCTGCTCACCAGCGTGAGGGACTACCACAGACGTGTTGCCGCCGGCGGAGCGCTGTCGGGTCTGGAAGCAGCCCGGTACCGGACCCAGCCCCAGGCGGCGCGCGTCCTGGACCGTGCCCTACGCGACCTGCTGTCGCCGGACTTCCTGGGGACAGCGGCCGCCCTCGCCGACCTCAACCTCTTTGCCTATGCGCTCGTCAAGGCCAACCGTGCAGACCAAGCGGCACCGGTGTTCCTCAAGATCGACGAGATCGTCACTCCCTGGCCATGGGGCATGGATGGCGATCCGATGGAGCGGTTCACCTACTGGCAGCGGCGTTCACTCGACGGACGATGTCTGGGGCGGGATGGTGGACAAGAACTGCCACGTACGCCTGGGCGGTTATCGGGTGCTTTCCGGGGGATGAGCCGCTTCCCTCTCACGAGGCGGTGTGGACTGGAGGGCGTGACTCCAACGGCGACCGGTGAAGCAGCGCGGGACATGATGTGCGAGGTGGCCTCCGGCGTGAGCAGGACGAAGCTCGCGGGCAACTGGTCGTGGCAGTCCGGGCTGCCCAAAAGTGGGCGGGTCGGGTTGTCGGCCGTGACGCTCGTTTTCGACGTCCTGGAGGACGCCAAGGCGTGGCTCCGTCGGGCAGCCACCGACGAGGAGCGCGGCGAGTTCGTGGATCCGCGCGATGGGTCCATCACGCTGGCCGACTACATTGCGTTGCACTGGGCGCCGGGTAGGGGAGATGTTCCGAAGCCAGGGCCACCAGGAGCGGAGAGCGCGCCTTCTCATCGTCCCGCATCTGGGCGAGCTCCCGCTCAGGAACATCACGGCGGCGGAACTCCGCACGTACATCGCCACGTTGGAGACGACAGTCTCCTCGGTCGACTACCGGCGCGGCATCCTGTCCGAGCTCTCCAGCGTTCTGGAGGCGGCCGTCGATGACAAACGGCTCCTCACAAACCCCATGCACGCGAAGTCGGTCCGGTGGCCGAAGGCGCCGAAGGAGCGACGCGAAGCGTGGTTGCTGGAGAGGGCACTCCACGTCCGGGACGTGATCAGCCCTCAGCACCGGATATCCGTCGTATTCGGACTGGGGTGCGGACTTCGGCAGGGTGAAGTCTTCGGACTGAGTCCGGCGGACATCGACTACGGCCGAGGTGTCCTCCATGTTCGTCGCCAAGTTCAGGCGATCAAGGGGAGGCTGTACTTCGCCTTGCCGAAGGGTGCCAAGACACGCATCGTCGACATGCCTCTCTCGGTGGCTGACGAGCTGAAGTGTCACGTCGAAGCGTTCCCGCCGGTGGAGGTGGAGCTTCCGTGGGGAAAGCCGGACGCGGACAAGCAGCGGAAGAAGTTCTCCCTCCTGCTCACTACGCGATTCGGCAACGCCGGGGCGGTCAACACGTGGAACACCTACACCTGGAAGCCGGCACTGGCCAAGGCCGGCATCATCCGCCGCGCGCCAAGGGCGCGAAGGACTGGCAGTGGGAGGCCGCGCCGAAGGACGGCTTCCATGTGCTGCGGCACACCTATGCCTCGATCATGCTGGAAGCGGGAGAGTCCGTGGTGACGCTGGCGCGATGGCTTGGGCACTCCTCCCCGGCTGTCACGCTTGGTTACTATGCTCACTTCATGCCGGAGGCGGGAAGCAAGGGCCGCACCGCCATCGACGGACTGCTGGGGAGGCAGGGTGATGAGCATGCCAGCCGAAACTCCCCAGATTCTCCCCAGGGCTGATCGAGGAGGTTTTCCTGGATCGCACCTGGTTGGAGCTCGCTATGACATCTAAGGAAAACAAGATGCGGAGCCTTGGAAGATGCTGAGAGAGGTTACCGCGACCCGCTACATCGAGCCCCTGCGCACCGGCGGCTCCGTCCCCGGCGTCGTCGAGGCCGACGACCTGGGCACCTACGTCGTGAAGTTCACCGGCTCCGCCCAGGGTCGCAAGGCGCTGGTCGCCGAGGTGATCGTCGGTGAGCTGGCTCGGGCATTGGGGCTGCGCTTCCCCGAGCTGGTCCTGGTGCACTTCGACCCGGCGATCGCCGACAGCGAGCCGCACCAGGAGGTGCGGGACCTCCACGCGGCGAGCGCGGGAGCGAACCTCGGCATGGACTACCTGCCGGGCGCGCGTGACTTCACCCCCGAGATCGCCAGGACCTTCCCCGTGGACCCGCTGGAGGCCGGCCGGATCGTCTGGCTCGACGCGCTGACCGTCAACGTCGACCGTACGGTCCACAGCTCGAACCTGATGGTCTGGCCGACGCTCGGCATCGCGCCCCCGCGGCTGTGGCTGATCGACCACGGTGCCGCCCTCGTCTTCCACCACCGCTGGGAGGGCACGGACCCCGCGAAGTCCTACGACTTCCGCCATCACGCCCTCGGCCACTACGGCCCCGACGTCCGCGCCGCCGACGCGGAGCTGGCGCCCAGGGTCACCCTCGACCTCCTGCGCGAGGTCACCGCGGCCGTACCCGACGCCTGGCTCACCGACTTCACGACCCCGGCAGAGGCACGCGAGGCCTATGTGACGTACCTCCACGCGCGTGTGCGGGCGTCCGGGTCATGGCTGCCCACCGACTTCCCCTCCCGGGAGGAACTCGCCGCCGAGGAGGCACAACGGGCGGCGAGGACACAGGAAGGCCGGCCCCAGTGGCTGAAGCGGGTCCCCGACCTGCACGGCAAACCGGCCGCGGAACAGGATTGGTCGGTGCACCTCGGATGACGGAGCTTTCCTCGGACTCCCGGCGGGTCGAGATCGAGTACTGCACCCAGTGCCGCTGGCTGCCGCGCGCGGCCTGGCTGGCGCAGGAACTGCTCACGACCTTCGAGACCGAGTTGACGGAACTGGTGCTCAAGCCAGGCAAGGGCGGGATCTTCGTCGTGCGCGTCGGCGGCGAGGTGGTCTGGGACCGGCGGGAGCAGGGCTTCCCCGAGCCCACGGCGGTCAAGCAGGCCGTACGCGACCGAGTGGCCCCGGGGAAGTCCCTGGGCCACTCGGACAAGTGAGCCTCTTGAAGATCAGCCGCGCAGCTGCTCGTACGCCGGCAGGGTCAGGAAGTCCGCGTAGTCGGCGTCGAGGGAGACCTGGAGCAGCAGGTCGTGGGCCTGCTGCCAGTGTCCGGCCGCGAAGGCCTCCTCGCCGATCTCCCGGCGGATGTTCGCGAGCTCCTCGGCGGCGACCTCGCGGGCCAGTTCCGGGGTGGCCTTCACCGTGTTTCCCGCGTGCTCGAACTCGACGCCCGCGTTGATCCACTGCCAGATCTGCGAGCGGGAGATCTCGGCGGTGGCCGCGTCCTCCATGAGGTTGAAGATGGCCACCGCGCCGAGTCCGCGCAGCCAGGCCTCGATGTAACGGATGCCGACCTGCACGGCGTTGACCAGGCCGTTGTACGTCGGCTTGGCCTCCAGCGAGTCGATCGCGATCAGGTCGGCCCCCTCCACGTGGACGTCCTCGCGCAGCCGGTCCTTCTGGTTGGGCTTGTCGCCGAGGACCTTGTCGAAGGACTCCATGGCGATCGGGACCAGGTCGGGGTGGGCCACCCAGGAGCCGTCGAAACCGTCGCCGGCCTCGCGGTCCTTGTCGGCGCGGACCTTCTCGAAGGCCACCTTGTTGACCTCGGCGTCCCGGCGCGACGGGATGAACGCCGCCATGCCGCCGATCGCGTGCGCGCCCCGCTTGTGGCAGGTGCGGACGAGGAGTTCGGTGTACGCGCGCATGAACGGGGCGGTCATCGTCACCGCGTTGCGGTCCGGGAGCACGAACTTGGCGCCGCCGTCACGGAAGTTCTTGACGATGGAGAACAGGTAGTCCCAGCGGCCCGCGTTCAACCCGGAGGCGTGGTCGCGGAGTTCGTAGAGGATCTCCTCCATCTCGTACGCGGCCGTGATCGTCTCGATCAGGACGGTCGCGCGGATGGTGCCGTGCGGGATGCCGGTGTACTCCTGGGCGAAGACGAACACGTCGTTCCACAGCCGTGCTTCGAGGTGCGACTCGGTCTTCGGGAGGTAGAAGTACGGCCCCTTGCCGAGGTCCAGCAGCCGCTGGGCGTTGTGGAAGAAGTACAGACCGAAGTCGACGAGCGCGCCCGGGACCTGGGAGCCGTCCGCGTCGACCAGGTGCCGCTCGTTCAGGTGCCAGCCGCGCGGGCGCATGACGACGGTGGCGAGCTCCGCGTCGGCCTTGAGCGCGTACGACTTGCCGGACCTCTCGTCCGTGAAGTCGATGTTCCGGGTGTACGCGTCGACCAGGTTGACCTGCCCGAGGATGACGTTCTCCCACGTCGGGGCCGAAGCGTCCTCGAAGTCCGCGAGCCACACCTTCGCCCCGGAGTTCAGGGCGTTGATGGTCATCTTGCGGTCGGTGGGGCCGGTGATCTCGACCCGGCGGTCGTCCAGGGCCGCGGGGGAGGGGGCCACCTTCCAGGAGTCGTCCGCGCGGATCGCGGCCGTCTCCGGGAGGAAGTCGAGCGTGGAGGTGCGGGCGATCTCGGCGCGGCGTTCGGCGCGGCGGGCGAGGAGCTCGTCACGCCGGGGCGTGAACCGGCGGTGCAGCTCGGCCACGAAGGCGAGGGCCGCCTCGGTGAGGACCTCCCCCTGCCGCGGCAGGGGCTCGGCGTCGACGATGGCCAGCGGGGACGGCGCTGGTGCGGACATGAGCTGTCACTTCCTTCAGCGGTGGCACCGGGTGCCAGTCGAACCGGGTACGCGAGCGGCGCCCCTCGCAGGGGCAGGGCGCTTCTGAACAGTGGATACTAGTTTCCTCATCGTGGAAGTTCAATCGTTTGTTGATGTCGAGATTCTCCGGGTCGAGCAATGGTGGCTCTGCGTGCCACCGCGTTCACTCAAGGTGTGCCAGATCCGCCGGCGTGTCGATGTCGTAAGGCTCGGCCACGTCCCGGCACTCGACGAGCGTGAGGGCGTGCTGGTGCTCCTTCAGATAGGCGCGTGCCCCCCGGTCGCCGGTAGCAGTCGCCGCGATCCCGGCCCAGTGCGCGGCACCGAGGAGGACGGGATGGCCGCGTACGCCGTCGTAGGCGGCCGAGACGAGCGAGGTCTCGTCCTCGTAGGCGGCGAGCACCCGGCGTACGGCCTCCGCCCCGATGCCGGGCTGGTCGACGAGCGAGACCAGCGCGGCCCGCGCTTCCGTCCCGGCGAGCGAGTCGAGCCCGGCCCGCAGTGACGACCCCATGCCGTCGGCCCACTCCGGGTTCTCCACGAGCACACAGTCACTGAGCTCGGCCCCCTGCCGTACGGCCGCCGCGGCCGCCCCCACGACCACGTGCACCCGGGTGCAGCCGGCCGCGCGCAGGACACCGACCGCGTGTTCGACCAGTGGGCGGCCCCGGTGTTCGAGCAATGCCTTGGGTCGCCCGCCGAGCCGCCGCCCACCGCCCGCCGCCAGCAGCACTCCGGCGACCTGCTGTTCGTTCTCCGTCATGCGTCCTGCATACCTGACGCGCCGGCGTGCGCCGGGTTTCCAAGGGCTGAATTTCGGTCCGTACGGTGGCGCGCTTCGCCTTGCGTGGCGTTTACTGACCCGCGTCCCTCGGGGCCTGACCGCCGCCGCAGGGGCTTCACGACGGTGGGGCGCACGTGGGAGTGCGAGGGGGGAGAGCTGTGTTGCGGATCTTGGGGCAGAGGCCAGTGACCGGCAGCGACAACGATCAGAGAGTGGTGGAGCTGCGGACCGCCGTGTCCCGGCTGCGCCGCGAACTCGCCGCGCACCCGGCCGAGTTCCCCGACCGCGGCATCGCCGAGGACGAACTCGCCGCACTCGCCGCCATGACGATCGACGGCACGCCCGAAGTCCCGCGTCTGCGACGGTCGTTACTGCTGATCGCCGGGGCGATCGGCTCGGTGAGCGCGCTGTCGCGGGGGCTGACCGACGTGCGCAGGGCGGTGGAGCTGTTCGGGGAGCCGCGGCGCTAGGTCGCGTGCGGCCCGCGGTAGGGGAACGGTCCCCGGTACCCCCGGTCGCCGATCCGGTGCTCGAACTCCTCGCACAGCCAGGTCTCCTGGACGAACTCGGTGCGCTCGTCCCAGACGTCGACGATGCTTCCCGGACTCCGCTTGCCCTTGACCAGGCGGTAGCGGTCCTTGATGTCCCGGAAGCAGGCCAGCCCGGCCATCAGCCCGTTGCCGTAGGGGCTGTAGTCGGACCACGCGCAGGCGATGCAGGCCTTCATCCGGGCCGCCCGCGGCAGTTTGCGCTGGATGTCGTGCAGCGCGCTCTCGAAGTCGTCCTGCCCCTCGGCGTTGCGGAACTCGTACCCGTCGAGGAGCAGCGTGGTGGTCAGGGTCTCCGCGTCCAGGCCGCGGCCCGGGCCCGCCGGGTCCCCGAGCCGCAGCGCACAGCGCAGCACCCCCGGCCGGACACCGCTTCCCCGGACCTCGACGGGGATCGGCACCTCCCACTCCAGGAGGCAGGAGCACAGCGCCCCGTCGAAGAACGAGAACATCTGCTCGGGCGGCTCGCCGCCCACCGCGCCGAGGTCCTCCATGGAGTCGCTCTCGAAGCGGACACCTCTGATCGTCGTACGGATCAGCTCCCGGCCGTCCGACTCGAAGACGACGTCCTCGGTGCCGTGCCGGTCGGTGTACCGCCCCGGCCAGCGCTCCAAGGCCGTCACACCGGGCTCTGGCTGGCCAGTGCCTCCGAGAGTTCCGCCGCCACCTGCTGCAGCACCGGCACGATCTTCTCGGTGGCCGCCTCGGTGACCCGCCCCGCCGGGCCGGAGATCGAAATCGCCGCCGCCGTGGGGGAGTTGGGCACCGACACCGCCAGGCAGCGGACGCCGATCTCCTGCTCGTTGTCGTCGACCGCGTAGCCCTGGCCGCGCACGTCCTTCAGGGCGGCCAGGAAGCCGTCCGGCGTGGTGATCGTCTTCTCCGTCGCGGCCGGCATGCCGGTCCGGGCGAGCAGGGCGCGCACCTCGTCGTCCGGGGTGTTGGCGAGCAGGGCCTTGCCGACGCCCGTGGAGTGCGGCAGGACACGCCGGCCGACCTCGGTGAACATCCGCATCGAGTGCTTCGACGGCACCTGCGCGACGTAGACGATCTCGTCCCCGTCGAGCAGGGCCATGTTGGCCGTCTCGCCGGTCTCCTCGACCAGACGGGCGAGGTAGGGGCGGGCCCAGGTGCCGAGCAGCCGGGAGGCCGACTCGCCGAGGCGGATCAGACGCGGACCGAGGGCGTAGCGCCGGTTGGGCTGCTGACGGACGTATCCGCAGGTCACGAGTGTCCGCATCAGGCGATGGATGGTGGGCAGCGGCAGTCCGCTGCTCGCGGACAGTTCGCTCAGTCCGACTTCTCCGCCCGCGTCCGCCATCCGCTCCAGCAGATCGAAGGCGCGCTCGAGGGACTGGACCCCGCCACCGGCGGACTTGGCGGAGTCGGTGGTGCTGGCGCTGGACGTCGGCACGGCGCGTTCCTTTCGGGGCTGCCTGTCGGGTCTGGGCAGGAGGGCAGAAGCCTACCCGGCAGTCGGTTGACTCCCCGCTGGTGCATGGCTACGTTCTGCTTGCTGGAATCTTAATTCCGCTTTGTGGAAACGTCTAGAGTGTCGACGCGAGGCGCCCCTTGAGGAAGTGTGCCCTTGACGACGCTCGACCGGGAGTGAAGACTCCTTCAACAGAAAGTTGAATTCCGTTACGCGGAAGTTAACGGCGGCAGAGAGGGGTCCGGGTGTCCGACACTGAACTGGTGCTGCGCTCGACGCGCGTCATCACACCCGAGGGGACGCGGCCCGCGTCTGTCGCGGTCGCCGGCGGCCGAATCGCGGCGGTACTGCCGTACGAGGCCCCCGTGGCCGGGAACGCCCGGCTGGAGGACCTCGGCGACGACGTCCTGCTGCCCGGCCTGGTCGACACCCATGTGCACGTCAACGACCCCGGGCGCACCGAGTGGGAGGGATTCTGGACCGCCACGCGCGCCGCGGCGGCCGGCGGCATCACCACCCTCGTAGACATGCCGCTCAACTCCCTCCCGCCCACCACGACGGTCGGCAACCTCCGTACGAAGCAGGAGGTCGCCGCCGACAAGGCCCACATCGACGTCGGATTCTGGGGCGGCGCCCTGCCCGACAACGTCAAGGACCTGCGTCCGCTGCACGAGTCGGGTGTTTTCGGCTTCAAGGCGTTCCTGTCGCCGTCGGGAGTGGACGAGTTCCCGCATCTCGACCAGGACGGGCTCGCCCGGTCCCTGGCCGAGATCGCCTCCTTCGGCGGCCTGCTGATCGTGCACGCCGAGGACCCGCACCATCTGGAAGCCGCCCCGCAGCAGGCCGGACCCAGGTACGCGGACTTCCTGGCATCCCGTCCGCGTGACGCCGAGGACACGGCGATCGCCCAACTCATCGCCCAGGCGAAGCGGCTGGACGCGCGCGTGCACGTGCTGCACCTCTCGTCGAGCGACGCGCTCCCGCTGATCGCCCAGGCCAAGGCGGACGGTGTCCGGATCACCGTGGAGACCTGCCCGCACTACCTCACCCTCACCGCGGAGGAAGTCCCGGACGGCGCGAGCGAGTTCAAGTGCTGCCCGCCCATCCGGGAGTCCGCCAACCAGGACCTGCTGTGGCAGGCGCTGGCCGACGGCACCATCGACTGCGTGGTCACCGACCACTCACCGTCCACGGCCGACCTCAAGACGGACGACTTCGCCACCGCGTGGGGCGGCATCTCGGGCCTCCAGCTGAGCCTGGCCGCGGTCTGGACGGAGGCCCGCAAACGCGGCCACTCCCTGGACGACGTCGTCCGCTGGATGTCGGCGCGGACGTCCCAACTGGTGGGCCTGGACCGGAAGGGCGCCATCGAGGCCGGCCGCGACGCCGACTTCGCGGTCCTCGCACCCGACCAGACCTTCACCGTGGACCCGGCGGCCCTCCAGCACCGCAACCGCGTGACGGCCTACGCGGGCAAGACCCTGTACGGGGTGGTGAAGTCGACCTGGCTGCGCGGCGAACGCATCGTGACGGACGGCGAGTTCACGGCCCCCAGGGGCCGACTGCTCACCCGTACGCCCTGATCCACCCGCACCGGCAACTCCAGAAAGGCACATGTACGTGACGGCGATTCCCAGCTTCACCGGCGACGCGAACCCGTACGGCGGCGGTGACCCGTACGCGGACTACCGCACCGCCGACTTCCCCTTCACCCAGTACGCCAACCTCGCCGCACGGACGCTCGGCGCCGGAGTCATCGCCGCCAACGACGAGTTCTTCGCCCAGCGCGAGAACCTGCTGATGCCCGAGCGGGCCGAGTTCGACCCCGAACACTTCGGGCACAAGGGCAAGATCATGGACGGCTGGGAGACGCGGCGCCGCCGGGGCGCCTCGGCCGAGCACCCCTGGCCGACGGCCGAGTACCACGACTGGGCGCTGGTGCGCCTCGGCGCGCCCGGGGTCATCCGGGGGATCGTGGTCGACACGGCGCACTTCCGCGGCAACTACCCGCAGGCGGTGTCGGTCGAGGGTACGAGCGTCGCGGGTTCCCCGGCACCGGAGGAACTGCTGGGCGACGACGTGAAATGGACGACGCTCGTCCCGCGGACGCCGGTCGGCGGCCACGCTGCGAACGGCTTCGAGGTGTCGCTGGAACAGCGCTTCACCCACCTGCGGGTCAACCAGCACCCCGACGGCGGCATCGCCCGCCTGCGCGTGTACGGCGAGGTCGTCCCCGACCCGGCGTGGCTGGAGGTCCTCGGCACCTTCGACGTGGTCGCCCTGGAGAACGGCGGCCAGGCGGAGGACGCGTCCAACCTCTTCTACTCGCCGGCGTCGAACACCATCCAGCCGGGCCGCTCCCGCAAGATGGACGACGGCTGGGAGACCCGACGCCGCCGTGACCGGGGCAACGACTGGATCCGCTACCGCCTCGTGGCCCAGTCGCAGATCCGCGCGATCGAGATCGACACGGCGTACCTGAAGGGGAACAGCGCGGGCTGGGCCTCGGTGTCGGTCCGCGACGGCGAGGACTGCGACTGGCGGGAGATCCTCCCGCGCACCCGTCTCCAGCCCGACACCAACCACCGTTTCGTGCTGCCGGCCCCGGCGGTGGGCACGCACGCGCGCGTGGACATCTTCCCGGACGGCGGCATCTCCCGCCTGCGGCTGTTCGGTTCACTGACGGAGGCGGGTGCGGCGGTCCTGTCGGCGAGGCGGTGCCCTTGTCGTCCTGGCCTCGCTGGCTGCCGCAGGCGGTCGCGGTGAGCAGGGCGGCGGGCGCGGGC